>NZ_JBITIG010000004.1:175130-560292 GCF_044458745.1 Streptomyces sp. NPDC050418
CCCGGGCCGCGGGGGTCGCCGCGGGGCGGCCGCGGCCCCCCCCCCGGGGGCCCCCCCGGCGCCACCACCCACACCCCCCCCGGGGGGGGGGGCCCCGGGGGGGCGGGGGCCCCCCACTCCGTTGTCGCATGTCGTCCGGCGGTACGTCACCACGTCGCACGCACTTGACGGATGATCCGTCGGCGCAGCCGCACCCGGCGGCTTCCGTCGCGGCGCAGGGTCAGTCGGTACAACTCCCAGTGTCCGTACTCGGCATGGTCGGTCAGCAGGCGAGCCGTGTCCTTGCGGGAGACCCCGCGCGGCACGTACACGTCGAGAAATTCGTATTCGGCCATCGCATCTATTGTGCGGGCAACGGCCCGGTACGGATAGCGTCTATCCCATGTCTGATGCTGCGCAGCCCACGGCTGCCGAGGTACGTGCCGCCGCCGAGGCGGTCAAGACCGCGCTCGACCGCCACCTCGCCGCGGTCGAGGGACGGTCGGGGGAGGACGACCCGGACGTCTACGAGGCGTTCAACGAGCTGGCCGCCGCGGCGGAGGCGTACGACGAGCTGCTCTACGACGCCTACGACGAGGTCACACCCTTCGAGATCCCCGGCACCGAGGACGAGCTGCCGCCGTATGCGGGCCCGGCCGAGCCCAGTGCGCTGAGCGTGCTGATCCGGCGCGACTACGCGGTCGTTGAGCCGCAGCGGCTGCTGGCCCAGGCACAGCGCGTGGCGGACCTGGACGCGGACACGGTCGCCGAGGCCTCTTCGGCCGGGTCGGCGGGCAGCAGCACGCCCATGGCGCTCGGGGTGCTGTTCGGCGAGTTCGAACCGGACGAAATCGCCTCACGGCACAAGGAGTTCGGCCTGGAGGAGGGCGACTCGACGCTGTGGGTGACCGCCGCGGAGGAGCCGGCGGAGCCGGGCGAGTGGCTGGACGCACCGTTCGATGCGGTGGACGCGCAGCGGGTGGTGTGCCGCTTCGACGTGAGCGCGGTCTTCGACGAGGAGCTGGACGTGTCGGGTACGTCGACCTGATCCCATCGCGGGACGGGTCAGCCCCTGCGGAGAGCTCTCCGCAGGGGCTTTCGGCGGTCCGGTGGGGTGCCGTCAGCCGGTGCCCGGGCTCGGTACCTGGGTGCGCAGCAGGCGTTCCAAGCGGGTCGTGCGGGGTTTCGCCGGGATCTCGGCGACCGCGTGGGGCAGGGCGCCCTCGACGCCGTGGACCACGGAGAGGTGGCGGGTGGCGCGGCTGAACGCCGAGTACACCCACGCCCGTGTCAGGGACTGTGCCGCGTCCCCGGGCAGGACGGCCACGACCGCGGGCCAGGTCCGCCCCAGTGCCTCCTGTGCGGTGAGGGCCCACGCGTGCCGCACCGACGACTCGACCCGCTCCTTCGGTACGACCACGGCGGTGCCGTCGCACTCCAGGCGCAGCCCCTGCGCGTCGGCGCCCACGACGCGCCCCGTCACGGTGCGGTGCGCGGACGGCGTGTGCACGATCCGGTCGCCGGGGTCGAAGCCGCCGAAGCGGCCGGGGCCGGGGTTGAGGCGCTCCTTGAGCGCCGTGTTCAGCGCGCGCGTACCGGCCGGGCCGCCCTGTCCCGTGGTGATGACCTGGGCGGACTCCGCGGGGATGGCGAACGCGCGCGGAATCGAGTCGGCGACCAGCTGGACCGTGCGGTGCACCGCCTCGCCGGGGTCGCGGGCGGGCACGATCACGACCTCCTTGTCCGGCGCCTCGACCTGGTTCAGCTCGCCGATGCCGATCCCGGAGACGAGCTCGCCGATCGGCCCGGGGTCGGGCGTGCGCGAGACGATCTGCGGGCAGACCTTCGCGGCGAGCACATCGGCGAACACCCGGCCGGCGCCCGCCGACCACAGCAGCCCCGGATCGCCGCTGAGGACGAGACGGGCCCCGTCGGGCAGGGACTCGACGAGCATCGCGGCGCTCTCGACGTCCAGCTGAGGGGCGTCGAGCACCACGAGCAGGTCGACGGCCGGCGCGCCGTCGGCGTCCCGGCCGGGACCCTCGGTGCCGGCCAGGAGCCCGCCGACCGTGGCGACCGTGCCCTTGGCCGGCCCTTCTCCGTTCAGCCCTCGGTCCAGCCGGGCACGCCCCTCGGGGGTGTGGGCCAGACCGCACACCCGCAGTCCCAGGCCCGCCGCCGCGGCGAGCAGGGCCTCCGGCTCCGAGCGCCGCGCCAGCTCACCCCCGGTGTGCAGCACCAGACTGTGCTCGCCCACCGCGCGGATCAGCTCGGACGCCGAGCCCTTGACCTGCGCGGCGGCCGCGCTCCAGGCGTCCGGCGGACAACCGTCCTCCTTCGGCGCGGAGTTGATCACCCGGGCCAGTCCGTCGGCCAGGCTCTCCTCGGCGAGCGCATAGCGCTCCAGGCCGAAGAGCACGCGGACCGGACGGCCTTCGCCTTCCTCGTCCTCCTCGCCGTCCTGCGTGGTGCCACCTTCCTGACCCAAGGCAGCGACGGTGTCCAACGCGTCCTCGAACACGAGGACTTCCCCCTCGGCGACGGCGCTCTCCACCGCGGCCTCGGGATCGGGCACGGACCGCTGCGCCAGCGCCGACGTGAGCAGTCCGGCATCCAGCGCGGTGTGGCCCGCGACCGCGGCCTGTTCGAGGAGCCAGCCGGTCAGGGCGCGGCCCCGGCGCTCGTCCCCCGGACCGCAGTCCGCGCCGAGCAGCGCGAGGGCGAAGCCGTCGGCGTGGTCCGGGCGCACTCCCGTCACGCGGAGCAACTGCCATGGATCCTCGCGAAGTCGGTGCTCCGCGCCCTCGCCGAGCACCCCGACCGCCCGCTCGGCGAGCGCCTCGGGCGCACCGCCCTGGTCGAGGACCGCCCGCACCGCCGCGACCGCCTCGGCCGGGGGAGCGGCCGAAGCCACCGGAGCCGCGGGCGCGGGCCTGGCCGGCGCCTGCGTCGGCGTCGGCTCGGCCCTGCGCGGCGCCGGGGGCTCGGCCACCGGGCGCCGCACGGGCTTTTCGCCGCTCTCCACCGCCCGTACCGCGGCCAGCAGATCCGCGGCCGTACCGCTCAGTTTGCCGCCCGCGGCGATCGGCCCGTCCTTCTCGGCCTTGCGCTGATCGATCCGCTCCCGCAGCTCACGCTGCGCCGCCAGCTCGGCCTCTGCCTCGGACAACTGCGCACCCTCGGCGGCCGCCGCCCCGTCGGCAACCTCCGACACCTCCTCCGTCGCCCCCGCGGCGTCGGAGGAGCCTTCCAGGCCGGACGCCCCGTCGGCCCCCGGCCCTTCCTCGGCCCCCGGCCCTTCCTCGGCCCCCGGCCCCTCCTCGGTCCGCGATTCCTCCGCGGCGGACTCCGTACTCACAACGTGCTCCAGTCCTGATCGGGATAGCGGTGCACGGGCGCGGACACATCGTCGAGCGCCTGGCAGATCTCATCGGGAAGACTAAGCGTCTCCACTGACAATGCCGCCGTGAGCTGCTGCGCCGTGCGCGCCCCCACGATCGGCGCGGCCACGCCGGGCCGGTCGCGGACCCAGGCGAGCGCCACTTGGAGCGGTGTCGCGGCGAGCCCGTCGGCCGCCGTCGCCACGGCGTCCACGATCCGTGAGGCGGCCTCGTCCAGATACGGTGCGACGAACGGCGCCATGTGGTCGGAGGCGCCACGGGAGTCGGCCGGTGTCGAGTGCCGGTACTTGCCCGTCAGAACTCCGCGCCCGAGCGGCGACGACGGCAGCAGACCGACCCCGAGGTCCAGCGCGGCGGGCAGCACCTCGCGCTCGACGCCGCGCTGCAGCAGCGAGTACTCCATCTGCGTACTGGCGAGCCGGGTCCGCACCCCGGCCGCCGCGAGCTGCCAGGTCGCGGCCTTGGCCAGCTGCCACCCGCTGAAGTTGGACACCCCCGCATAGCGTGCCCGGCCGCTCGCCACCGCCATGTCGAGCGCCTGGAGCGTCTCCTCGAGGGGCGTCCCGGGATCGAAGGCGTGCACCTGCCAGACGTCCACGTAATCCGTGCCGAGCCGCTGCAGCGAGGCGTCCAGGGCGGACAGCAGATGGCCGCGCGAGCCGTTGAACCGCCGGTCGGGATCGGGCACGCTGCCGGCCTTCGTGGCGATGACGAGGTCGTGGCGCGGCACCAGACCGTCGATCAGCCGCCCGAGGACGTACTCGGCATCCCCGTCCCCGTACACGTCCGCGGTGTCGACGAGGGTGCCGCCCGCGTCCCAGAAGACCTTCAACAGGTCGGCGGCGTCATGCTCGTCGGTGTCCCGGCCCCATGTGAGGGTGCCGAGCCCTATCCGGGATACCCGCAGGCCGGTACGGCCGAGATGCCTCTGCTCCATGGGCGCTGAGGTTACTGGCCGCGAGCGGTCACGTGGTGCCCTGTGGATAACCTCCGCCGCCCCGGCCCGGAGCATGGCCGTACGCGCCAAGTATGGTGCGCGGGCATGGACAGGAGGCCGACGCCGGAGGCCCGACACCCGTGAGTGCGGAGGCCCGCCACCGATGCGTAAGGACGCCCGCGGTGTGACGCGCCCGTTCCTGCTCTACGCCGTGCTCGCCAACTCCCTTTTCCAGCGGGGCGTCTTCGTCCTCTTCCTGCTGGAACGCGGCTTCTCCGCCGGGCAGGTGGCCCTGCTGCAGACGCTGCTCTACCTGGTCAGCGGTCTCGCGGAGGTGCCGACCGGCGTCATCGCCGACCGCATCGGCCGACGAGCGAGCATCGTGATCGGTCAGGTGCTGATCGCCGCCTGCCTGCTCGGTCAATTGGCGTCCACCGACTACTGGTGGTTCGTGGCGCTGTTCATCGGGCACGGCGTGGGTATGGCCTGTGTGTCCGGCTCGGACACCGCCCTCCTGTACGACCTGCTCGTGCGCCGGGGCGCCGAGGCGGATTACGTACGGATCAGGTCCCGGTTCACCATGCTCGGGACGGTCACCTCGGGCGCCGCCATCGTCCTCGGCGGCCAACTGCAGCAGATGTCCTGGGGATTCGTCTACGCGGGTTCGGCGGTGTGTCTGCTCCTGTCCGTGGTGGTCCTGACGGCACGGGTGCCCGAGATCCGCGGCGCGGACGCCGTGGACGAGCGGGACGGAGCAGGGGCGGGGCACGGCGACGCCACGGCATGGCGGGCGATGCTCCGGGTGGCGACACCGGCGCTCGTGACTCTGGTCGTAGTGTCGGGACTGCTGCACGCGACCTTGACGCCGTACATCATCTTCACCCAGCAGACCCTCTCCGATCAGGGCGCGGACACCGCGTGGGTCGGCGTGGTCATAGCGACGGGATTCCTCGTCGGCGGGCTCACTCCGCTGCTGTCGGAGCGCGCGGAGCGGCGTATCGGCTACCGGGTCGTCCTCCCGGTGTCCCTCCTGGTCCTCGCCGCGGCGCTCGGCCTCAGCGGTCTCGGTCTCGTCTGGGTGACCGCCGCCGCGTTCCTGGCCCTGGCCGGGATTCCCGAGGTCACCGCCGTGCTCGTGGACAACGCGTTCAACGAGGCCGTGCCGTCGCGCTTCCGGGCGAGCCTCCTGTCGATGATCACGTTCGTGGAGTCGGTGCTGATCGGCATCGGCTATCTCGTCCTGGGCGCGCTCATGGACGGTCTCGGCCCGGGTGCGGGCATGGCCGCCTACGCCGCGGTCCCCGTCCTGGCCTGCCTGCTCTGGCTCCCGGTCCTCTTCCGGAGGGCCCGGGTGACCACCGAGGCGGACCCGGAGCCCCTGCCGCAAACCGACGCCACCCGCTAGGCTCCCGACCACACAGTCTGTTACTGATCAGTAAGGGGTGCGGCCGATGCGACTCGGGATCAACCTGGGCTACTGGGGCGCCGGAATGGACGCGGACAACCTGGCGGTCGCCAGGGAGGCCGACAAGCTCGGCTACTCGGTCTGCTGGGCCGCCGAGGCGTACGGCTCGGACGCGGCGACGGTCCTGTCCTGGGTCGCGGCCCAGACGGAACGGATCGACGTCGGCTCCGCGATCTTCCAGATCCCGGCCCGTCAGCCCGCGATGACCGCGATGACGGCCGCGACCCTCGACTCCCTGTCGGGCGGCCGCTTCCGCCTCGGCCTCGGCGTCTCGGGCCCGCAGGTCTCGGAGGGCTGGTACGGCGTCAAGTTCGACAAGCCGCTGGCCCGCACGCGCGAGTACGTGGAGATCGTCCGCAAGGCGATGAGCCGCGAGCGGCTGTCGTACGACGGCGAGCACTGGACCCTGCCTCTGCCCGGCGGCCCGGGCAAGCCCATCAAGCTGACCGTGCACCCGGCGCGCGAGCACATCCCGGTCTACATCGCGGCGATCGGCCCGAAGAACCTGGAGCAGACCGGCGAGATCGCCGAGGGCGCCCTGCTGATCTTCCCGTCGGCCGAGCACCTCGAGGACACCGCCCTGCAGTACATCCGGGCGGGCCGCGCGAAGGCGGGCCTGACGATGGACGGCTTCGACGTCTGCCCGACGCTGCCGCTCGCGCTCGGCGACGACAACAGCGTCTCCGCGCTCGCCGACACCTTCCGCCCGTACACCGCGCTCTACGTGGGCGGCATGGGCAGCCGCAAGCAGAACTTCTACAACCAGCTCGCCCAGCGCATGGGCTACGAGAAGGAAGCCGCCGAGATCCAGGACAAGTACCTGGCCGGCGACAAGGAGGCCGCCGCGGCCGCCGTACCGCAGCAGCTGATCGACTCGACCGCGCTGCTCGGCTCCGTGGACCGGATCGCCGACCGGATGCAGGCCTACGCCGCGGCCGGGGTGACCACGCTGACGCTGGCGCCCGCGGGCTGGACGCTCGACGAGCGCCTCGCTGCCCTGCGGGCCGGGGTGGAAGCGGTGGAGCGCGCCGGACTGGCCTAATCACCGCGAAAGATTTTCTGCGGCCGTGGTGGGGGCTCGGGGGTCTTCCCCGCCACGGCCGTCACGAGGAACAACGCGCCAACGACGGGACGGTTACGGCCGTTCGACGCCGCTGTCCACCGCCACTCGGGTACAAACCACGAGACGTACGGAATACGCCTTTCGGCGCAACTGTCCGACACAACTGTTGCCTGGCACCTCGCACCGCATTTGACTCGTTCTTTGCGGAACACTGCAGAACGCTGTGTGGAGGTGGCATTGATGCTTTCGGCCAAGAGCCTGTTCACGGAGATCCTCGACCACGACGAGTCCTTCCGGCTGTTCTGCTCCATCGCCGCGAGCGGCGAGTCCCAGGGCGGCTGGGAGAACGCGAGGATCGCCGCCCTGGTCCCCGAGAGCCAGCGCGCGCTCGCACCCAAGATCACGCGCCACGGCGCCGACGAGGACAAGCACGGGCGGATCTTCAACGCCCTGCTCAAGAAGCGCGGCCTCGAACCGTGCGAGGTCCCGCACGAGACCGACTACACGATGCTCCTGGAGAAGAACGGCATCGGTCTCGCCCACGAGCAGCTCAAGGGCGACCGGCCGCTCGGCGAGCAGGACATCATCACCTACCTCGCGCACAGCCGCGTCACCGAGCAGCGCGCCTCCGAGCAGATGGACCTGCTCCGCAAGTACTTCTCCGACCACCCCGACATCGGCCGCGCGGTCAAGATGATCTCCAACGACGAGGACAACCACCTCGCGTACTGCCACGAGGAGTTGCTGCGCTTCGCGTACGCGGGGCACGGCCGGGACATCCAGCGGATCCTGCACGAGTGCGCGCACGCGGAGATCCGTGTCTACCGCGATGTGAGCCTCGCCGTCATGGACCACATGGGCACGATCCTCGGCTGGCCGAAGGCCAAGGCGAGGACCCTCGCGGCGGGCATCCACGCGGTGTACGCGTACGAACGGGCCGGCGGCTGGCGGCGGATGGTGTCCCTGAAGATGCCCGAGCGGCGCAACGCGCTGGGCGGGCCCGCCGCCTCCGCGCCCGAGTTCGCCTGAGTCCGGGCCAAGTGGTGTGGGCTCAGGGATGGTTCACAGCCAGCCGCGCCGCTTGAACAGCCGGTACAGGCCGTACACCGCCCCGCCCATCACCACCAGCGCGCCGGGATAGCCCCACCACTGGTCCAGCTCGGGCATGTGCGTGAAGTTCATGCCGTAGATGCCCGCGACCATGGTGGGCACCGCCGCCATCGCCGCCCAGGCCGAGATCTTGCGCATGTCGTCGTTCTGGCGCACACCCGTCTGCGCGAGATGCGCCGCGAGGATGTCCGAGCACAGCCGGTCCAAGGAGTCCACGCTCTCGTTGGCGCGCGTCAGATGGTCGTTCACATCGCGGAAGAACAACTGCGAGTGCTCGTGCACGAAGGGGACGCCCGCACCCGAGAGGCGGAGCATCGGCGTCGTCAACGGGACGGTGGCGCGGCGGAATTCGAGGATCTGGCGTTTGAAGTTGTAGATCCGCGCGGCCAGCGTCCTGGTGTCGGAGGGACCGGGCGAGAAGACCTCCTCCTCCAGCGTCTCCAGGTCCAGATGGAGCTCGGCCGCCACCTCCATGTAGTGGTCCACCACCGCGTCGCTCACCGCGTACAGCACCGCGGTCGGCCCGTGCTTCAGCACCTCGGGCTGCTCCTCCAGACGCCGGCGCACCGCGCTGAGCGGGGCGCTCTCGCCATGGCGCACGGTCACCACGAACGAGTCGCCGACGAACAGCATCAGCTCCTCGGTGGAGACTTCGTCGTGCTGCATGTCGTACGCGACCGGCTTGAGGACCACGAACAGCGAGTCGTCGTACACCTCGAGCTTCGGCCGCTGATGCGCCTCCAGCGCGTCCTCGACCGCCAGCGGATGCAACCCGAACTCCGAGCTGACGAGCGCGAACTCGTCCCCGCCCGGCTCGTGCAGCCCCAACCACAGGAAGGCGTCGCCGCTCGCGCGCGCCTCCTCCAGGGCATCGGAGAAGTCCTCCGGGCCCTTGGTGCGGCGCCCGTCGCGGTAGATGGCGCAGTCCACGATCACGCAGCGCATTTTTCCCCGATACGTCTGCGGGCGCACCCCGTGGTGCAAGGCCCGGCACCTACCCTTGCCGCATGCCCACCTTGATTCTCGTCCGCCACGGGCGGTCCACGGCCAACACCGAAGGGGTGCTCGCCGGGCGGCTGCCCGCGATCGCCCTCGACGCACGCGGGCAGGGGCAGGCCGCCGCGCTGCCGGAGCGGCTCGCCGCGATCCCGCTCGCGCTGGCCGTGAGCAGCCCGCTGCAGCGCTGCCAGGAGACCCTCGCGCCGCTGCTCGCCGCGCGGGACGGCCTGAAGCTGTACGAGGACGAGCGGATCTCCGAGTGCGACTACGGCGACTGGTCCGGGCGCAAGCTCGCCGAACTCGCCGGTGAGCCGCTGATGGACGTCGTGCAGCAGCACCCCACCGCCGCCGCCTTCCCGGGCGGCGAGTCGATGCGCGCGATGCAGCACCGCGCCGCCGAGGCGGTACGCGAGTGGAACACCCGCGTGGAGCGGGACTTCGGGCCGCACGCCGCGTACGTCATGTGCTCGCACGGCGACATCATCAAGTCCCTTGTCGCGGACGCCCTCGGACTCCATCTGGACCTGTTCCAGCGGATCTCCGTGGAGCCCTGCTCGGTGACCGCGATCCGCTACACGCGGCTGCGCCCCTTCCTCGTACGCCTCGGCGACACCGGCGACTTGGGCTCGCTCGCGCCGCCCGCCGCGCCCGAGGAGCCCGAGCACGGGGACGCCACCGTCGGGGGAGACACGGGCGCACCGTGATCGTCGCCCGCAGTAGGGTGGCACCGTCCGCGGACAAGCGTCCGTCGCATCCGTCCCGCAAGTCCCGCAACAAGGAGTGGCAGCAGCCGTGACCCGTCAGGTGTTCCTGTACGACCCCCCGGAGCGCTTCGTGGCCGGCACAGTGGGTCTGCCCGGGCGCCGTACGTTTTTCCTGCAGGCCTCGGCCGGCGGGCGGGTCACCAGCGTGGCGCTGGAGAAGACCCAGGTCGCGGCGCTGGCCGAGCGGATGGACGAGCTGCTCGACGAGGTCGTACGGCGCAGCGGCGGCAGCGCGCCGGTGCCCGCGGTCGCGCCCTCGGAGAACTCCGACACCGCGCCCCTGGACGCGCCCGTCGAGGAGGAGTTCCGGGTCGGCACCATGGCGCTGGCCTGGGACGGCGACGACCAGCGGATGATCGTCGAGGCGCAGGCCCTCGTGGAGCTCGACGCCGAGACGGAGGACGACCTCGCCGCCGCCGAGGAGCGCCTGCTCCAGGACGAGGAGAACGGGCCGCCGATGCTGCGGGTCCGCCTCAGCGGCGCCCAGGCACGAGCCTTCGCCAAGCGGGCCCTCGACGTGGTCAACGCAGGGCGTCCGCCGTGCCCGCTGTGCAGTCTGCCGCTCGACCCGGAAGGACACGTATGTCCGCGCCAGAACGGATACCGCCGCGGGGCGTGAGCGCCGTCCCCGAGCTGCTCGCTTCCGGTGAGCTCACCGTGCGCGGGCAGATCCGTGAGGCGTCCAACGCCGTGCTGCTCTGCGATGTCGCGTACGAGGGCGAGTCGGCGTCGTGCGTCTACAAGCCCGTCGCCGGGGAGAGGCCCCTGTGGGACTTCCCCGACGGCACCCTCGCCGAGCGCGAGGTCGCCGCGTACGAGGTCTCGGAGGCGACCGGCTGGGGTCTGATCCCGCCGACCGTGCTGCGCGAGGGCCCGTACGGCACCGGGATGTGCCAGCTCTGGATCGACGCGCCCGAGGAGCCCGGACCCGAGCTGCTCGCGCTGCTCGACGCCGAGGAGCCGGGCGAGGGCTGGAAGGCGGTGGCCTTCGCTGAGGTCGGCGAGGGGCGCCAGGCGCTCCTGGTGCACGCGGACGACGAGCGGCTGCGGCGTCTGGCGGTCCTCGACGCCGTGATCAACAACGCGGACCGCAAGGGCGGTCATCTCCTGGCCGCGCCCGAGGGACGGCTGTACGGGATCGACCACGGGGTCACGTTCAACGCGGAGGACAAGCTGCGGACGCTTTTGTGGGGGTGGGCGGGGGAGCCGCTGCCCTCCTGGGCGGTTTCCGTTCTGACCGACCTGTCGTCGGCGCTCGCCCCCGAGGGAACCTTGGCGGTACGCCTGGGTGAGCTGCTGACCGCGAGGGAGGTGGAGGCGACCCGGGCGCGGGTCCGGGCGCTGCTGCGATCGGGAGTCCACCCTGTGCCGTCGGGGGAGTGGCCCGCCATTCCGTGGCCACCGGTGTGAAACAGCCCGGCCTTATCCAGGCCGGGCAATCCAGCCCGGCCGGCGTTTGAGGCCATCCGGACGAAGTCCGGATTCGAGCACGCCGCAGGCGACCCCACGACGACGTGAACCGGACAAGATCGGCAACCCGGGTCGTAAGCAGAACACCCATCCGGTTAGGCTCAAGGCATGCATGCCTGGCCCGCTTCCGAGGTCCCCGCCCTGCCCGGCAAGGGCCGCGACCTCAGGATTCACGACACCGCGACCGGTGGGCTCGTCACCCTCGACCCCGGTCCCGTCGCCCGTATCTACGTCTGCGGCATCACCCCGTACGACGCGACCCACATGGGTCACGCGGCGACCTACAACGCGTTCGACCTCGTGCAGCGCGTGTGGCTCGACACCAAGCGGCAGGTCATCTATGTGCAGAACGTGACGGACGTCGACGACCCTCTCCTGGAGCGCGCGATCCGCGACGGTGAGGACTGGGTCGGGCTCGCGGAGCGCGAGACCGCGCTGTTCCGCGAGGACATGACGGCCCTGCGGATGCTGCCGCCGCAGCACTACATCGGTGCGGTCGAGGCCATACCCGGCATCGTTCCCCTCGTGGAGCGCCTGCGGGACATGGGCGCCGCCTACGAGCTCGAAGGCGACATCTACTTCTCCGTCGAATCCGACCAGAACTTCGGCAGGGTCTCGAACCTCGACGCCGCCGCCATGAAGCTGCTCTCCGCGGAGCGCGGCGGCGACCCCGAGCGCCCCGGCAAGAAGAACCCGCTGGACCCGATGCTGTGGATGACCGCCCGCGAGGGCGAGCCCAGCTGGGACGGTGCCTCGCTCGGCGCCGGACGGCCCGGCTGGCACATCGAGTGCGTCGCCATCGCCCTCGACCACCTCGGTATGGGCTTCGACGTCCAGGGCGGCGGCTCCGACCTGGCCTTCCCGCACCACGAGATGGGCGCCTCGCACGCGCAGGTGCTCACCGGCGAGTTCCCGATGGCCAAGGCGTACGTACACGCCGGCATGGTCGCGCTCGACGGCGAGAAGATGTCCAAGTCCAAGGGCAATCTTGTCTTCGTGAGCAAGCTGCGCCGTGACGGTGTGGACCCGGCGGCCATCCGCCTCGCGCTGCTCTCGCACCACTACCGGGCCGACTGGGAGTGGACCGACCAGGTGCTCGCCGACGCGGTCGCCCGGCTCGACCGCTGGCGCGCCGCCGTCTCGCGTCCCGACGGACCGGCCGCGGAGGCCGTCGTCGAGGAGATCCGCGGCGCCCTGGCGAACGACCTCGACGCACCCGCCGCGCTCGTCGCGGTCGACCGCTGGGCCGAGCTGCAGGGCTCGGCGGGCGGTACGGACGAGGGCGCACCGGGCGTGGTTTCCCGCGCCGTGGACGCGCTGCTCGGCGTGGCGCTCTGAGCCGATCTGTCCGACATGGAGGCGCCGGAGGGTTCGAACCCTCCGGCGCCTCCATGTTTCGTCGCCTTCCGTTTCATCCAATCCCTGCGGAGACCGACCTCATGTGATGGGGTATGAGCGACTGTTGACCCTTTCTGGCGATTCACCACGAGAGGACGACCGATGGCACTCAGTACCGGACACACTGGACCGGACGGTTCGTTAGCACGGCGAAGACTCCTGGGTGCGGGCACCGCACTCGGCGGTGCCGCACTCATCGGAGGTCTGGGCGGCAGCACTGCGTATGCGGCTGCCGGCGCGAAGCCCTCCTGGCCCAGCAGCTTCCGGCTGCCGAACGGGTTCCGGCCCGAGGGCATCACGATCGGCCGCACCCCGCACGCGTACGTCGGCTCGATCGCGCACGGCGGCGTGTACCGGGCGAGCCTGGCCACCGGCAAGGGCGCCGTTGTCGTGCCCGGCCTCGGCGCCGACCACCCCACGATCGGCCTCAAGCTGCTCGACAGCGGCAAGCTGCTGCTGTGCGGCGGCCCCAGCCGTGAGCTGCGGATCGCCGACCCGCGCAGCGGGCGTACCACGGTCCTCGCGACCGTCGGCTCCGAGGGCACGTTCGTCAACGACGTCCTGCCGCTGCGGGGCGCCGCCTACTTCACCGACTCGTTCAAGCCGCAGCTCTACCGGCTCGCCCTCGACCGCCACCAGAACCCGGGCAAGGTCACCGTGCTCCCGCTCGGCGGCGACTGGCAGCAGGGCCCCGACTTCACCGCCAACGGGATCGAGCGGACCCCGGACGGCAGCGCGCTCCTGATGGTCAACTCCTTCGCGAACGGCGGCTCGCTGCTGCGGGTCGACCCGCGCACGGGCGTGGCGCGCGAGGTAGACCTCGGCGGCGCGAAGACCCCCAACGGCGACGGGCTCCTGCTCGTCGGCCGCACGCTGTACGTGGTGCAGAACCGGCAGAACGCGGTGGACGTCTTCGAGCTCGACCACGCCGGTACGCGAGGGCGGCTGCTCCGCCGGATCACCGACGCCCGCTTCCGTATCCCGACGACCGCGGCGGCCTGGCGCGGCCGTATCTACGTGCCGAACGCCCGCTTCGACGTGCCGCAGCCCGGTCCCGACACCGAGTACGACGTGGTGGCAGTGGCCTGAGGCCGCAACGGAACGGGGCGGCTCCTCACGCGGAGGGCCGCCCCATTCCATTCAGTCGACGACCACGGAGGCCGGATCCGGCAGGAGTCACTCCTGCCCGTCGTCCTCCCCGGCCTCGGACTCCGCGTCCGCCTCCTCCGCACGCTCCCCGCTCCGCGCCTCACCGCTCCGCGCCTCACCGGCGGGCGCGTCCCCGGCCGGAGGGTAGGGCGGCTTGGTGCGCTCGTGGGCCGTGTCCCGCAGGAACGGGGGACCATCCTCCGACGCGTGCCCGGGCCCGCCGTCGCGGCGCCGCAGATAGCGCTCGAACTCGCGTGCGATGGCCTCGCCCGAGGCCTCCGGCAGCTCGGCGGTGTCCCGGGCCTCCTCCAACGTCTGGACGTACTCGGCGACTTCGCTGTCCTCGGCGGCCAGCTGGTCCACCCCGAGCTGCCAGGCGCGGGCGTCCTCGGGCAGCTCGCCGAGGGGGATCCGGAGGTCGATCAGGTCCTCCAGGCGGTTGAGCAGAGCCATCGTGGCCTTGGGGTTGGGCGGCTGCGACACGTAGTGCGGCACCGCGGCCCACAGGGAGACGGCGGGCACGCCCGCGTGCGTGCAGGCCTCCTGCAGGACGCCGACGATGCCGGTGGGACCCTCGTAACGGGTCTCCTCCAGGTTCATCGTGCGGGCCAGATCCGGGTCGGAGGTCACTCCGCTGACCGGGACGGGCCGGGTGTGAGGGGTGTCGCCGAGCAACGCGCCCAGGATGACGACAAGTTCGACCCCGAGCTCATGCGCGAAGCCGAGCAGCTCGTTGCAGAACGACCGCCAGCGCATGGACGGTTCGATGCCGCGGACCAGGACCAGGTCGCGCGGCTTGGCGCCGCCCACGCGGACCACGGAGAGCCGGGTCGTCGGCCAGGTGATCTTGCGGGTGCCGCCCTCCATGAAGACGGTGGGGCGGTTGACCTGGAAGTCGTAGTAGTCCTCTGCGTCGAGCGCGGCGAAGACCTCGCCCTTCCACTCCTTGTCCAGATGTGCGACCGCGGTGGAGGCGGCGTCGCCGGCGTCGTTCCAGCCCTCGAACGCTGCCACCATGACCGGGTCGACCAGCTCGGGAACTCCTTCGAGCTCGATCACCCAGCGCCTCCTTCCGACGTTGCACTGTGCACGCCCCAACCTTACGGCCATTCCGGGGGCCTTCCGCAGCCCCCTTGCACGGGGCCCGTGTGGCCGGGGCAAGGTGAGGGGAGTTTGTCTTGAGGACTTCCCCTCCAAACCACCGCTTCGGAATTCATCCGAGCTGTAGGCCGTAAGTTGCGTCAGAACTCTGGACGGCTCCCCTTGGGGGCGCTATACATCGGACGTCCAGCAAAGATCCCGGCAAAGGTCCGATGTCAGCTGAGCCATCACGGGGGCGTCCATGAGCGAGACCGTCACCGGCTTCGACGTGGAGGACATCCGCTTCCCCACCTCGGAGCAGCTCGACGGTTCCGACGCCATGCACCCCGACCCCGACTACTCGGCCGCGTATGTGGTGATACGAACCGACCGGGGCGCCGAGGGTCATGGTTTCTGCTTCACGATCGGCCGGGGAAACGATGTCATCGCCGCCGCCATCGCCTCCCTGCGCCCGTATCTCGTCGGCCGCCCCGCACCACGCGACGCCGCGGACCTGGCGGCGCTCCACCGGGACCTCACCCAGGACTCGCAACTGCGCTGGCTCGGCCCCGAGAAGGGCGTCATGCACATGGCCGCCGGTGCCGTGATCAACGCGGCCTGGGATCTGGCGGCCCGTCAAGCGGGCCTGCCTGTCTGGGAGTTCCTCGCCGCGATGAGCCCCGAGGAGCTCGTCTCGCTCGTGGACTTCCGCTACCTCAGCGACGCCCTCACGCCCGACGAGGCGCTCGCCATCCTGCGCGCCGCCGCACCCGGCCGGCGCGAGCGCGCCGAGCTGCTGCGCTCCGCCGGCTACCCCGCGTACACCACCTCGGCGGGCTGGCTCGGCTATGACGACGCCAAGCTGGTCCGGCTCGCCGAGGAGGCCGTCGCCGACGGGTTCGAGCAGATCAAGCTGAAGGTCGGCGTGGACCTCGGCGACGATCTGCGCCGGATGCGGCTCGCGCGTGCCGCGGTCGGCCCGTCCGTACGGATCGCCGTGGACGCCAACCAGCGCTGGGACGTCGCCGACGCCGTCCGCTGGATGGAGGCGCTGGCGCCGTACGACCCGTACTGGATCGAGGAGCCGACAAGCCCCGACGACATCCTCGGCCACGCCGCCGTGCGCGCCGGGCAGCCGGTGAAGGTGGCCACCGGTGAACACATCGCCAACCGCGTGGTGTTCAAGCAGCTCCTGCAGGCCGGAGCCGTCGACTTCGTCCAGATCGACGCAGCCCGGGTCGCGGGCGTCAACGAGAACCTGGCCATCCTGCTGCTCGCCGCGAAGTTCGGGGTACCGGTCTGTCCGCACGCCGGCGGCGTCGGTCTGTGCGAACTCGTCCAGCATCTCGCCATGTTCGACTACGTGGCGGTCTCCGGCTCCCTGGAGGGCCGGGTCATCGAGTACGTGGACCATCTGCACGAGCACTTCCTGCATCCCGCGGTCGTCGAGGCGGGGCGCTACCGTGCGCCCGCCGCACCGGGCTTCTCCGCCCGGATGCACCCCGAGTCGATCGCCGCCCACCGCTATCCCGACGGGCCGGTCTGGCGGTCCCGTACCCCGGGGAGGACCTCATGAGATTCCGTACGCCGACCGTGGCGCTCGCGGTCACGCTGCTTGCCGTCACCGCGCTCTCCGCCTGCAACCGGGACTCCTCGGACGGGGCCGGCGGTGAGGGCGGCGGCAAGGTGGGCATCGATCTGCCGCGCAGCGACTCCGACTTCTGGAACTCCTACCAGCAGTACATGGAGAAGGGCGTCAAGGCCGAGAAGATCGACCACCTGCCCCTCACCAACTCCCAGAACGACATCGGCAAACTCGCCGCCAACGTGCAGACCTTCCGGAGCCAGGGCGCCAAGGCCGTGATCATGGCGCCGCAGGACACCGGGGCCGTCGCCGAGACACTCAACAACCTCGCGGCGAAGGACATCCCGGCGATCAGCGTGGACACGCGGCCCGACGAGGGCGATGTCTACATGGTGGTGCGCGCCGACAACCGCGCGTACGGCGAACAGGCCTGCAAGTACCTCGGCGAGCAGCTGAAGGGCAAGGGCAAGGTCGTGGAGTTCCAGGGCGACCTGGCGTCGATCAACGGCCGTGACCGCTCCGAGGCGTTCAAGGAATGCATGGACGAGAACTACCCGGACATCAAGGTGTTCGAGCTGGCCACCGAGTGGAAGGGCGAGGTCGCCTCGGCCAAGCTGCAGTCCACCCTGGCCGCGAACCCCGACATCGACGGCATCTACATGCAGGCCGGCGGCGTCTTCCTGGAGCCGACCCTCGCGCTCCTGGAGCAGAAGAAGCGGCTCGTCCCCGCGGGCGAGAAGGGCCACATCACGATCATCTCCAACGACGGCATCCCGCAGGAGCTGGACGCCATCCGCGAGGGCAAGATCGACGCGACCGTCTCGCAGCCCGCCGACCTCTACGCCAACATCGCCCTGTACTGGGCGAAGAAGGCGCTCGCGGGCGACAAGCCCAAGGAAGGTCCCACCGACCACGACTCCACGGTCATCAAGATCCCCAACGGGTACGAGGACCAGCTCCCCGCGCCCCTGGTGACCAAGGAGAACGTGGACGACCCGAAGCTCTGGGCCAACCAGCTGGACAAGAAGTAGCCGAGATGACCGAACAGTCGGGCGCGCCGGCGGCCGTCCAAGCAGAAGGCGTCGTCAAGCGCTTCGGACCCACCGTCGCGCTCGACGGCGTCGCCCTGACCGTGCGCCCCGGCGAGTCCCATGCCCTCGTCGGGCGCAACGGCGCGGGCAAGTCCACCCTGGTCAGCGTCCTGACCGGCCTGCATAGGCCGGACGCCGGCACGGTCCGCTTCCACGGCGGGCCGGCGCCCGCGTACGGCGACATGGCGGCCTGGCAGTCCCGCGTCGCCTGCGTCTACCAGAAGTCGATGGTCGTCCCCGACCTGACCGTCGCCGAGAACCTCTTCCTCAACCGCTTCGAGCCCGGCGAACGCTTCATCCGCTGGTCCCGGCTGCGGCACAAGGCCCGCGAGCTGCTCGCGTCGTACGGGGTCGACGTGGACCCGGACGCGCGGGCGAAGGATCTCGCGGTCGAGCAGCGGCAGTTCGTGGAGATCGCCAAGGCGCTCTCCTTCGGCGCGAAGCTGATCATTCTCGACGAGCCGACCGCGCAGCTCGACGCCCGCGGCATCCAGCGGCTCTACGCGAAGCTGCGTGAACTCCAGGCGCAGGGCGTCGCGTTCCTCTACATCTCGCACCATCTGCAGGAGGTGTACGACCTCTGCAGCGCCGTCACCGTCTACCGCGACGCCCGCCACGTCCTGACCGCGCAGGTCGACGGACTGACGAAGGCGGAGCTGGTCGAGGCGATGACGGGGGAGGGGACACGGGGCGCCTCGTCGTGGCACGCCGTGTCCGCGCACGCCTCCGGGCGCGCGCCGGGCGAGACCGTGCTGCGGACCGAACAGCTCGCGCTGGAGGGCGCGTTCGAGCCGATCGACCTGTCCGTGCGCGCCGGAGAGGTGGTCGGTCTCGCGGGTGCGACGGCGGGCGGGAACACCGCGCTCGGCGAGGTGCTCGCCGGGATGCGCGCGCCGACCTCCGGCTCGGTCGAGGTCGCGGGCCGTGCGGTGCGCACCGGCAGCGTCCCGCACGCGCTCGGCGCCGGGATCGGGTACATCCCCGAGGACCGCCACCGCCAGGGCCTGGTGCTCGGCCGCAGTGTCGCCGAGAACGCCACGCTCACGGTGGCCGACCAGCTGGGGCCCTTCGGGGCCGTACTCCCTTCCCGTACACGGGAGTTCGCGGGCGCGATGATCACCTCGCTCGACATCAAGACACGCGGCCCCGACCAGCCGGTCAGCGGTCTGTCCGGCGGCAACCAGCAGAAGGTCGTGGTCGCCCGGGCACTGGCCCGCGACCCCAAGGTCCTCGTCGCGCTGCGGCCCACCGCGGGCGTCGACATCAAGTCCAAGGACGCGCTGCTCGGGGTGGTGCGCCGGGTCGCCGACGAGGGCAGCGCCGCCGTGATCGTCTCGGACGAGCTGGACGATCTGCGGGTCTGCGACCGGGTGCTCGTGCTGTTCCACGGGCGGGTGGTGGCCTCGTACGACAGCGGGTGGAGCGACGGGGAACTGGTGGCCGCCATGGAAGGCGTGGGGGAGACGGCGGCGGAACGAGGAGCAGACGTCATGACCGAGACGGCCGGGAACGAGGAGCAGACGTCATGACCGAGACCTTGCGGCCCGTGCAGGCCGACGCGGCCAAGGCCGCCGGCGGGGCCCGCGGGCGGCTCGCCCTGATCCGCTGGAGCGACTTCTCGCTCGTCCCGGTGATCCTGGTCCTGATGGTGATCGGTTTCATCGTCTCGCCGACCTTCCTGACCTCCGGCAATCTGATCGACGTCGTGCAGCAGTCCAGCGAGCTCTCGCTCCTGGTGCTCGGCCAGGCGCTGATCCTGATCGCCGGAAGGATGGACCTCTCGCTCGAATCGACGATCGGCGTCGCGCCCGTCATCGCGATGTGGCTCGTCCTGCCCACGGAGGGCGGCCGATTCGCCGGGCTCGGCTGGTTCCCGGTCTGGACGGCCATCCCGCTCTGCCTCCTCGTCGGCGCCCTGATCGGCACGGCGAACGGCTTCCTGATGCTGAAGCTGCACGTCAACGGGTTCATCGCCACGCTCGGCATGCTGACGATGCTGCGCGGTCTGCACATCGGCATCACCGAAGGGAAGTCGATCACCGGCGTCCCGGAGTCCTTCCGCTACCTGGGCAAGGCGACCTGGCTCGGCGTCCCCGCCTCCGTGTGGATCTGCCTGGTGCTCTTCGCGATCGGCGGCGCCGCGCTCGCCTGGCTGCGGCACGGACGCTCGCTGTACGCGATCGGCGGCAACCCGGAGGCGGCGCGTGCCGCCGGCATCCGCGTCGACCGGATCACCTGGATCGTGCTGGCGATCGGCGGGGTGCTCGCCGCGCTCGCCGGCATCCTCTACACCGGCCACTACGGCTCGGTCGCCGCCACCCAGGGCAACGGCTGGATCTTCCAGGTCTTCGCGGCCGCGGTGATCGGCGGGATCAGCCTCAAGGGCGGCAAGGGCACGCTGTTCGGCGCGCTCACCGGTGTCCTGACGCTGCAGCTCGTGGTGAACGTGATGACGCTCGGCGGGGTGCCGCCGCTGTGGAACCAGTTCCTCAACGGCGCGATCATCATCATCGCCCTGGTCATCTCCCGTTTCGCGAGCGGGGAGAAGCAGGACTGAGCCGCTCCCCGGAGGCGGCCGGGGAGCCGGCCGGTGCCCACGGGCCGGTGCCCGCAGGCCGGTCAGAGAGTCGACCGCAGCCACTGCTCCACGCTCGCCACATGCACCGTCGCCCAGGACCGCGCCGCCTCCGCGTCGCGGTCCCTGAGCGCGCCCAGGATCATCCGGTGCTCGTGCAGCGTGCGGCTGACCGCGTCCTCCTGCGTCAGTCCGCGCCAGACCCTGGCCCGCGTCGTCGGCCCCGACAGACCGTCGAGCAGCGAGCAGAGCACCGAGTTGCCGGAGGCCTGCACGATGCCCCGGTGGAACTCCAGGTCGCACGCGACCAGCTCCTCCACCGAGGGCGCCGCACCCAGCGCGTCCAACTGGTCGCTGAGCGCCTGCAGCTGGGCGTCGTCGATGAGTGCGCTGGCCATCGCGGTCGCGGCCGGTTCGAGGATCCTGCGGACGGCGAGGAACTCCAGGACCGTGTCGTCCCGGTGGAAGTCCACGACGAAGCTGAGCGCTTCGAGCAGCAGCTGCGGATCGAGACTGGTGACGTACGTGCCGTCGCCCTGGCGCACATCGAGGATCCGGATCAGCGAGAGCGCCCGTACGGCCTCGCGCAGGGAGTTGCGGGACAGGCCGAGCTCCGCGGCGAGTTCACTCTCCTTGGGCAGGCGGTCACCCGGGCGCAGGGCCCCGGAGACGATCATTCCCTTGATCTTCTCGATGGCCTCGTCGGTGACAGCCATGACGCCCTCCCAGATACCTCCGATGTATTCGCCCATTATGCGGGCGCACGCGGGCGGTGGAAGGCGTTCTTGCAGATCAAGCGCTTGCCATGGCCATTTATGCCGGATTGCGCGCCCTGCGTGGCGGTGAGGTCACGCTTCCCGGGAACGGGCGAGGGGCGGCCGCCGTGGCGACCGCCCCTCATCTCCCCCGTCTGCGGGGGCTACTTGGTGTCGAGCAGCCCCTGGACCTTCCCGCGCACCTCGTCGGTGGCGAGCCCGCGGATCGTCAGGGTCGTGCGCCGGCGCAGCACGTCGTCCGCCGTCTCGGCCCACTCGTGGTCGCGGGCGTAGACGACCTGGGCCCAGATCTCCGGGGCGTCCGGGTGGATGCGCTCGGCCAGCTCCGGGCGCTCGTTGGCCAGGCGCGCGATGTCGAAGGCCAGCGAGCCGTAGTGCGTCGCGAGGTGGCGCGCGGTGTCGGCGGACATCCGCGGACCGGGCGCCGGTCCGTCGACGAGCAGCCGGTGCGCGACCGCGCGCGGGTTGGCGATTCCGGGCAGCGGCAGCTTCTTGGGCAGCTTGCCGATCGGCTCCATGTCCTCGCCGAGCGGGTGGCCGGGCAGCTCCGCGAGCTTGGTCATCACGGTGCGGCCGATGTGCCGGAACGTGGTCCACTTGCCGCCGGCCACGGACAGCATCCCGCCCTTGCCCTCGGTCACGACCGTCTCGCGCTTGGCCTTGGCGGTGTCGCCCGGGCCGCCGGGCAGCACGCGCAGACCCGCGAAGGAGTACGTGATCAGATCGCGCGACAGCTGCTGGTCGCGAATGGAGAAGGCAGCTTCGTCGAGGATCTGCTTGGTGTCCTGCTCGGTGACGGACACTTCGCGCGGATCGCCCTCGTACACCTCGTCCGTGGTGCCGAGCAGGAGCATGTCCTCCCACGGCAGTGCGAACGTGATGCGGTACTTGTTGATCGGGGTGGCCAGCGCGGCCTTCCACGGCGAGGTGCGCTTGAGGACCAGGTGCGCGCCCTTCGAGAGGCGGATGGACGGCGCCGCGTTCGGGTCCTCCATCGTGCGCAGGTGGTCCACCCACGGACCGGTCGCGTTCAGGACGAGACGAGCGTCGACCCCGAACTCGCTGCCGTCCATACGGTCCTTGAGCTCGGCGCCCGTGACCCGGCCGCGCGTGAAGCGCAGGCCCGTGACCTCGGCGTGGTTGAGCACCACGGCGCCCGAGTCGACGGCCGCTCGGACCGTCATCAGGGCCATGCGCGCGTCGTTCATCTGGTCGTCGCCGTACACGGCCACGGCCTTGAGGTTGTCGGTGCGCAGCTCCGGCACGTCCTGCGCGGCCTTCGACGGGCTCAGCAGATGCCCGACGCCGTCACCGAACGCGGAGAGCGCGCTGTACGCGAAAACGCCCGCGCCCAGCTTGGCGGCACCATGCGGACCGCCCTTGTACACGGGCAGGTAGAAGGTGAGCGGGTTCGCGAGGTGCGGTGCCACCTGACGGGAGACCGCGCGCCGCTCGAAGTGGTTCTCCGCCACGAGCTTCACCGCACCGGTCTGCAGATAGCGCAGACCGCCGTGGAGCAGCTTGGAGGAGGCCGAGGAGGTGGCACCGGCGAAGTCGCCGGCGTCCACGAGCGCCACCCGCAGCCCGGACTGCGCGGCGTGCCACGCGGTCGAAATGCCCAGGATCCCGCCACCGATGACCAGCAGGTCATACGTGGCGCGCGACAGCAGGTCGCGGGTTTCGGCGCGGCTCGGGTGGCCGCCCGCGACCGCGTGCGTGCCGAGCGAAGGGATGCTCTGCAGGGTGGTGCTCATGGTCAACTCCTCGTCGGTGCCGGCCGGTCACGTGGACCGGCCGGCACCATCCGGCAAGGCCTGTCAGGCCTGTGCGTCTCCTGGCCCTCAGGCCTCTTCGGAATCCTCGACCCAGCCCATGGTCCGCTCGACGGCCTTGAGCCAGCTCTTGTACTCGCGGTCCCGCTGGTCGGCCGGCATCCGCGGGGTCCACTCCGCGGCGCGGCGCCAGTTGGCCCGCAGGGCGTCGGTGTCCGGCCAGTAGCCGACGGCGAGACCGGCGGCGTAGGCGGCACCGAGGCAGGTGGTCTCGGCCACCATCGGACGCACCACGGGGGCGTCGAGGAAGTCCGAGAGGGTCTGCATCAGCAGGTTGTTGGAGGTCATGCCGCCGTCGACCTTGAGCGCGGTCAGCTCGACGCCGGAGTCCTTCGTCATGGCGTCGGTGATCTCGCGGGTCTGCCAGGCGGTGGCCTCCAGGACGGCACGGGCGATGTGCGCCTTGGTGACGTACCGGGTCAGGCCGGCGATCACACCGCGGGCGTCGGAGCGCCAGTACGGGGCGAACAGACCGGAGAAGGCCGGCACGAAGTACGCGCCGCCGTTGTCCTCGACGCTCGACGCGAGGGTCTCGATCTCGGCGGCCGAGTTGATCAGCCCCATCTGGTCGCGCATCCACTGCACCAGCGAACCGGTGACGGCGATGGAGCCTTCCAGGGCGTAGACCGGCTTCTTGTCGCCGATCTGGTAACCGACGGTGGTGAGCAGCCCGTTGTACGAGTTCACCGGCTTGTCGCCGGTGTTCATCAGCATGAAGGTGCCGGTGCCGTACGTGGACTTGGCCTCGCCCTCGGCGAAGCAGGTCTGGCCGAACAGCGCGGCCTGCTGGTCACCGAGCGCCGAGGCGACCGGCACACCCGCGAGCACGCCGTCCTTGGCGACCCCGTACACCTCGGCGGAGGAGCGGATCTCGGGCAGGACCGCGGCCGGGATGTCCATCGAGTGCAGGATGCGCTCGTCCCAGGCCATCTCGTGCAGGTTCATCAGCATGGTGCGCGAGGCGTTGGTGACGTCCGTGACGTGCACACCGCCGTCGACACCGCCCGTGAGGTTCCAGATGACCCACGAGTCCATGGTGCCGAAGAGGATGTCGCCGCGCTCGGCGCGCTCGCGCAGACCCTCGACGTTGTCGAGCAGCCAGCGGACCTTCGGGCCCGAGAAGTACGACGCGAGCGGCAGACCGGTCTCGCGGCGGAAGCGGTCCTGGCCGACGTTGCGGCCGAGCTCCTTGCAGAGCGCGTCGGTGCGGGTGTCCTGCCACACGATCGCGTTGTGCACCGGCTCGCCGGTGTTCTTGTCCCACATCAGCGTGGTCTCACGCTGGTTGGTGATGCCGATCGCCTTGACGTCGGCGGAGGTGATCCCGGCCTTGGTGATCGCGCCGGCGACGACGCTCTCGACGTTCGCCCAGATCTCCTTGGCGTCGTGCTCGACCCAGCCGGGCTTCGGGAAGATCTGCTCGTGCTCGCGCTGGTCGACGGAGACGATCCGGCCGTCGGTGTCGAAGACGATGCAGCGGCTGGACGTGGTGCCCTGGTCGATGGCCGCGATGAACGGGCCTGCGGTGTGCGAGTCGGTCACTTGTTGCTCCAAGAAGTCTGTGTACGGCGGCTCTGTGCGGCGTCGTTCCTGCCGCTCTCTATGTCGGTCAGGCGAAGGCGATGTTGTAGAGACCGCCCGCGATGGCGCCGCCGATCAGCGGACCCGCGACGGGGATCCAGGCGTACGACCAGTCCGAACCGCCCTTGTTGGGCAGCGGGAGCAGCGAGTGCACGATGCGCGGACCGAGGTCGCGGACCGGGTTGATGGCGTACCCGGTGGGACCGCCGAGCGAGAGGCCGATGCCGACCACGACGAGCGAGGTGATCAGGGCGCCGAGCACTCCGAGGCCGTTGCCCTCGTTGTTGAGGCCCTGGGTGAGGATCGCGAGGACCAGGACGACCGTGGCGATGATCTCGGTCGCGAGGTTCTGTGCGACGTTACGGATCTCCGGACCCGTCGAGAAGATGCCGAGGACCGGGCCGGGCGCGTCCTTCGAGACGGCCTTGACCGTGTCCTGCGCACCCGGACCGCCGACGATCTCGCGGTCGGTCAGGTGGGCCTGGAACTGCCCGTAGTAGGTGATCCACACCAGGACGGCACCGATCATGGCGCCGATCAGCTGCGAGAAGAGATAGAGCGGTACGTCGCCCCACTCGGTGCCGCCCTCTATCGCCAGGCCGATCGTGACGGCCGGGTTGAGGTGGGCGCCCGAGACACCGCCGGCGAGATACGCGGCGGTCAGCACGGCGAAGCCCCAGCCGAAGGTGATGGCGAGCCATCCGGCGTTGCGGGCCTTGGAGTGCTTGAGCGTGACGGCGGCACAGACACCGCCGCCGAGCAGGATGAGCACGGCGGTACCGATGGTCTCGCCGATGAAGATATCGGAGCTGGACACCCGCGACTCCTTTGTCCTTCGTCCAGGTGATTACCGGGAGAGCCCCGGTAGTTGGGGAGCGGTGCTCGATCCGCGTTGTCACACCCTACCCCGTATTGCCGGTAGGTGTTCGACAATGCCGACCGATGAACGGAAGTCTTGTTCCCGGGTGAACATGCCGTCAAGGCTTCTGTGACGGGAATCCCGATCGTTACGGGAGAGACGGTGAAGACGGGAGGTGACGGTGGGGTCGATGGGGGCGGTGCGTCAGCAGAGGTGAGCGGAGCGTGCTCAGAACCTGCCCGCGCCGAGGTCCCGCGACACCGCACGGGCGCAGTCCCGTACCGCGGCGACCAGCTCGCTGCGCAGCTCGCCGTTGCCGTCGCACACGCGCTCCACGGCGCCGGTGATGCCGACCGCGCCGACCGGCATCCGCCGCCGGTCGTGGATGGGCGCGGCCACCGAGGCCACGCCCTCCCAGGTCTCCTCCGTGTCGGAGGCCCAGCCGCGGGCGCGCGTCAGGTCGAGCACGGTCTCGAAGTCGGCGAGACCCGTGATCGTGCGGGGCGTGAACTCCTTGCGCTCCGCCTCGACCACCTCGCTGTGCGCCACCGGGTCGTACGCGGTGAGCACCTTGCCGAGCGCGGTCGAGTGCAGCGGGTGCATCGCGCCGACCTCCAGGACCTGACGGGACTCGTCGGGCCGGAACACGTGGTGCACGATCAGGACGCCCTGCTGGTGCAGGACGCCGAGATAGACGCTCTCGCCGCTGGAGCGCGCCAGGTCGTCGGTCCATACGAGGGCGCGGGCGCGCAGCTCGTGGATGTCGAGGTAGCTGTTGCCGAGGCGGAGCAGCTCGGCGCCGAGCTGGTAGCGCCCGGACGGGGCGTCCTGCTCGACGAAGCCCTCCGCCTGCAGGGTGCGCAGGATTCCGTGCGCGGTGCCCTTGGCCAGACCGAGGGAGGAGGCGATGTCGGAGAGGCCGAGGCGCCGCTCGCCGCCGGCGAGCAGCCGCAGCATCGCGGCCGCGCGCTCGAGCGACTGGATGTTCTTCGCCATCGCCGGTCAGCCCTCCCAAGTCGTTCGACAATGCTGAACACTATCGGTCGTTGCCAACCTTGTCCTAATGCCGGTGCCCTCCGATGACGACTCGTATCGCCATCCGACCGCACTTGCGGCGTGTGTCCCCGACGCCCCGGAGCGGACCGTACCGCCCCCGCGCCCCTGTCCCGTCCCCTGGACGCCCCTCACCCCGGGACCTTGGTCCCGGCTACCCTGGCCGGGTGCGCCGTCCACCGGGAGGGCGCAAAGCCGACAGCCGTCGCACACAGGGAGCTCTTCATGGCCTCGTTGCCGACCCCGCCCGTAGGTACCTCCGCCGACCACGGCGCCCGTATCGCAGCCCTCCGAGAGGCACTCGCCACCCGTGTCGTGGTGGCCGACGGGGCGATGGGGACCATGCTGCAGGCGCAGGACCCGACGCTCGAGGACTTCCAGCAACTGGAGGGCTGCAACGAGATCCTCAACCTCACGCGGCCCGACATCGTGCGCTCCGTGCACGAGGAGTACTTCGCGGTCGGCGTGGACTGCGTCGAGACCAACACCTTCGGCGCCAACGCCACCGCCGCCAGCGAGTACGAGATCGCCGACCGGATCTTCGAGCTCTCCGAGTCCGGCGCGCGGATCGCCCGCGAGGTCGCCGACGAGTTCACCGCGTCCACCGGCCGCCAGCGCTGGGTCCTCGGATCCATCGGCCCCGGTACGAAGCTGCCGACGCTCGGCCACACCACGTACACCTCGATCCGCGACGGCTACCAGCAGAACGCCGAGGGCCTCCTCGCCGGCGGCGCGGACGCCCTGATCGTGGAGACCACGCAGGACCTCCTGCAGACGAAGGCCGGCCTGATCGGCGCCCGCCGCGCGATGGACGCACTCGGCATCGACGTGCCCCTGATCTGCTCCCTCGCCTTCGAGACCACCGGCGTGATGCTCCTCGGCTCCGAGATCGGCGCCGCGCTGACCTCCCTCGAACCGCTCGGCATCGACCTCATCGGCCTCAACTGCTCGACCGGTCCCGCCGAGATGAGCGAGCACCTGCGCTACCTGGCGCGGCATTCGCGTACGCCGCTCATGTGCATGCCGAACGCCGGTCTGCCCATCCTCACGAAGGACGGCGCCTACTTCCCGCTCACTCCGTCGGAGATGGCGGACGCGCAGGAGACCTTCGTCAACGACTTCGGTCTTCAGCTGGTGGGCGGCTGCTGCGGCTCGACGCCCGAGCACCTGCGCCATGTCGTCGAGCGCGTCCAGGAGATGACGCCGCCCGAGCGCAACCCGCAGCCCGAGCCGGGCGCCTCCTCGCTCTACCAGACCGTGCCGTTCCGCCAGGACATCTCGTACATGGCGATCGGTGAGCGGACGAATGCCAACGGTTCGAAGAAGTTCCGCGAGGCGATGCTGGAGGCCCGCTGGGACGACTGTGTGGAGATGGCGCGCGACCAGATCCGCGAGGGCGCGCACATGCTGGACCTGTGCGTGGACTACGTGGGCCGCGACGGCGTCGCCGACATGCACGAACTGGCCGGCCGCTTCGCCACCGCCTCCACCCTGCCGATCGTCCTCGACTCCACCGAAGTCGACGTCATCCAGGCCGGGTTGGAGCACCTGGGCGGCCGCGCGGTCATCAACTCCGTCAACTACGAGGACGGTGACGGGCCGGAGTCCCGCTTCGCGAAGGTCACCCGGCTCGCGCGCGAGCATGGCGCGGCGCTGATCGCGCTGACCATCGACGAGGAGGGCCAGGCCCGCACGGTCGAGCACAAGGTCGCCATCGCCCACCGTCTCATCGAGGACCTGACGGGCAACTACGGGATCCTTGAGTCCGACATCCTCATCGACACGCTGACCTTCACGATCTGTACCGGCCAGGAGGAGTCGCGCAAGGACGGCGTCGCGACGATCGAGGCGATCCGTGAGCTCAAGCGCCGCCACCCGGACGTGCAGACCACGCTGGGCCTGTCGAACATTTCCTTCGGTCTGAACCCGGCCGCCCGTATCCTCCTCAACTCGGTGTTCCTGGACGAGTGTGTGAAGGCGGGCCTCGACTCGGCGATCGTGCACGCGTCGAAGATCCTGCCGATCGCGCGGTTCGACGACGAGCAGGTCAAGGTCGCGCTCGACCTGATCCACGACCGTCGTGAAGAGGGCTACGACCCGCTGCAGAAGCTGATGGAGCTCTTCGAGGGCGCCACCACCAAGTCCTTGAAGGCCGGCAAGGCCGAGGAGCTGGCCGCGCTTCCGCTGGACGAGCGGCTGCAGCGCCGCATCATCGACGGCGAGAAGAACGGCCTGGAAGCCGACCTCGACGAGGCCCTCGCGGACACCCCGGCTCTCGACATCGTCAACAACACCCTGCTCGAAGGCATGAAGGTGGTCGGCGAGCTGTTCGGCTCCGGCCAGATGCAGCTGCCGTTCGTGCTCCAGTCCGCCGAGGTGATGAAGACTGCGGTGGCCTACCTGGAGCCGCACATGGAGAAGTCGGACGCCGAGGGCAAGGGCACGATCGTGCTGGCCACGGTCCGCGGTGACGTCCACGACATCGGCAAGAACCTCGTCGACATCATCCTGTCCAACAACGGCTACAACGTCGTCAACCTCGGCATCAAGCAGCCGGTCTCCGCGATCCTGGACGCCGCCCAGGAGCACAAGGCCGATGTGATCGGCATGTCCGGTCTCCTGGTCAAGTCCACAGTGATCATGAAGGAGAACCTGGAGGAGCTGAACCAGCGCAAGATGGCGGCCGACTATCCCGTCATCCTCGGCGGAGCGGCCCTGACCCGCGCCTACGTGGAGCAGGACCTGCACGA
Organism: Streptomyces sp. NPDC050418; assembly: GCF_044458745.1. NCBI lineage: Bacteria > Bacillati > Actinomycetota > Actinomycetes > Kitasatosporales > Streptomycetaceae > Streptomyces > Streptomyces sp. NPDC050418. Next base: position 204,048 of record NZ_JBITIG010000004.1, read on the forward strand.
GATCTACGAGGGCGAAGTCCGCTACGCCCGCGACGCGTTCGAGGGCCTGCGTCTGATGGACGCCCTGATCGGCGTCAAGCGCGGTGTGCCGGGCGCGGTCCTTCCCGAGCTCAAGCAGCGCCGGGTCAAGGCAAGCGGAGTCCAGGTCGCCGAGCGCGCCGAGGACGAGCCGCAGGGCCGCTCGGACGTCGCCGTCGACAACCCGGTCCCCACGCCGCCGTTCTGGGGCACCCGGGTGATCAAGGGCATCCAGCTCAAGGAGTACGCGTCATGGCTGGACGAGGGCGCGCTGTTCAAGGGCCAGTGGGGTCTCAAGCAGAACCGCAAGGGCGACGGGCCCACGTACGAGGAGCTCGTCGAGACCGAGGGCCGTCCGCGGCTGCGCGGCTGGCTGGACGAGCTGCACACCAGGAACCTGCTGGAAGCGGCCGTCGTGCACGGCTACTTCCCCTGCGTCTCCAAGGACGAGGACCTGATCATCCTCGACGAGCAGGGCAACGAGCGCACCCGCTTCACCTTCCCGCGCCAGCGCCGCGGCCGCCGGCTGTGCCTCGCTGACTTCTTCCGCCCGGAGGAGTCCGGCGAGGTCGACGTGGTGGGGCTGCAGGTCGTCACGGTCGGTTCGCGGATCGGTGAGGCCACGGCCGAGCTCTTCGAGTCCAACTCCTACCGTGACTACCTCGAACTGCACGGCCTGTCCGTGCAGTTGGCCGAGGCCCTCGCCGAGTACTGGCACGCCCGCGTCCGCTCCGAGCTCGGCTACGCCGGCGAGGACCCGGCCGCGATGGAGGACATGTTCGCCCTGAAGTACCGGGGCGCCCGCTTCTCCCTCGGCTACGGAGCCTGCCCCGACCTGGAGGACCGCGCGAAGATCGCCGAACTGCTCCAGCCCGAGCGGATCGGCGTCCACCTGAGCGAGGAGTTCCAGCTCCACCCCGAGCAGTCCACGGACGCCATCGTCATCCACCACCCGGAGGCGAAGTACTTCAACGCGCGCTAGGGCGTACGGGGTACACCCAGGGCACAAGGGGTACACGGGGACGCGCCCCGAAAAGATCTCCCGCGCGCTTCGCGCATGCGAGACGTACACTGGTCGGTCCAGTGCAGGCCGGTCGCCTTCACCGGCGGGTTCTCCCGCGGGTCCAGGCGACCGGCCTTCTCGTCCCTTACGGAGGTGTTGCCGGATGACCAGTACGGTCCCCGCAGTCGGTACCCGGACGGCGCAGAGCAACCTGCAGGCCGTCCTCCTCGACATGGACGGCACCCTCGTCGACACCGAGGGCTTCTGGTGGGACGCCGAGGTCGAGGTCTTCGCCCAGTTGGGCCACGCGCTCGACGACTCCTGGCGCGACGTCGTCGTGGGCGGACCGATGAGCCGCAGCGCCGGCTTCCTGATCGAGGCCACCGGTGCGGACATCACGCTGCCCGAGCTGACCGTGCTGCTCAACGACGGCTTCGAGGACCGCATCAACCGCACCCTGCCGCTGATGCCCGGCGCGGCCCGCCTCCTGGCCGAACTCGCCGCGCACGAGGTGCCCACGGCCCTCGTGTCCGCCTCGCACCGCCGCATCATCGACCGCGTCCTCGACTCCCTCGGCCGCCACCACTTCGCGCTCACCGTCGCCGGTGACGAGGTGCAGCGCACCAAGCCGCACCCCGACCCGTATCTGCACGCCGCGGCCCGGCTCGGTGTGGACCCCGGGCGCTGCGCCGTCGTCGAGGACACCGCGACCGGGGTCGCCGCAGCCGAGGCCGCGGGCTGCCAGGTCGTCGCGGTCCCCTCGGTGGCACCGATCGCGCCCGCCCCGCGCCGTACCGTCGTCTCCTCGCTGGAGGAAGTCGACCTGCCGTTTCTCCGCGCCCTCGTCGGCCACTGAACCGGGCGCCGAACCGGCCACTGCGCGGGGCCAGCAACAGAGCGGAAGCTCTCCCACCGATTAGCGGCGGCCCGATTACGGGAATGCACCGCACGTTCACCGAGCGTGGCACCGTCAATGCGCGGTAAACACAGCGCATTGACGTGTGCATTTTCCGTCACCCATGGCCGGTAATTCCCGTGTGCCGTAATCGAGTTGAGTACGTGATGTTTATCACGTGTGCGCCCGTCGACAGACGGCCCCGCGTGTGCTGAATGCGACGATCACCCGCTCCGGGCGGTGGCGATGTGTCCCGATTGGTGGACCCTTGCGCGAATCCTTCCACGCTTCGGATTTCGTTGTGTCCGCATCCGCTCCCGCTGTGTGATTACGCCCCAACTCCGGCCCACTGCAACTGACCTGACGCCGCGCACTAATGTCATCGCGAGAACCCTCGGAACACCGTCATAACTTCCTTGCTCCCCGCACTCACCCCTCGGCGAGGATGCAGGGGATCAATCGTTGGAGTACTTCGCGCATGAATCGCAAGACACTGGTGCCGGCGGTCGCCGTCGGCCTGCTCGCCCCTGTTCTGGCCGCCTGTGGTGGCAGCGACGGCGGCGGCGACAGCGACGACGCGATCGTGATCGGCACCACTGACGCATTCGCGACCACCTCCAAGGTCCCCGCGCCGTTCGACCCCGCGTACTCCTACGACGCCGGTTCGTGGAACGTCCTGCGCCAGACCGTGCAGACGCTGGTCATGCTGCCGCGCGGCGGCGGCAGCCCGGAGCCCGAGGCCGCGGAGAGCTGCCGCTTCAGCGACAACATGAACAAGCGCTACGAGTGCACGCTGCGCAGCGGACTGAAGTTCTCCAACGGTGACGACCTCACCGCGAAGGACGTGAAGTTCTCCATCGAGCGCGTGCGCCACCTCGGCGACAAGCTGCCCAAGGACGAGAACTCCGGTGTCGCCGATCTCCTCTCGGGCATCGACACCGTCGAGACCGTCGGCGACGACAAGGTGGTCTTCCACCTGAACGCCTCCGACGCGACCTTCCCGCAGAAGCTGGCCACCCCCGCCGCGGGCATCGTCAACCCCGACTCGTACGAGAAGGGCAAGCTGCGCGCCGGATTCCAGGTCGACGCCTCGGGTCCGTACACCGTCGAGATCGAGACCAAGCAGGTCGACGGCGGCGAGGAAGTCGTCAAGTCGGTCTTCTCCAAGAACCCCAACTACAAGGGTTCGCTGGAGCTGAAGAACGACAAGATCGAAATGCGGAACTTCGCGTCCGCCGGGTCGATGAGCACGGCCCTCAAGGACGGCGACATCGATGTGATGGGCCGCACCATCGAGCCCGAGCAGATCAAGGACTTCACGGAGAAGGACTACGACGGCATCGAGCTCGTCGAGATGCCGGGTCTGGAAATCCGCTATCTCGGATTCGACACCGACGCCCCGGTCACCGAGGAGAAGGCCGTTCGCCAGGCCGTCGCGCAGGTCGTCGACCGCAGCGCGCTCGTCTCCGAGGTCTACGGTCCCAGCGCCCAGGAGCTGTACTCGCTGGTGCCCAGCAGCATCACGGGGCACACCAACTCCTTCTCCAACAAGTACCGCGATCCGAGCAAGGAGAAGGCGGCGGCGCTCCTGAACAAGGCCGGTGTGAAGACCCCGGTCAAGTTCACGCTGAACTACACGACCGACCACTACGGTGCGGTCACCAAGAAGGAGTTCGAGGTCCTGCGCGACCAGCTCAACGAGAGCGGTCTGTTCGACGTCGACATCAAGGGCAAGCCGTGGAAGACGTACCTGCCGGCCGAGCTCGCGGGCAAGTACTCCGCGTACGGCATGGGCTGGTTCCCCGACTTCCCGGACGCCGACAACTTCATCGCGCCGTTCGTCGGCGAGGGCAACTTCCTCAACTCGCCGTACAGCAATGACACGATCATCAACACGCTGATCCCGCAGTCCCGCCAGGAGGCCGACCGGCTCGCCGCCGCCGACTCCCTGAAGCGGATCCAGGACATCGTCGCCGAGGACGTGCCGATCCTCCCGCTGTGGCAGGGCAAGACCTACGTCGCCGCGCGCGACGACATCACCGGCGTCGAGTGGGTGCTCAACTCGTCGTCCAACATGCTGCTCTGGGAGCTCGGGCGCGGCATCGGCGAGTGACGCCGGGCCCGTCCCACCCACGGCCGACCATCGGGCACGCCCGCACGCGGGCGTGCCCAGCACAACCACACCTTCGGGGATCCAGTGAACCTACGTAAGTCCTGGCCTGCACCTCTCGTCGCGGCGGGCCTCGCCGCCGGGCTGCTGACCGGGTGCGGTACGGAGCAGGGCGCCGCCGGCGGCGAGGACGGCGCGATCGTGGTCGGCATGTCCGACGACGTGGCCGCCACCGACCCGGCGTCCGGCTACGACCCGGGCTCCTGGCTGCTGTTCAACAACGTCTTCCAGTCGCTGCTCTCCTTCCCCAAGGGCAGCACCGAGCCGGAGCCCGAGGCCGCGAAGTCCTGCGAGTTCACGGACAGCGTGACCAAGGAGCTCACCTGCAAGCTGCAGGACGGGCTGAAGTTCAGCAACGGCAACGAGCTGACCTCGAAGGACGTCAAGTACTCATTCGACCGGACGATCAAGATCGACGACGAGAACGGCCCCGCGGTCATGTTCAGCTCGCTCGACCGGATCACCACGCCCGACGCCAAGACCGTCGTCTTCCATCTGAAGGTCCCCGACGCGACCTTCCCCAGCAAGATCGCCTCCGGCGCCGGCTCGATCGTGGACCACCGCGAGTACCCCGCCGACAAGCTGCGCGACGACAGCAAGGCCGTCGGCTCCGGCGCCTACACCCTGGAGTCGTACGGCGAGGACCAGGCCGTGTTCAAGGCCAGCGACTCCTACAAGGGCACCGCCGAGCCCAAGAACCCGGGCGTCACCCTCCGCTTCTTCCACGACGACCGCGCGAAGCTGAAGGACGCCATGCTCGCCGGCGACATCGACATCGCGTACCGCGGTCTGTCGGCCGACGACATCGCCGACCTCGAGGCCGGCACCGATGCCGGTCAGAAGGCCGAGGTCGTCGAGGGCACCAGCGCCGAGGTCCAGCACCTGGTCCTCAACATGAAGGACCCGGTCGTCGGCAAGCTCGGCGTCCGCAAGGCGATGGCGTACCTCATCGACCGCGAGAAGCTCGTCACCGAGGTGCACGCGCAGACCGCTTCGGCGCTGTACTCGATCATCCCGGCCGGCATCGAGGGCCACACGACGCCGTTCTTCGACACGTACGGCGGCACCCCGCAGCGCGCCAAGGCGCAGCAGGCGCTGCGCAGCGAGGGCATCACGGGCAAGGTCAAGCTGACGCTGTGGGCGACGCCCGCGCGCTACGGCCCGGCCACCGTCCAGGAGTTCAAGGCCATCGCCAAGCAGCTCAACGACAGCGGTCTGTTCGAGGCCGACGTCAAGTCGGTGCCGTTCGAGCAGTACGAGAAGGACGTCGAGGCCGGCAAGTACGGCGTGTACGTGAAGGGCTGGGTCCCGGACTATCCGGACCCGGAGAACTTCACGCAGCCGTTCTTCGGCAAGGACAACGTCCTGATGAACAACTACACCAACGAGACGATCACCGGCACCATCGTCCCGGGCACGGCCGCGCAGACCGACCGGACCGCGACCCAGGACCAGTTCGCCGAGCTGCAGGACCTCGTCGCCGACGAGCTGCCGATCATCCCGCTGTGGCAGGGCAAGCAGTACGCCGTCGTCGGTGAGGAGATCTCCGGCGTCGAATGGTGCCTCGACTCCTCGACCGTCTTCCGCTTCTGGGAGCTCCAGAAGGGCTGACGGCCCGCACAGGACAGCGAGAAGGGCCGCTCCCGGCTTCCGGGGGCGGCCCTTCTCGTACGTTGCGGGGCTCGGCTGTCCGCGGGGCTCGGCTACTGCGCGCCGGGCCGGACCAGACCGCTCTCGTACGCATAGACCGCGGCCTGCACGCGGTCCCGCAGGCCCAGCTTGGTCAGCACATGGCCGACGTGCGTCTTCACCGTGGTCTCACTGACGAACAGATCGGCGGCGATCTCCGCATTGGAAAGACCGCGCGCCACCAGCTTGAGGACCTCGACCTCGCGCTCGGTCAGCGTGTTCAGCGTGTCCGGGACCGGCTCCTCGCCGGACGGCAGATGGGCGGAGTACTTGTCGAGCAGCCGGCGCGTGATGCTCGGCGCGAGCATCGCCTCGCCTGCTGCGACCACCCGGATCGCCTGCACCAGCTCATGGGCGGGGGCGTCCTTCAGGAGGAAGCCGCTCGCGCCCGCCTTGAGCGCCTCCACCACGTACTCGTCCAGATCGAAGGTGGTCAGCACCAGGACCTTCGCCGGGCCGTCCCGCTCGGGGCCCGTGATCTGCCGGGTCGCCTCGACGCCGTCCATCCGCGGCATCCGGATGTCCATCAGGACCACGTCGGGCTGGAGCGCGCGCACCTGGTCGAGCGCCTGCAGACCGTCCCCGGCCTCGCCGACGACCGCGAGATCCTGCTCGGCCTCCAGGATCATCCGGAACCCGGTGCGCAGCAGAGGCTGGTCGTCGACCAGCAGGACGCGGATCGCCACGGCATATCTCCTTCGCTCGGCGCCGCCCCGACCTTCCGGTAAGGACTAGACCGGCCCCATTGTGCCCTGCGCATCGCCCGCGGGACGCGGCGCCCTGATGTGCAGGGGATACGGCGGGGGAGTGCCCCCGAATTCAGGACAGACCGCCTGGTGGTCGCACCAGCCGCACAGCTTCGTGGGGCGCGGCCGCCACTCACCGGTCTCCGTGGCCTCACGGATCGCCTCCCACAACGCGTGCAGCTTGCGCTCCACACGTTCCAGATCGGCCATGACCGGGTCGTACGTCAGCACATCGCCGCTGCCGAGATAGACGAGCTGCAGCCGCCGCGGGATGACGCCCTTCAGACGCCACACGACGAGCGCGTAGAACTTCATCTGGAAGAGCGCACCGTCCGCGTACTCCGCACGCGGCGCCTTGCCCGTCTTGTAGTCGACGATCCGCACCTCACCGGTGGGCGCGACATCCACGCGGTCGATGATCCCGCGCAGCTTCAGACCCGAATCGAGGCTCGCCTCGACGAACAGCTCCCGCTCGGCCGGCTCCAGGCGCGTGGGGTCCTCCAGCGTGAACCAGCGCTCGACGAGCGCCTCCGCCTCGGTCAGCCACTGCGCGAGCTGCTCGCCGGCGCTCTGCTCGTCGGAATCCTTGAACAGGTCCGACAGCTCGGGCTTGGACTCCCGCAGCCGGTCCCACTGCCCCGGGATCAGGGACTTGGCGCGCGGCGCGGTGCGCTCGGCGGCGGGCGCGTCGAAGAGGCGCTCCAGGACGGCGTGCACCAAGGTGCCGCGGGTGGCGGCGGGGCTCGGCTTCTCGGGCAGCTTGTCGATGACCCGGAAGCGGTAGAGCAGCGGGCACTGCATGAAGTCGCTCGCGCGCGACGGCGAGAGCGACACGGGCGGTGCCGCCTCGCGCCCGCCGGCCTCGGTGCTGTTGTCCATGGAGAAGACCCTACGGCCCGCGACTGACAACGGACGCATACCATCGACGGCAGACCGTGCGGCACTGCATGATCGTGAGAGAGTACGCACGCACAACGCCCCGTCGGCAGACGGCCGTCGAGCCGGCCGGGAGCCCAGGGGACACGGGTGCGGGACGCAGCACGGACGCCGGCCACGGGGCACGACCGACCACGGGCACGACGGGGACTGAAGGGGCGCACAGTGGACGAGAGCGGCACGAGCGGACTGCCGCACACCGGCGGCGGGGACGACGACCCGACGCCGGAACGACCTGTGCCGCGGCCTGCCCGCGAGGACGGCGACACGCCTGCACGCGAGGAAGCGGCCCGCGATGAGGCCGCGCCCGTACGTGACGGGAGTGCCGCGCCCGCAGCAGACGCCGAGGCCGCACTCGTACGCGAAGGGCATGAGGCCCCCGTGGAGCACGAGGCCTCCGCGGAGAAGGACGAGCGCGCCGAGCCCGAAGCGAAGGCTGACTCCGCGCGCGGGAAAGAAGAGGAAGAGGCGAACGCGGCGGACGCGGCTGAAGCCGCCGCACTGCCGAGCCCCGAACGCGCCGCCCCCGTCCGCGCCCTCGCGCACCACGCCGCCGACACCCCGGCCCCCGCGGGCGGTGCGGAGCAGTCCGGTGGCGGCGAGCAGGAGAAGAAGGCGCCCGGCGGCGGGCTCCTGATGGGCCGGATCTTCGGCGTGCCGATCTACGTGGCACCCAGCTGGTTCCTCGTCGCCGCACTGATCACCTGGGTGTTCGGCAACCAGCTCGACCGCGTGCTGCCCGAACTCGGCGGCGCCCGCTACCTGGTCTCCCTCTTCTTCGCCGTAGCCTTCTACGGCTCGGTCCTCGTCCACGAACTCGCGCACACCGTGGCCGCGATCCGCTTCAAGCTCCCGGTGCGCAAGATCCAGCTGCAGTTCTTCGGCGGTGTCTCGGAGATCGAGAAGGAGTCGGAGACCCCGGGCCGCGAGTTCGTGCTCGCCTTCGTCGGACCCCTTCTCTCCCTCGTCCTCGCCGCCGTCTTCTACGGAGGCATGCAGGCCGTCGAGCCCGGCACCGTCCCCGGTGTCCTGATGGCCGGCCTGATGATCTCCAACCTGATCGTGGCCGCCTTCAACCTGCTGCCCGGCCTTCCCCTCGACGGCGGCCGGATGCTGCGCGCCGTCGTCTGGGCGATCACCGGCAAGCCGATGAGCGGGACCGTCGCCGCCGCCTGGGTCGGCCGCGCGCTCGCCGTCTCCGTACTGATCGGCCTGCCGCTGCTCACCCAGTCCGGGGTGCTCGGCGCCGAGGCCACCGACTCCGTCGGCGTGGACACGGTCATGGACGCCCTGCTCGCCGCGATCCTCGCCGCGATCATCTGGACCGGCGCCGGCAACAGCCTGCGCATGGCCCGGCTCCGCGAGCGCCTGCCGGGACTGCGCGCCCGTACGCTCACCCGCCGCGCCGTCCCCGTCGAGTCGGCCACGCCGCTCTCGGAGGCCCTGCGCCGTGCCAACGAGGCGGGCGCCCGCGCGCTCGTCGTGGTCGACGGGCAGGGCGACCCGGTCGCCGTCGTCCGCGAAGCGGCCATCGTCGGCGTCCCCGAGCACCGCCGCCCCTGGGTCGCCGTCAGCGGTCTCGCCCAGGACCTCACGGACGGCATGAAGGTTTCCGCGGAGCTCTCCGGCGAGGAACTCCTCGACACCCTGCGGGCCACCCCGGCCACCGAGTACCTCGTCGTCGAGGACACCGGACAGATCTTCGGAGTCCTGTCCACCTCGGACGTCGAGCGGGCCTTCGTGAAGGCGATGGACCGCTCCGGCTGAGCGCCGCAGGAGGCCGCGGGCGGTGGCGAGCGGGCCCCGCCGCGGCCGGTAGGCTGTTCACATGTCCGAACCGACCGGTGCCGCCCGCCGACGCGGGCCCTTCAAGGTCGGGGACCAGGTACAGCTGACCGACCCCAAGGGCCGCCACTACACGTTCACGCTCGAAGAGGGAAAGAACTTCCACACCCACAAGGGTTCCTTCCCGCACGACGAGCTGATCGGCGCTCCCGAGGGCAGCGTTGTCCGCACCACTGGCAACGTGGCCTACCTCGCGCTGCGCCCCCTGCTCCCCGACTATGTCCTGTCCATGCCCCGCGGCGCCGCCGTGGTCTACCCCAAGGACGCGGGGCAGATCCTGGCCTTCGCCGACATCTTCCCCGGCGCACGCGTCGTGGAGGCGGGCGTGGGCTCCGGCTCCCTCAGCAGCTTCCTGCTGCGCGCCATCGGCGACGAGGGCATGCTGCACTCGTACGAGCGCCGCGAGGACTTCGCCGAGATCGCCAAGGGCAATGTGGAGCGCTACTTCGGCGGCCCGCACCCCGCCTGGCAGCTCACGGTCGGCGACCTCCAGGACAACCTGTCCGACACCGACGTCGACCGCGTCATCCTCGACATGCTCGCCCCGTGGGAATGCCTCGACGTCGTCAAGAAGGCGCTCGTCCCCGGCGGCATCCTCTGCTGCTACGTGGCCACCACCACGCAGCTCGCCCGCACCGTCGAATCCATCCGCGAGATCGGCTGCTTCAACGAGCCGACTTCCTGGGAGACGATGATCCGCAACTGGCACGTGGAGGGCCTCGCCGTCCGCCCCGACCACCGGATGATCGGCCACACCGGCTTCCTGCTCACCGCCCGCCGCCTCGCGGACGGCGTCGAGCCGCCCATGCGCCGCCGCCGCCCCGCCAAGGGCGCCTACGGTGAGGACTACGACGGTCCGAACGCCGAGGGCGGTGCCCGCGGCCGCTGAGCCGCACCGTCACCGGCCCACGCAAGGCCCAACGCAACGGCGCCGCCGCCGAGTTCCCGTCAAGGAAACGGAACTCGGGGGCGGCGCCGACGTATTGACCGAGCCTTTACGCGGAGACGGCGCACCCCGGCGTTCCGCAGCTCTGTGAGGTGTGACACCATGCCGGACACCCCCACCGGCACAGCCCTCACAGGAGACACTCCTAGTGCAGCACTCCGCCGTTCCGGAGCTCGCCCACACGACCACCCGACCCATGCACTGGCTCGCCACCGCCGCGGCGCTCGCCGCGGTCGTCGCCGGGTCCTCGTTCGTCCAGCCCGACGACGCCACCGCCGCGCAGCCAGGACCGCCGCCCGTGACCGCCCAGGCGGCCCCCGACCCCGCCGCGGCGCACATCCCGATGGACTGCGCGGGCGAGGCGCCCCGGATCCAGAAGCGGGCCTCCGGCGACCTCGACGGCGACGGCAGACCCGAGACGGTCGCCGTGGCCCGCTGCGCGGCCGGCTCCGGCACCCCGCCGAGCGGCGTCTACGTGATCCACGCGCCCGACGGCGGCAAGCCCCGAGTGGTCGCGACGCTGGTCGACCCGAAGGACCGGATGAGCGTCACGGACTTCGCGGTCACCAACGGTGTCGTCACGGCCACGCTCCTCGGCTACTCGTCCGACGCGGTGGCGCGCTGCTGCCCCGACGTGACCGAGAAGGCCAAGTGGCGCTGGGAGGGCAGCACGTTCGTCCGCTCCGAGCAGAGCGCCGCGGTCGGCGTCTGACGCCACCCCCGCAAAACGGCCGAAAATGAAGGCCCGCACCGCCGATATCCGGCGGATGCGGGCCTTTTCGTCACGCTCAGAAGCCTCGCGGCTACTCCGCGTCCGGTCCGTAGACCTCGACCTTGTCCGAAATGCGCCGTACATGAATGCAGTCGCCCGGACACTCCTTCGCGGAGTCGGCGACATCACGGATCAGAGGCAACGGCACACGCGTTGTGGCGCCGGGTGACTGCAGCAGCTCGTCCTCGCCGTCCTTCACATACGCGAGCCCGTCGATGTCGAGCTCGAAGACCTCGGGCGCGTACTGCGCACAGATGCCGTCGCCGGTGCAGAGGTCCTGGTCGATCCAGACCTCGAGCTCCTCTCCGCCGTCGGTGGAGGGGGCCTCGTGCGTCACGGTCATGTCTCCTGCCATTTCCCTTGTCGAGCGGCCCAACACGGTGCAAGTCAGGCCAGGCCTGACGGGTGTTGAACGTTTCGACGATACAACCGCTCGCTTTTCGATGTTGTTCGGTGGGTATTTACCTGGCGCAAGGGAGAACGCAAGGGTGAAGATCAGACACACCCCGGACGTCTTTGTGATCTAGGGGTTTCAATCAGTACCTGCCCAGGTAGGGTCAGGAAGCGTCCAGCTCCCCCTGGAGGAGGTGAGGACCGTGGCAGCCCACGACGACGACATGAACCGCGGCATCCGCCCGGCTCGCGGGTCCGATGACCCGGCCGGTCAGATTGCCTATCTCGAGCAGGAGATCGCCGTCCTGCGCCGCAAGCTCGCCGACTCTCCGCGTCATACGAGGATTCTCGAAGAGCGGATCGTCGAGCTGCAGACCAGTCTGGCCGGAGTCTCCGCACAGAACGAACGGCTCGCGAACACCCTCCGTGAGGCCCGCGACCAGATCGTGGCCCTCAAAGAAGAAGTCGACCGGCTCGCACAGCCACCGGCCGGCTTCGGAGTCTTCCTCAGCGCCAACGAGGACGGCACGGCGGACATCTTCACCGGCGGCCGCAAGCTGCGGGTGAACGTGAGCCCGAGCGTGGATCTGGACGATCTGCGCCGCGGCCAGGAACTGATGCTCAACGAAGCGCTCAACGTGGTCGAGGCCATGGAATTCGAGAGCGTCGGCGACATCGTCACCCTCAAGGAGATCCTCGAGGACGGCGAGCGCGCCCTCGTGCAGGGCCACACCGACGAAGAGCGCGTGGTCCGCCTCGCCGAGCCCCTGCTCGACCAGGTGATCCGCCCCGGCGACGCCCTCCTGCTCGAACCACGCTCCGGATACGTCTACGAAGTCGTGCCCAAGAGCGAGGTCGAGGAACTCGTCCTCGAAGAGGTCCCGGACATCGGCTACGAGCAGATCGGCGGCCTGGGCAACCAGATCGAAATGATCCGCGACGCGGTCGAGCTCCCCTACCTCTACCCGGACCTGTTCCGCGAGCACGAACTGCGCCCGCCCAAGGGCGTCCTGCTCTACGGCCCGCCCGGCTGCGGGAAGACCCTCATCGCCAAGGCAGTCGCCAACTCCCTTGCCAAGAAGGTCGCCGAAGTCACCGGACAAGCCCAGGGCAAATCCTTCTTCCTCAACATCAAGGGCCCCGAGCTCCTCAACAAGTACGTCGGCGAGACCGAGCGGCAGATCCGCCTCGTCTTCCAGCGTGCACGCGAGAAGGCCAGCGAAGGCACCCCCGTCATCGTCTTCTTCGACGAGATGGAGTCCCTGTTCCGCACCCGCGGATCCGGCGTCAGCTCGGACGTGGAGAACACCATCGTCCCCCAGCTCCTCGCCGAGATCGACGGCGTGGAAGGCCTGGAGAACGTGGTCGTGATCGGCGCCTCCAACCGCGAGGACATGATCGACCCCGCCATCCTCCGCCCCGGCCGACTCGACGTGAAGATCAAGATCGAGCGTCCCGACGCGCAGGCCGCCAAGGACATCTTCGGCAAGTACCTGACCGAGCGGCTCCCCCTGCACGCCGACGACCTCGGCGAACACGGCGGCGACAAGGGCAGCACAGTCCAGGGAATGATCCAGACCGCCGTCGAGCAGATGTACGCGGAATCCGAGGAGAACCGCTTCCTCGAAGTCACGTACGCCAACGGCGACAAGGAAGTCCTCTACTTCAAGGACTTCAACTCCGGCGCCATGATCGAAAACATCGTCGGCCGCGCCAAGAAGATGGCGATCAAGGACTTCCTCGACGCCAACCAGAAGGGCCTCCGCGTCTCCCACCTCCTCCAGGCCTGCGTGGACGAGTTCAAGGAGAACGAGGACCTCCCCAACACCACCAACCCCGACGACTGGGCCCGCATCTCCGGCAAGAAGGGCGAACGGATCGTCTACATCCGTACGCTCGTCACCGGAAAGCAGGGCGCGGACACCGGACGCTCCATCGACACGGTGGCCAACACCGGTCAGTACCTGTAAAAAGCAGGGCGGCTGCGGGTGCCCGAATCCGGGTACCCGCAGCCGACTGCTTTCCAGGCCACCGCCAACTCACCTTCGCAGCACAGGCAATGACGCAATTGATCTCCCCACCAGCGCAAAGCCGCTCTAGGCTCTTCGGTACCGCCGAGTCGCGCAGTGCGGGGACGGGCACCGCACACGCACCGGAAGACAAGCGGTACTTGAGCGCCGCGCCCACAAGGGAGCGCCGCCGGGCAAGGAGGGCCGCATGACCGTACGGCGAGTAATGGGCATCGAGACCGAGTACGGCATCTCCGTGCCCGGACACCCCAACGCCAATGCCATGCTCACCTCGTCCCAGATCGTCAACGCCTACGCGGCGGCGATGCACCGGGCGCGCCGCGCCCGCTGGGACTTCGAGGAGGAGAACCCGCTGCGCGACGCGCGAGGCTTCGACCTCGCCCGGGAAGCCGCCGACTCCAGCCAGCTCACCGACGAGGACATCGGCCTCGCCAACGTCATCCTCACCAACGGCGCACGCCTCTACGTCGACCACGCACACCCCGAGTACAGCGCCCCGGAGGTCACCAACCCCCGCGACGCCGTCCTCTGGGACAAGGCCGGCGAACGCATCATGGCCGAAGCCGCCGAACGCGCCGCCAACCTGCCCGGCGCCCAGCCCATTCACCTCTACAAGAACAACACCGACAACAAAGGCGCGTCCTACGGCACACACGAGAACTACCTGATGAAGCGGGAAACCCCCTTCTCGGACATCGTGCGCCACCTCACGCCGTTCTTCGTCTCCCGCCAAGTCGTCACCGGCGCCGGCCGCGTCGGCATCGGCCAGGACGGCCACGAACACGGCTTCCAGATCAGCCAGCGCGCCGACTACTTCGAAGTCGAAGTCGGCCTCGAAACCACCCTCAAGCGCCCCATCATCAACACCCGCGACGAGCCACACGCCGACGCCGAGAAATACCGCCGCCTCCACGTCATCATCGGCGACGCCAACCTCTCCGAGATCTCCACCTACCTGAAGCTGGGCACCACCGCCCTCGTCCTCTCCATGATCGAGGACAACTTCATCGCCGTGGACCTCGCCGTCGACCAGCCCGTCCGCACCCTCCACCAGGTCTCCCACGACCCCACCCTGAAGCGCCTCGTCACGCTGCGCAGCGGGCGCACCCTGACCGCCGTACAGCTGCAGATGGAGTACTTCGAGCTCGCCCGCAAGTACGTCGAGGAGCGCTTCGGGGCGGACGCGGACGAGCAGACCAAGGACGTCCTCGTGCGCTGGGAGGACACCCTCAACCGGCTCGAGAACGACCCGATGAGCCTCTCCGGCGAGCTCGACTGGATCGCCAAGCGCGAGCTGATGGAGGGCTACCGGCGCCGTGACAGCCTCGACTGGGACGCGGCGCGCCTGCACCTCGTGGACCTCCAGTACGCCGACGTACGGCCCGAGAAGGGCCTCTACAACCGCCTCGTGGCACGCGGCAAGATGAAGCGGCTGCTCGACGAGGCCGATGTGGAGCGCGCCGAGACCAAGCCCCCGGAGGACACCCGGGCGTACTTCCGCGGCCGCTGCCTGGAGCAGTACGCCGACGACGTCGCCGCGGCCTCCTGGGACTCCGTCATCTTCGACCTGCCCGGCCGTGATTCCCTGCAGCGCGTCCCAACCCTGGAACCGCTACGCGGAACGCGTAATCACGTCAAGGAGCTCCTGGACAGGTGCAGGACCGCGGAAGACCTGGTGCGGGTGCTTTCGGGCGGCTGAACATGCCTCTTGTGGGAATCACAGGGGTAGGTCTCGCACGTTGAAGTAACTGCGGGGCCGATGTCGGACCCTCGGCGTAGGGTCTGATCAAGAACGGCGAACGTCGACACCGAGCGGGGTGAGGGACATGGCGACCAAGGACACCGGCGGCGGACAGCAGAAGGCCACGCGTTCCACCGAGGAGACCGAGGAGCAGGTGCAGGATGCACAGGGCTCCGAGGATCTGGCGGAGCGCCAGGAGAAGCTGAGCGAGGATGTCGACTCGGTTCTGGACGAGATTGACGATGTCCTCGAGGAGAATGCAGAGGACTTCGTGCGGTCCTTCGTTCAAAAGGGCGGCCAGTAGGTCGATCTACCTTCGCATCGAAGGCGGGTGGGCGGGCTGAGGGAGCTGAACGGCAGGCAGGCACGCGGCGCGACGGTGCTCGTCCGCGTGCCTGCTCCGCTCCCGGAGCAGCGCTCCGACCGAGCCGGCCACTCATGTGGATCATTGCCACCGGACGGGTAGGGTCCGAGGCGTACTCTGCTTCAACTGCAATTCGGCCATCGGCAAGTTGGGGGATGATCCCGACGCATCGAGTCGGGCCATCGCATATCTGGGAGGAAACTCGTGGAAGCCAATCCTCGTAGCAACGGGCGTCTACCAGCTGCCTTCCTGACGCCCGGTTCCTCGTCCTTCGTGGACTTCCTCGGCGAGCACCAGCCGGAGATGCTCCCGGGCAACCGGCAGCTGCCGGCCGTGCAGGGCGCCTTCGAAGCGCCGCACGGCACGACCATCGTGGCCGTGACGTTCCCCGGCGGCGTCGTGCTCGCCGGTGACCGGCGGGCCACGATGGGCAACATGATCGCTTCGCGCGACATGGAGAAGGTCTTCCCCGCGGACGAGTACTCGGCTGTCGGTATCGCCGGCACCGCCGGTCTCGCCGTGGAGATGGTGAAGTTGTTCCAGCTGGAGCTGGAGCACTTTGAGAAGGTCGAGGGCGCGCAGCTCTCGCTCGAAGGCAAGGCCAATCGTCTGTCGACGATGATCCGCTCGAATCTGGGCATGGCGATGCAGGGCCTGGCGGTTGTGCCGCTGTTCGCGGGGTTCGACCTGGGCCGTGAGCGTGGCCGGATCTTCTCGTACGACGTGACGGGTGGCCGTACCGAGGAGCAGGGGTACGCGGCCACCGGCTCGGGTTCGATTTTCGCCAAGGGTGCGCTGAAGAAGCTCTTCCATGAGGAGTTGAGCGAGCAGGAGGCCACGACGCTGGTCGTCCAGGCGTTGTATGACGCCGCGGACGACGACTCGGCGACGGGTGGTCCGGACGTTGCCCGTCGGATCTTCCCGATCGTCACCGTGATCACCGATGAGGGCTTCCGCAGGCTCACGGACGAGGAGTCCTCGACGATCGCGCGTTCGGTCGTCGAGCGCCGCCTCGCGCAGCCCGACGGCCCGCGGGCCGCGCTGCTCTGAGAGCGGGTGGACCGGAATGCACTTGTCACTGACAGAAAGGGACGGATAACCGGTGTCGACGCCGTTCTATGTCTCACCTCAGCAGGCCATGGCCGACCGGGCGGAGTACGCCCGTAAGGGCATCGCCCGTGGACGCAGCCTTGTGGTGATGCAGTACGCCGACGGGATTGTGTTCGTCGGGGAGAATCCGTCCCGCGCGCTGCACAAGTTCAGCGAGATCTATGACCGGATCGGTTTTGCCGCGGCCGGTAAGTACAACGAGTACGAGAACTTGCGTATCGGTGGCGTCCGTTATGCGGATCTGCGTGGCTATACCTATGACCGTGACGATGTGACGGCGCGTGGGCTTGCGAACGTGTATGCGCAGACGCTCGGTACGATTTTCTCGAGTGCCGCGGAGAAGCCTTACGAAGTGGAGCTGGTCGTCGCCGAGGTGGGCCATGAGCCCGAGGGCGATCAGATCTACCGGCTGCCGCATGATGGTTCGATCGTGGACGAGCATGGCTCGGTCGCGGTGGGCGGCAATGCGGAGCAGATCAGTACCTTCCTCGATCAGCGTCACCAGGACGGTATGTCCTTGGCGGAGGCGTTGAAGCTGGCGGTGCAGGCGTTGTCGCGTGAGGCGAACGGGAGTGAGCGGGAGATTCCCGCGGAGCGCCTGGAGGTCGCGATTCTGGACCGTACGCGGCAGCAGCAGCGGAAGTTCAAGCGGATCGTGGGCCGTCAGTTGTCGCGTCTCCTGGAAGCGGACAATGCGGCGATCGCCAAGACGGACGATCCCTCGGATGAGGAGGAAGGCGAGTCCTGAGCCCGCCTGACGGTTGTCACGAGCCCGCCCCTGTCGCCGGTTGAACCGGTGGCGGGGGCGGGCTCGTTCTATGCGGCGGGCGGCGCGGTGGAGTCCCGTACGACCAACTCGACCGGCAGGGCGTCGTTTTCGGGCTCCTTGCCCTCCAGTACGTGCAGCAGGGCCTGCATGCCGCGTTCGCCGACCTGTTCGGCGGGTAGCCGGATCGTGGTGAGTTCGGGGTCGACGGCGGTGGACAGGGCGAGGTCGTCGAAGCCGGCGACCGAGATGTCCTCGGGGATGCGCAGGCCCAGGCGGCGTACGCCTTTGCAGGCGCCGGCGGCGATGATGTCGTCGTCGCAGATGACGGCGGTGGGGCGCGGTCCGGGGCCGGTGAGGGCGCGCTCGGCGGCGGCGCGGGCGCCGTGGACGGACAGCGGGGCCGGTTCGGTGTGCAGGGTGGCGTCGGGGGCGCTGCGCAGGGCCTGGGCGATGGCGTCGGCGCGTACCGAGAAGGTCCAGGAGTCGACGGCGGCGGCCAGGTGCAGGAAGCGGCGGTGGCCGAGTTCCAGGAGGTGTGTGGTCATCTGGCGCATGCCGTCGGCGAGGTCGACGTTGACGTGGGCGGCTGCGGCGGGGTCGGCGGGGTCGCTGTCGAGCATGACGAGGGGCAGGTCGGCGCCGCCGCGGATGTCGGCGAGTGCGCCGGCGGCCATGGATGAGGCGATGACGCCGTCGAGGGCGGAGCGGGCGGAGGCGAAGGGGTCCTTGGCGGGTCCGATGCCGTCAGGGGATGGGTAGAGGACGACGCCGAAGTCGTGGGCGGCGGCGATGCGGGCGGCGCCGGTGTAGACGCGGGCGAAGAAGTCGTTGGTGAGGGCGGGGACGACGAGGAGCGCGGTGCGGGTGGAGCCGAGGCGGAGGTTGCGGGCGGCGAGGTTGGGGCGGTAGCCGAGGTCGCGGGCGGCTTCCCGTACGCGTTCGGCGGTGGTCTCGGAGACGCGGCCGCGCCATTTGTCGCCCAGGACGAGGGAGACGGCGGCCTGGGAGACCCCGGCGGTGCGGGCCACGTCCTTGCTCGTGGGCCGGGCCACGGCGGCTCCTTGCTGCGAGGGATCGGGGGTCCGGGCCGGTCGGGTGCGGTGCCCGGGCTGGACCGTTGGGCTGAGGTCATGCTACGTATGTACAGCGACGTTATACGTAAAACTTCACCCTGGTGATCCTCCGGTGATCCCTGGTGCGAGCGAGAGGAGCCCGCCGATGGCCGCGGGATACGCGGAGCTGCTGCGGACACGGCATGCCGCGCGGCTGCTCACCGGCACGCTGGTGGGCCGGCTGCCGAGCGCCACCGGGCATATCGCGATCGTGCTGTTCACGCGCGCCGAGGGCGGCAGCTACACGCTGGCCGGTGTGCTCGCCGCCGTGTACGGGCTGGCCACCGCCGTCGGCCAGCCGCTGCTGGGGCGCGCCGTCGACCTGCGCGGACAGCCGCGGGTGATGCTGCCCGCCGCGATCGTCTCCGCGCTCGGCATGGCCGCTTTCGCGTTCGTCGGTATCGGCTCGTTGCCGCTCGCGTACGCGGCGGTCGCGGTGGCCGGCCTCTTCACGCCGCCCCTGGAGGGCGGACTGCGGGCGCTGTGGCCCGGGGTCCTCAAGCGCGAGGACCGGGTGCACGCCGCGTACGCGATGGACGCCGTGGCGCAGGAAGTCATGTTCACCGTCGGCCCGTTGCTCGTCACTCTCATCGTGTCGCTGTGGTCGGCGGCCGGCGCGCTGCTCGTCATCAACGTCATCGGTGTCGCGGGCGCCCTGTCCGTCGTGGTCTCCGAGCCGTCCCGTACGTGGCGTTCGGCGCCGCGCGAGGCGCACTGGCTCGGTGCGCTGCGCTCGCCCGGGCTGCTCGCGCTGCTCGGCTCGTTCTTCTTCGTCGGGCTCGCGCTGGGCTCGATCACGGTGGCCGGTGTCGCCTACGCCGACGACCACGGCCAGGAGTCGGTGTACGGCTGGCTGATGGCCGCGCTCGGTCTCGGCGCGCTCCTCGGCGGTGCGGTCTACGGTGCACGGCAGTGGACCGGCGCGCCCGAGCGGCGGTTGCGGATCCTCGTCGGGCTGCTCGCGGTCGGCTACGTACCGCTGGCGTTCACGCCCTCCGTCGTGCCGATGTGCGTTCTCGCCGCGATCTCGGGCGTGTTCCTCGCGCCGTCACTCGCCTGCGCGTTCATCGTCGTCGACCGGCACGCGCCGCGCGGGACCGTCACCGAGGCGTTCTCGTGGCTCGTGACCACGTTCGGTGTCGGCGCCGCGGTCGGAACTGCCGTGGCGGGACCGGCGATCGAGGGCGGTTCGACGGCCTGGGGATTCGCCGTCGCGGGCTTCGGCGGATTCGCCGCGCTGTTCGTGCTGCTCGCGACCGTGAAGGTGCTCGCGGTTCCCGGACGCACCACGAGTATCACCGGCTCGTCGGAAAGTGATCGAAAAGGTGCTGTCGAACCCGGTTTCAGCAAGGGGCATCAGGCGTAATGTTCAGTCATGGACCGCCGAATTTTCGGGCTGGAGAACGAGTACGGCGTCACATGCACGTTCAGGGGACAGCGCCGTCTGTCGCCTGACGAAGTGGCGCGGTACCTCTTCCGCCGTGTCGTGTCATGGGGCCGCAGCAGCAATGTGTTTCTGCGCAACGGTGCCCGCCTCTATCTCGATGTCGGATCGCATCCGGAGTACGCAACGCCGGAATGCGACAACGTGACCGAGCTGGTCACGCACGACAAAGCCGGCGAGCGCATTCTGGAAGGCCTCCTCGTCGACGCCGAACGCCGCCTGCACGAGGAGGGGATCGCGGGCGACGTCTACCTCTTCAAGAACAACACCGACTCGGCGGGGAACTCGTACGGCTGCCACGAGAACTACCTGGTGGCCCGGCACGGCGAGTTCTCCCGGCTCGCGGACATCCTGATCCCGTTCCTGGTGACCCGTCAGCTGCTGTGCGGCGCGGGCAAGGTGCTGCAGACCCCGCGCGGTGCGGTGTACTGCGTGAGCCAGCGGGCGGAGCACATCTGGGAGGGCGTCTCGTCGGCGACGACGCGCTCCCGGCCGATCATCAACACGCGCGACGAGCCGCACGCGGACGCGGAGCGCTACCGCCGTCTGCATGTCATCGTCGGCGACTCCAACATGTCCGAGACGACCATGCTGCTCAAGGTCGGCGCCACCGACCTGGTGCTCCGCATGATCGAGGCGGGCACCGTGATGCGGGACCTGACCCTGGAGAACCCGATCCGGGCCATCCGCGAGGTCAGCCACGACATCACCGGCCGGCGCAAGGTGCGCCTCGCCTCCGGGCGCGAGGCGTCCGCGCTGGAAGTGCAGCGCGAGTACTACGAGAAGGCCGTGGACTTCGTCGACCGGCGCGGCATCCGCACCGGCACGGTCGCCCAGGTGCTCGAGCTCTGGGGCCGCACCCTCGACGCGATCGAGGCCGAGGACCTGGACCGGATCGGCACCGAGATCGACTGGGTCATGAAGTACAAGCTCATCGAGCGCTACCGAGCCAAGCACAACATGACCATGTCGCACCCCCGGGTCGCGCAGATAGACCTCGCGTACCACGACATCCACCGTCGGCGCGGGCTGTACTACCTGCTCGAGAAGAGGGGCCAAGCCGCCCGTATCTGCAATGACTTGAAGATCTTCGAGGGCAAGTCGGTGCCCCCGCAGACCACTCGGGCCCGGCTGCGCGGCGACTTCATCCGCCGTGCGCAGGAGCAGCGCCGGGACTTCACCGTCGACTGGGTGCATCTGAAGCTCAACGACCAGGCGCAGCGCACCGTGCTGTGCAAGGACCCGTTCCGGTCGGTGGACGACCGGGTGGAGAAGCTCATCGCCGGGATGTGACGCATCCGGTCCGTGTGACACAGCGGGCAGGTGACACTGCGGGCAGGTGACACAGCGCAGCAATCCGGGCAGCGGGCCCGTGCCGGATCCTCCGGTGCGGGCCCGCAGGCATGCCGTACGTGGACCGTGCGCGGCTTGGCCGTAAGGTGGCGGGCACCGAACACTCCTGCAACCCAGAGGACCACTGTGCGACGCCGACTTGCCGGCCTTGTGCTCGTACCGCTCCTGCTGCTGTCGACAGCGGCCTGCGGTGACGACAAGGGATCCGACTCCGACTCTTCTTCGTCCTCCGTGAGCCAGGGCGGGCTGCCCACGATCACCGCCGGAACGAAGTTCGGGGAGAAGCCCACCCTGGCCAAGGGCAAGGGCGAGCCGCCCGCCGACCTCAAGGTCGAGGTCATCAGCAAGGGCAAGGGCGAGAAGCTGGGCGACGGCGACAAGGCCCAGGTGAACTACCTCGGGCAGCTGTGGGACGGCGACAAGCCGTTCGACAACAGCTTCGACCGCGGCCAGCCGTTCGATGTGACCCTCGGCGGCGGCGGTGTCATCGAGGGCTGGCAGCAGGCGCTCAAGGGGCAGCAGGAAGGCAGCCGGATCGAGGTCTCGATCCCGCCGGAGCTCGGCTACGGCGAGCAGGGGCAGGGCGAGATCCCGCCGGGCGCCACACTCGTGTTCGTGATGGACATCGTGAAGGCGACCCAGGGCACGCCCGTCCCGAAGAAGATCGAGGGCGGCACGGTCGTGGACCAGACCGACGCCGCACTGCCCAAGATCGGCACGAAGACCGACGGCAAGGAGCCCGAGGTCACCATCCCGAGCGACAAGGCCGCGCCCACCAAACTCGTCTCGAACTACATCATCGAGGGCAAGGGCGAGGCGCTGAAGGCCTCGGACACCGTCGCCGTCTCGTACGTGGGCAAGATCTGGAAGGACGGCAAGACCTTCGACTCCAGCTACAAGAACGGCCAGCCGGTCACCTTCCCGCTGAACCAGGTGATCCCGGGCTGGTCGAAGGGTCTCGAGGGCAAGAAGGTCGGCAGCCGCGTGCTGCTCGTCGTCCCGCCGGACCAGGGCTACGGGGACGACGACCAGGGGCCCATCCCGGGCAAGTCCACGCTGGTCTTCGCGGTGGACATCCTCGCAAAGATGTAAGACTGTCCCGGTTGCCCATTCGCAGAACTGCAGGAGCACTTACGTGAGCATCGACAAGCCCGAGGTCGACTTCCCCGGCGGCGAGCCCCCGAAGGACCTTGAGATCAAGGACATCTGGGAGGGCGACGGCCCCGTGGCCAAGGCCGGGGACAACGTCCAGGTCCACTACGTGGGCGTGTCCTTCTCCACCGGCGAGGAGTTCGACGCGAGCTGGAACCGCGGCACCCCGCTGCCGTTCACGCTCGGCGCCGGCCAGGTCATCGCGGGCTGGGACCAGGGTGTGCAGGGCATGAAGGTCGGCGGCCGCCGCCAGCTGATCATCCCGCCGCACCTGGCGTACGGCGACCGTGGCGCCGGCGGCAAGATCGCGCCGGGCGAGACGCTGATCTTCGTCTGCGACCTCGTCGCGGTCTGATCCGGTCCGGATCGAACATTTGAGGGCCCCTGCCTAGTGGCGGGGGCCCTCGGCTTTTGCCGCCGGACCTTGGAGCGGTACGGTCGAGCCTCGTAGCAGCAGTCCAGGAGGGGTGGGAGAGGGCGTCGATGGCGATTGCCAAGGCGGAGCGGCTGATGAATCTGGCGCTGTGTCTGCTCGGGACCCGGCGACCGCTGAGCAAGCGCGAGCTGCGCGGCTCCATCGAGGCCTACCTCGAAGCCAACTCGGACGACAGTTTCAACCGCATGTTCGAGCGTGACAAGGACGACCTGCGCGAACTCGGCCTGGTCATCGAGACGGTGGAGAACCTCGAGGGCGAGGTCGGCTATCTCGCCCGCCGTGACTCCAACCGGCTGCCGCCGGTCACCCTCGACGCCGAGGAGGCCGCGGCCCTCGGCCTCGCCGCCAAGGTCTGGCAGCAGGCCCGCCTCGCCGGCGCGGCCAGCGGCGCCCTGCAGAAGCTGCGCGCCGCCGGGATGCCCGAGGACGTCGACCCGTACGAGGCGCACGGCGCGCTGGAACCCCGTATCCCCGTGCACGAGTCGGCCTTCGAGCCGCTGATGCTGGCCTGCCGTGACCGCAGGCCCGTCGTCTTCGACTACCGCAAGGCCAACGCCGCCCGCCCGGAGACCCGGCATGTCGAGCCGTGGGCCCTGGAATGCTGGCGCGGCCACTGGTACCTCGCGGGCTGGGACCGCGACCGCGGTGCCGAGCGCGTGTTCCGGCTCTCCCGCATCACCGGCAAGGTGCGCTCGCGTGCGGGCAAGTTCACCGCCGAGGTGCCCGATGTCGTCACCGTCCGCGAGACCGTCGCGGGCTGGGCCGGGGAGATCACCGACCGGACCGCGCTGATCAGACTGCGCACGGACGCCGGCTATCCGCTGCGCTCGAAGGCCACCCGCGTACGGGAACTCGGCGACGGCTGGGACGAGTTGGAGATTCCGTACGGGCACGGGCTCGACGCGTGGCTCGTGGAGTTCGGGCCCGACGTGGTGGTGCTGGAGCCCGCGGAGCTGCGGGCGGATGTCGTGGACCGGCTGCGCGCCGTGGCCAAGGGCTGAGGGGGAGCGGAACTACTCATGGCTGCCAATGCCATCGACCAGACCCGGCGCATGCTGTCCCTGGTGACGTATCTGCGCGAGCGCCCCGGCGCGCATGTGGCGGATGTCGCCCGTGCCTTCGGGGTCACCGAGGCGGAGCTGATCTCCGACCTCGACG
This sequence comes from Streptomyces sp. NPDC050418, assembly GCF_044458745.1. Taxonomy (NCBI): domain Bacteria; kingdom Bacillati; phylum Actinomycetota; class Actinomycetes; order Kitasatosporales; family Streptomycetaceae; genus Streptomyces; species Streptomyces sp. NPDC050418. The sequence continues at coordinate 228,130 of NZ_JBITIG010000004.1, forward strand.
TCCTTCCGCTGTGCGGTACGAGCTTCCGCGGCGGTGATCTGCTCGACATCGACACCGACGGCGAGCGCATCTGGTGGCACAACCCCGATGACGTCGCCGAGCCGCTGCGGCTGGCCGCCGACGAGGCCACCGCGCTGCTCGTCGCCGCGCGCGCCGTCGCCACCCTGCCCGGGCTGCGCGAGAGCGACCGGCAGGCGCTGCTGCGCGCCACCGCCAAGCTGGAGGCCGCGGCGGGCGAGACCGCGGCGGCCGGTGACCGGCTCTCGGTCACGTTCGAGTCCGAGGGCGGTGTCTTCGCCGAGGTCGACCGCGCCATCTCCGAGCGCCGCCGCCTCTGGCTGCGCTACTACTCGCCGGCGCGCGACGAGCTCACCGAGCGCGAGGTCGACCCGATCCGGCTCTTCGCGCTCGGCCACACGTACATGGAGGCGTGGTGCTATCGCTCCGAGGCGCGGCGCACCTTCCGGCTCGACCGGGTCGCCGAGATCCGGATCCTCGACGAGGCGGCGGCGCCGCCCGAGCTGGAGCTGCGGGATCTGTCCGAAGGGCTCGTCCAGCCCTCGGCCGATGATCCCGAGGTCGTGATCGAGGTGGGTGCGGGCGGCCGCTGGGTCGCCGAGTACTACCCGCACGACAGTGCGGAGGAGCTGCCCGAGGGCGGGCTCCGCATCACGCTGCGCACCCCGGACCCGGCCTCGCTGAAGCGCCTCGCGCTGCGGCTCGGCCGCGACGGGCACATCGTGGCGCCGCAGGACCTGGCGGACAGCGCACGCGAAGCGGCGCGCAGTGCGCTGGAGGCGTACGAGACGGTGTGACCTCCGTCGCGATGCTACGAGCCGTGGGGGACGGCGAGAACGACTGATCCAGGCGTACGGGCAGGACCGGAGGGAGCTGTGACGGTGCGGACACCGAGGGGCGAGGGCAGTTCTGGCTCCGGCGTGCGGGACGGGTCGGCCGGGGGGTGGAGCGAAGGCACCGTGGGGCGCTGGTACTCGCCCGACACGGCACCCGCTCCCTCATCACCCAACAACACCACCAATACCGTTAATTCGGAAATGTCCGGAATTGGCCGTACGGTCGTGGGTGCGCCCGCCGTCTTCCGCGCCGGCTGCCCCGACTGCCGCTCCCGCTTCGTACTGGCCTCCGCGGCCCTGCGGTTGGTCCTGGGTGCGAGCCACCGCACCACCTTCTACTCCTTCACCTGCCCCGACTGCGGCGCGGCCGTCCGCAAGCCCGCGGGGGAGCGCATCGTCGAACTCCTCACGGGCGGCGGGGTCCGCACGCTGCGCCTGCACTCCACGGTCTAGGCTGGCGCCCATGTTCTGGCCCATGATCGCCATCGCGCTCGGTTTCCTCGGGCTCGTGGTGCTCGCGTTCTTCGCCGTACGGGTCTTCGTCGAGGTCCGCCGCCTGGGGGCTCAAGTCGCCGAGACCTCAAGGAAGATCACGGACGCGTCGAACGATCTTGAGCGGGCCGCCACCGACATGGCCCGCAGCGGACGCGAAGCGCGCTGACGCCGCCGTATCGCGTTACCGGTTAAATGCCCGGCGCGGTCTCCAACTTGCCTGGCCGGACGGGTACGCTGCTGAGGCAGTGACCCGGCAAAGAGGCGCCGGGTCGGCAACCGGGAGTACGCACAGGCATTGCCTCAGGTTCACTCCCGGGGGTTACGATCGCTGTCAGCGCGGTGATCGGATGTCTAGTCCGGTGTGCCGGGCACCACGTTCCCTGTCGCCTCGGTGAAGAAGGTACACAGCTATGAACCTCGGGGCCCCCGAGATCATCCTGATCCTCGTCGTGATCATCCTGCTGTTCGGAGCCAAGAAGCTTCCCGACATGGCGCGCTCGCTGGGCAAGTCCGCCCGCATCCTCAAGAGCGAGGCCAAGGCGATGAAGACCGACGACGCGAAGGACAGCACGGCGTCCGCCGCGCAGCCCGCTCCTGAGCAGCAGGCTCCGCGCACGATCCAGGCCGCTCCCGGCGACGTGACGAGCTCGCGCCCGGTGACCGAGCCGACGGACACGACGCAGCGCTGACCGCAGAGCAGGTCACGTCCGGCCTGCCGCACGAGATGAGGACGTGGGTTGCTCAAGTCTGCCCGCAAGCAGGAGAAAGACCCCGAGGGGCGGATGCCGCTCCAGGAGCACCTGCGTGAGTTGCGCAGCCGGTTGGTCAAGAGCCTGCTGGCCATCATTGTCACGACAGTTCTCTCGCTCCTGATCTACCGGGACGTCATCGAGTTCTTCACGAATCCGATCCTCGGTGCCGTCGGCTGTGACATGGGCTTCAAGGAGCTTCAGGACTCGGGCGCGGGCAAGTGCGCCCGCATCACGCAGAACGGTCTGATCAGCCCGTTCACTCTCGCCCTCACGGTGTCCTTCACCACGGGGCTCGTCCTGGCCACGCCGGTCTGGCTGTACCAGCTGTGGGGCTTCATCGCGCCCGGTCTGCACAAGAACGAGAAGAAGTACTCCCTGGCGCTCGTCTTCACCGGGTTCCCGCTGTTCCTGCTCGGCGCGTACTTCGCGTACTGGTCGCTGCCGAAGATGGCCAGCGTCCTGATCCAGTTCTCGATCGTCGGAAGCGAGAACTTCCTGCCGCTCGACGAGCTGATCAACCTGATCATGCGGATGATCGTCGTCTTCGGGCTCGCCTTCCAGCTGCCACTGCTCCTGGTGATGCTCAACTTCGGCGGCATCGTCTCGGGCGCCAAGCTGCTCAGCTGGTGGCGCGCGATGATCATGGGCATCACGTTGTTCGCGGCCATCGCGACCCCGAGCACCGACCCGATCTCGATGCTCGCCCTGGCCGTCCCGATCTGGATCCTGTACTTCGGTGCGACCGGGATCTCGCTGGTCAACGACAAGCGGCGGGCGCGGGCCGAGGCCGAGGGTCCGGACGACGACGAGGCCTCCGACCTGGACCTCACCCCCGAGGACATCGGCGAGGTCGAGACCGTCTCCGCCTCCAAGGCCCTGCCCGAGCAGGCATCCGGCGACGGCGACCGCCGGATGAACGGTTACGACGACATCACCTGACCGGTAGGGTCCGGCCCGTGACCAGCGAGATCACCCTCTTCGTCAATCCCACCGCGGGACGCGGCCGGGGCGCCCACGCGGCGCAGCCGGCCGCTCGCGCGTTCCGGGACGCCGGATTCTCCGTCCGTACGGTCGTCGGCGAGGATGCCGACGACGCGCTGAGACGCGCGCGTGAGGCCGTCGACGGCGGTACGGGCGCGCTGGTCGCCGTAGGCGGCGACGGCATGATCAACATCGCGCTGCAGGCCGTCGCCGGCACGGACACCCCCCTCGGGATCATCGGCGTCGGCACGGGCAACGACTTCGCCCGCACACTCGACCTGCCGATACGCGACCCGGAGGCCGCCGGGTCGCTGGCCGCGCGGACCCTCAAGGACGGCACGGCACGCGCCGTGGACGCCGGCCGGATCGGAGGGCGCTACTTCGGCACGGTCCTCGCCTCCGGCTTCGACTCCCGGGTCAACGACCGCGGCAACCGGATGCGTTGGCCCACGGGCCGTTACAAGTACGACCTCGCCATGGTCGCCGAGCTGGCCGCGTTCAAGCCGTTCCCGTTCCGGATACGCCTGGACGACGGGCCCGTCCAGGAGGTCGACGCCACCCTGATCGCGGTCGGCAACGGAGCCTCGTACGGCGGCGGCATGCGGATCTGCCCCGGCGCCCAGGTCGACGACGGGCTCTTCGACATCACCGTCGTCGGGGACTGCTCGCGCGCGACCCTGCTGAAGGTCTTCCCGCGGGTGTACAAGGGGACGCACATCGACCATCCCAAGGTCACCGTGCACCGCGCGGCGAAGATCAGCGTCGAGGCGGCCGGGATCACCGGGTACGCCGACGGAGAGCCGCTCGGACCGCTGCCGCTGACCGCGGAGTGCGTGCCCGGGGCCGTACGCGTACTGGCTCCGCCGCGCGCTTCGTAGGAGAAGCCCGCCGCCCTGCTCGATGCTTGCTCGTTGCCGGGTCAACAAAGATCGCGACGGTGTCAGTGGCTGCGGGTACGCTCGAAGCAACATGACAGAGGACCTCTCACCGGCCGAGCGTTATGCGGCAGCACGGGTGCGCGCTGCCGAGCAGGCCACCGCTCTCGCCCCCTTCCGCGAGATGTACGAATTCGGTCTCGACCCCTTCCAGATCGAGGCCTGCCAGGCGCTGGAGAGCGGCAAGGGTGTCCTTGTCGCCGCACCGACCGGCTCGGGCAAGACGATCGTCGGCGAGTTCGCCGTGCACCTCGCGCTCGGGCAGGGCAGGAAGTGCTTCTACACCACGCCCATCAAGGCGCTCTCCAACCAGAAGTACGCGGACCTCGCGAAGCGCTACGGCGCGGACAAGGTCGGTCTGCTGACGGGTGACAACAGCATCAACTCCGAGGCGCCCGTGGTCGTGATGACCACCGAGGTGCTGCGGAACATGCTCTATGCGGGCTCGCAGTCGCTGCGCGGCCTCGGATACGTGGTGATGGACGAGGTGCACTACCTCTCCGACCGCTTCCGGGGCGCCGTATGGGAAGAAGTGATCATTCATCTTCCCGAATCAGTCACCCTCGTCTCGCTCTCGGCCACGGTGTCGAACGCGGAGGAGTTCGGCGACTGGCTCGACACCGTACGGGGCGACACCGAGGTGATCGTCTCGGAGCACCGGCCCGTGCCGCTGTTCCAGCACGTGCTCGCCGGGCGGCGGATGTACGACCTCTTCGAGGAGGAGTCGTCCGCGAAGAAGCGCGAGGTCAACCCCGACCTCGTCCGGATGGCGCGGCTCGAGGCCAGCAGGCCGACGTACGGCCGCGACCGGCGGCGCGGCCGCGAGGCCGACCGGGAGCGGGAGCGCAGACAGCGCTCGCGGATCTGGACGCCGTCGCGGCCCGAGGTCATCGACCGGCTCGACTCCGAGGGCCTGCTGCCCGCGATCACCTTCATCTTCAGCCGCGCCGCCTGCGAGGCCGCCGTACAGCAGTGTCTGTATGCCGGGCTGCGGCTCAACGACGAGGACGCGCGGATGCGGGTGCGCGAGATCGTCGAGGAGCGGACGGCGGCGATTCCCAACGAGGACCTGCACGTCCTCGGGTACTTCGAGTGGCTCGAAGCTCTGGAGCGGGGCATTGCCGCGCACCACGCGGGCATGCTGCCGACCTTCAAGGAGGTCGTCGAGGAGCTGTTCGTACGCGGCCTGGTGAAGGCCGTGTTCGCCACCGAGACCCTGGCGCTCGGCATCAACATGCCCGCGCGCTCGGTGGTCCTCGAGAAGCTCGTCAAGTGGAACGGCGAGCAGCACGCCGACATCACCCCCGGCGAGTACACGCAGCTCACCGGGCGTGCGGGCCGGCGCGGGATCGATGTCGAGGGCCATGCCGTGGTGCTGTGGCAGCGCGGGATGAACCCGGAGGCGCTCGCGGGTCTGGCCGGCACGCGTACGTATCCGCTGCGGTCCAGCTTCAAGCCCTCGTACAACATGGCGGTGAACCTCACCCAGCAGTTCGGGCGGCATCGCTCGCGGGAGCTGCTCGAGACCTCGTTCGCGCAGTTCCAGGCGGACAAGTCCGTGGTCGGGATCTCGCGTCAGGTGCAGCGCAACGAGGAAGGGCTCGACGGTTACAAGGAGTCGATGACCTGCCACCTCGGCAATTTCGACGAGTACGCACGGCTGCGCCGCGAGCTCAAGGACCGGGAGAACGAGCTGGCGAAGCAGGGCGCCGTGCAGCGCCGTGCCGAGGCCGCCGTCGCCCTGGAGAAGCTCAAGCCCGGCGATGTGATCCATGTGCCGACCGGGAAGTACGCGGGGCTCGCGCTGGTCCTCGACCCGGGGCTGCCCGCGGGGCGGTCCAACGGGCATCGCGGCTTCGAACAGCACGACGGGCCGCGGCCGTTGGTGCTCACGGCGGAGCGGCAGGTCAAGCGGCTCGCGTCGATCGACTTCCCGGTGCCGGTCGAGGCGCTCGACCGGATGCGGATCCCCAAGTCGTTCAACGCGCGTTCGCCGCAGTCCCGTCGCGACCTCGCGTCCGCGCTGCGCACCAAGGCCGGGCACATCCGGCCCGAGCGGCACAAGCGAGGGCGTGCGGCGGCGGCCGACGACCGCGAGATCACGCGTCTGCGGGCCGAGCTGCGGGCGCACCCCTGCCACGGCTGCGACGAGCGCGAGGACCACGCACGCTGGGCCGAGCGCTACCACCGGCTGCTGCGGGACACGAAGCAGCTGGAGCGGCGCATCGAGGGGCGTACGAACACGATCGCGCGCACCTTCGACCGCATCGTCGCCCTGCTCACCGAGCTCGACTACCTGCGCGGCGACGAGGTCACGGAGCACGGCAAGCGGCTCGCGCGGCTCTACGGCGAGCTGGATCTGCTCGCTTCGGAGTGTCTGCGCGAGCGGGTCTGGGAGGGCCTGACCCCTGCCGAACTGGCCGCCTGTGTCTCGGCGTTGGTGTACGAGGCGCGGCAGAGCGACGACGCGCTGGCGCCCAAGCTGCCCTCGGGCAAGGCCAAGGCGGCGCTCGGCGACATGGTGCGGATCTGGGGGCGGCTCGACGCCCTCGAGGAGGACTTCGGCATCAGCCAGACCGAGGGCGTCGGCCAGCGCGAGCCGGATCTGGGCTTCGCGTGGGCCGCGTACATGTGGGCATCCGACAAGAGCCTGGACGAGGTGCTGCGCGAGGCGGAGATGCCGGCCGGTGACTTCGTGCGCTGGTGCAAGCAGGTCATCGATGTGCTCGGGCAGATCGCGGCTGCCGCGCCGCGGGAGGACAGCACCGTGGCGAAGAACGCGCGCAAGGCCGTGGATGCGTTGCTGCGCGGGGTGGTTGCCTACTCGTCCGTGGGCTGAGACGCGATCGCCGTACGTGGCCGATGCGCCGCTCCGCTTCTGCGGGGCGGCGCATCGGCATTTCCACAGGCTTGACGTGTGAGAAGGCCGTGGGCGAGGGGGTGAGGGGGAATTTGTCATACCGGTTGATGAAGGTGGCCTCGACCAGTTATCCACAGGGGTGGCGGGGGTTCGAGGCATCCGATTTCATGGCGTGACACGCGGCACTGATCCAACTGCGCCGCCGGGGAGGGGAGTTCGACCATGACCACGCAGCCCGGAGCGGCCGTCGGCACACCGCCGCAGGGCCCCGAGCTCGTGCCGGGGCCACGGGGCGTGCCGTTGCTCGGCAACCTGCCGCAGTTCGGCAAGGACCCGCTCGCCTTCTTCGAGCTGCTGCGCGAACAGGGGCCGATGGTCGGCTGGCGGTTCGGCCGCACCTCCTGTGTGTTCCTCACCGAGCCCGGCCACATAGGCGAGCTGATGCGGGAGATCGAGGGCACCTTCGACCAGCCGGACCTGGGGATCGCGTTCCGTACGGTGCTCGGCAACGGCGTGACCGTCGCCAAGGGCAAGGACTGGCGGCGCAAGCGCTCCCTCGTGCAGCCCTCGGTGCGGCCGAAGCAGGTCAAGTCCTATGCGGAGACGATGGCTTCGTGCGCCATCGAGACCGCAGAGTCGTGGTCGGACGGGCGGCGCGTGGACATCAAGAAGGAGATGGCGACGCTGACGCGCAGGATCGCGGTCTCCACCATCTTCGGCGTCGACACGGAGTCCGACTCCGAGGTGATCGGCGAGGCCATGGAGGTGGCGCTCAAGGAGATCGGCGCGGAGTTCAGCGGGCTCGGCGCGGTGCTTCCCGACTGGGTGCCGACGCCCGGGCGCGCCCGGATCAAGAAGGCCGCGGCCGTGATCGACGCGGAGGTGGACCGTATCGTCGCCGCGCACCGCGATGCTCCGGACGAGCGGCCGGATCTGCTCAGCCGGCTGCTCACGGCGCAGGACGAGACGGGCGCGCGGCTCACCGAGGTCGAGATCCGCGACGAGGCGGTCACGCTCTACATCGGCGGCCATGAGACCACCAGCTCCACCCTCGTGTGGGCCTGGTATCTCCTGTCCCGCAACCCCGAGGCGCGCGCCGCTCTGGGAGAGGAGCTCGACCGCGTCCTCGGCGACCGCGACCCCGGCTTCGACGACTACGCGGACCTCACCTACACCCAGGCCGTGGTGAAGGAGACGCTGCGGCTGTACCCGACGATCTGGCTTCTCACGGGTCTGGCGAAGGAGGGGGCGTCGATCGGCGGGCGTCCCATGCCGAAGGGCACCCGCGTGTGGAGCAGCCAGTGGGCGACCCACCGGGATCCGCGCTGGTTCAAGGAAGCGGACCGGTTCCGGCCCGAACGATGGAGCGGCAAGGAGAGCGAGGAGATACCCGAGGACGCCTGGTACCCGTTCGGCGGAGGCCCACGCGTCTGCCTCGGGGCGCGCTTCGCGATGGTGGAAGCCGTCCTGATCCTCGCGGTCATCGCCCGCCGGTACGAACTTCTCGTCGACCAGGAGGAGTTGCTGCCCGTGCCGTCCCTCACGCTGCAGCCCGACCGGGAGGTCACGGCGATGGTGCGGGGCAGAGGGTAGCCCGCGGAGCTGCGAGGGCGGCGGTTACCCCTTCTGTGGGCTCAGGTCACGGAGCTCTGACGGAGGTAGTGCAGCACCGCCAGGATCCGGCGGTGCTCGTCCTCGCCGCGTTCCAGGCGGAGCTTGGTGAAGATGGCCGCCACGTGCTTCTCGACGGCGCGCTGGGAGATCTCCATGCGGCGGGCGATGGCCGCGTTGGTGAGTCCTTCGGCCATCAGCTCCAGCGTCTGCCGCTCCCTCGCGGTGAGGGCGCCCAGTCCGGAGCGGGCGCCCAGGAGTTGCGAGACGACCTGGGGGTCGAGGGCGGTACCGCCGTCGGCGACGCGGTGCAGCGCGTCGATGAAGTCATCGACGTCGAGGACGCGGTCCTTGAGGAGGTAGCCGATCCCGGCCGGGCCGTCGGCGAGGAGTCGGTCGGTGTAGCGCGTCTCGATGTACTGGGAGAAGAGGAGGACGCCGAGGCCCGGGTGGCGCCTGCGCAGTTCCACCGCGGCGACGAGTCCTTCGTCGCGGTGGGTGGGTGGCATCCGGATGTCGGCGATGACGACGTCGGGCCGGTGCGTGTCGACCGCGTCGACGAGCGCGGTGGCATCTCCGACGGCGGCGACGACGTCGAGGCCGCGATCGGCGAGGAGCTGTACCAGGCCTTCGCGGATGACGGCGGCGTCCTCGGCGATCACGATGCGCATGGGGTGGCCTTCGGGTCGGTGGGCAGGTTGGCGCCGGTGGTGGTGAGGGGGAGGTGGACGGTGGCCAGGGTCGGGCCGCCCTGCGGGCTGTCCAGGGTCAGTGTCCCGTCCACGGTGCGTACGCGTTCGGCCAGGCCCGCCAGGCCCGTGCCCGCGCGTTGGCCGTGAGCGAGGTGTGCGCCGCCGCGCCCGTCGTCTCGGACCGTCAACACGAGGGCGTCTGCGGCGAGTCGGGCGCGTACGTCGATGGTCGTGGCCGCCGCGTGGCGGGTGGCGTTGGTGAGGAGTTCAGCCGCGCAGAAGTAGGCGATGGTCTCGATGGCCTCACCTGGCCTGTGCGGGAGATCGGCGGAGACACGGATACTCGTGCCGCCGGAGGTGAGGTCGGAGGCCAGCGAGGCGAGGGCCGCGTCAAGACCCGCGTCGAGCGCGGGCGGGTGGATGCCGCGTACGAGGTCGCGCAGTTCCTCGATGGCGGTACGGGTGCCGGACAGCGCCTGGCCCACCAGCTCACGGGCCTTGTCGGAGTCGGCGTCGGTGCGGCGGGCCGGATCGAGGGCGCTGTGGGCACGCGTGAGGGACATGGCGACGGCGACGAGGCGGGCCTGGGCGCCGTCGTGCAGGTCGCGTTCGATGCGGCGGAGTGCCGTCGTGGAGTCCCGGACGGCCAGGGCGCGGGTCTCCTCCAGGTCGCGGACCCGGTCGGCGAGGCGGCTCGGGCCGAGCAGGGCGCGGGCCGACAGCCGGGAGAGCGCACAGAGCCGGCGTCCGAGCCAGCCGGCGAGGGCGAGCAGGAGCACCCCGGTGAGGGTGACGGCCAGGATGCGGGGGCCGGTGTCGAGGGGGGTGTCCGAGCCGGGCAGGACGAGTCCGACGGTGCCCTCGGGCTGTTCGATCCGGCGATACCAGAAGACGTAGCCGATGCCGGCCAGTGCGTAGAGACGCAGGAAGACGTGGGTTGCGGCGGTGAGGAGGGAGACGGGTACGTCGAGGACGGCGTGGGCGAGGGCCCGCCAGCTGTCGGGGTCGGCGACCGTGGCCTGGGCGGTGCGGCGTGGTGTGGGTCGCGGTGTGCGTACGACGGGGCGCGGTGCGGGCACGTCCTCGCCCAGGAGGACGCGTACCAAGTAGCGGTGGACGGAGGCGAGTTTCCCGACGGCGGTCAGTGCGCCCGCCAGCGGGCGGAGGCCCGCGAGCGTCGGCAAGAGGAGGGCGGCGAGAGCCAGCAAGGGAAGGGTGAGCAGGCCGAGGAGGCCCGGTACCAAGTTGGCGAGGGCATAGAGGAGTTCGCGGCGGGCGCGCGCCGAGGCCGGGATGCCGAGGAGGTCCAGGGCGCGCACCACGGGGTGCGTCCGGGGTGCCGCGGGTGGGGTGGGCGGCGAGGGCGCGGAGGGCATGCGGGGTGGGGGTCCTGTTCGGTGGGGTTGAGGGAGCGGGGCGGGAAGGGGTGCGGGTGAGGGCGCGTTGGCAGCGAGGTTGGCGTGCTGGGCGTATGTGGCCTGGGGACAGGAGAAGTGTGTCGTCCCCGGACAGGTGGGCGGCTGTTGGGGCCGAGGTTCGGCGTGCCTTCGCGGTGGTGGGCGTCGGGTCCGGCGTGCTTCGACCGGTGGCGGTGCTGACGGCGTGCCTCGGCCGGTGGCGGTGCTGACGGCGCGCCCTCGACCGGCGGTGCTGACCGCGTGCCTCGGCCGTTGGCGGTGCCCGGGTCCGCGCGCAGCTCACACACGTGTGGGCCGGTGCAACGCCGCCTCCTCGTCAGGGGAGTCGAGGCCGCCCCTCGACAGGGCGGAGCGATAGTGCGAGGGGAGCAGTCGATGCGATGAGGACCAGGGTCAGCACCGCGGCAGCCGTGCCGGTCCAAGCGGTGAGCGGCAGCGCGCCCAGGGATCCGGCCGCCGGGCCCAGGGGCAGGCTCACCGCGAGGGCCATGGCCACGCCCGCGCCGAAACCGGCGGCCGCCACGACGCAGCCCTCGGCCAGGACCAGCCGCACCACCTGCCCGGCCTGTGCACCGACCGCGCGCAGCAAGGCGACCTCGCGGCGGCGCTCGCTCGTCAGCATCACCAGGGTGTTGGCGGCGACGAGGGCCGCGAACACCCCGTACAGGGCAGTGCCGAACACGTCGAGCCAGGCGATGCGCGGCTGGGTCGCGAGGTGGGCGAACTTCACCAGGGAGAAGGCCACCATCAGGGCCACGGGAGTGATCGCGGGGGACAGCCGGTGCGAGCGGGCCCGGCTGCCCATGACGGCAAGGTCGCCCACGCCGCCGTACACAAGACGCAACGGTCCGGAGAGGAGGGAGGCCGTGAGCCGGCCCAGGGCCGGTCCAGCCAGGCTCACTGCCACCAGGTAGGCGATGAGGATCAGGGGCACCTTCTCGCCGGGGGAGTCGGAGGCCTTCGCGGTGAAGGTGAGGGCGCAGCCGCCGGCGGCCGCGGCACCGGCGAGGAGGAGCCGGACGACAGGCGTGCGGCGACGAGGAGTCCGGGCCTCGCCGAGCAGGAGTGCCGGGCGGGTGCGGGCCGCACGCCGAGCGGCGAGCAGACCACCGAGTTGGGAGGTGACGAGGAGGACGCCGGCGGAGGCCAGGGGCGGCAGCAGGCCGTTCGTGAGGTGTACGCCGGGCGGGGTCATGCCGTGATCCGCCATGCCGTTCCACCACACGGCGGCGAGACCTCGCCCGAGCAGCCAGCCCAGAGGGAGGGCCGGTACGGCCGTGAGCAGTGCCTCGGCTGCGACCATCCGGCGGACTTGTCCGGGGGTGGCGCCCACGGCGCGCAACAGAGCGGTCTCCGGGGTGCGTTGGGCGACCGCGAGGGCCATCACCTGGGCGATCACGAAGATCGACAGGTAGACGGTGACGAGCGTGAACAGGATGCCCATCTCGGTGAGGAGGCTGCGGGAGGCGGACGGAGGTGCGGCGGAGGCCGACTGGAGCACGGTGGTGCTCGCGGTGACCACGGTCGCGGACAGCGTGAGCGCGGCGAGTACGCCGCCGAAGACGGAGGGGCGGGCCCGGACGGCGGCGCGGGCGAGGCGGGTGGTCATGCCGCGCTCACCTCCACGGTCCCACCGGCCGTGGCCGCCTCAGCGGTCGTGGCTGTGGTGTGCCCCGCCGGGGGCCCGGCTGCGTGCGTGGAGCTCATGGCATGAGGCGCCCGCGTCGTCCGCATCGCGCGCATCCGGGCGGCGATATCCGCGGCGTCGCTGCCCTGTGCCTCGTCCACGACCGTGCCGTCCTGCAGGAACAACACCCGGTCCGCCCACGCGGCCGCGGCTGGATCGTGCGTGACCATCAGTACGGTCGCGCCCCACTCGGCCACGGCTTGGCGGAGCAGCCCCATGACGTCCTCGGCGGTGGCGGGGTCCAGTGCGCCGGTCGGTTCGTCGGCGCAGATGAGGTCGGGCCGTGTGATCAGGGCGCGCGCGATGGCCACGCGCTGCTGCTGACCGCCGGAGAGCTCGCCCGGGCGGTGCCGGGCTCGGTCCGCGAGGCCGACGAGGCCGAGCGCACGGGCCGCCGCCGCGCGGTCCGGGCGGGAGCCGGCGAGGCGCAGGGGGAGGAGGACGTTCTGTTCGGCGGTCAGTGCGGGGAGGAGGTTGAACGACTGGAAGACGAATCCGACGCGGGAGCGCCGCAGCCGTGTGAGGCGCCGCTCACCCATCCCGGCGAGGTCCTGCCCGCCGAGCACCACCTGCCCCGACGTGGCACGGTCCAGACCGGCGCCGCACTGCAGCAGGGTGCTCTTGCCCGAGCCGGACGGTCCCATCACGGCGGTGAAGCTGCCGTACGGCAGGCGGACGTTCACGCCGCGCAGGGCATGCACCGCGCTGTTGCCGCGGCCGTGGCGCCGGGTGACCGCGTGCATGGTGAGCGCGTCACCGGCCGGTGAAGTGGCCGGGTGAGCTGTGCGGCCGCCGGGGGAGTCGTCGTGGATTCGCATGCTGTCGACGGTACGAATCCGCAGGTGGGAGGCGACATGGTGCGTTCACCCGGATCGAGGTTCGGACTTTCCGAACCTCACCTTCACTCGCCGCGCGCCCACTCCCCATATGCATCCCACGCCCGCAACGACCGCCGGCTCGTGAACCGGTGCTCCCGGCCCGTGACGGGGTCGGTGAACACCAAGGTGGTGGCGAGGAGTTGCAGGGGCCGGGTGAAGTCGTCGGCTGCGGGCTGGGGGAGGACCGTCGGGTACACCGGGTCACCGAGCAGCGGCAGGCCCAATGCGTTCATGTGGACGCGCAGTTGGTGGGTGCGACCGGTGGCGGGACGCAGGCGGTACCGGCCGAGCGGGCCGCCGTGTTCCGCCGCCGGCCGGTGGTCGAGGAGCTCGATCTGCGTCTCAGCGTTGACGTCCCCCGGAACCTCGCTCGCCGCGATCACCCCGCGCACTTTCTCGATCCGGCTGCGCACCGTACGCGGCAGCTCCAGCTCCGCGTCGTACGGTGCCACCGCCTCGTACACCTTCTTGATCGCCTTGTCCCCGAACAGGCCCTGGTATCGCCCGCGCTCCTGGGGCCGTACGACGAACATCACGACCCCGGCCGTCAGCCGGTCCAGGCGGTGCGCGGCGCTCAGCTCCGGGAGTTGCAGTTCGCGGCGGAGCCGGGCCAGCGCGGTCTCGGTGACGTGCGAGCCGCGTGGAGTGGTGGCCAGGAAGTGCGGCTTGTCGACGACGACCAGATGCTCGTCGCGGTACAGCACCTCGATCGGAAACGGCACCGTCACCTCGGGCGCGAGCTCCCGGTGGAACCAGATCAACTGCCCGCCCACATACGGAGCATCAGGCGCCACGGGCCCGTCCACGGTCACGAACTCCCCGGCCGAGAGCATCCCGTCGATCACCTCGGCCCCGGGAGCCAGCCGCTCCACCAGATGCTCCCGGACCGTCCCCCAGCCCCCGCCCACGGGCAACCGCAACCGCACGGCGTCGATGCCGTCGCGCTGGGGAAGGGGGGAACGGAGGGAGCGTGGCCTGCGGGTCATGGTGTGTCCAGCGTACGAGGCGGGAGCGCGGCGAGTCGCAGGGCGAGTTCCGCCAGGTCGGCGGCGTACAGGACGCGGGTTCCATAGCCGGGCAGCGGTACGTGCAAGGGCTCGGTCCAGCGCGCCGGGATGGCGCCCGCGCCGTACACGGCGCCCGCGAGCATGCCGGTGACCGCGGCGACGGTGTCGGTGTCGCCCCCGAGGTCGACGGCGGCGGCGACCGCTTCCTCGAAACTCGAGGTGGTGCGCAGGGCCCACACGGCGGAGCCGAGGCATGGCCAGACCGCACCGTTGAACTCGGTGGCGTCGTCGGGGTGCCAGTTGTCGGCAAGGGCCGTGGCCCAGCGTTCACGGTGGTCGGGCGTGATCTCGGCCAGAGCGGACGGCAGCGCGGTGAGCGGATCGTCGCCGTCGAGGGCGACCCTGATCAGTTCGTGCAGGACGGCGGTGCCTTCCCAGGCCGCGCGGTCGCCGTGGGTGAGGGCCGCGATCCGGCGGGCGGCGTCCATGGTCACGGTGCGGCCGGCGGAGGCGAAGTGCACCGCGGAGGTGCTCGCCCGCATCAGCGAACCGTTGCCCGCGGCCCGCAGATTGATCTGGAAGTGCAGGGCCGCGGCCATGTCCCATGGCCGGCCGCCGGTGAGCACGTCCTCGGTCTGCAGTCCGATGTCCTTGGGCTCACCCGCAGCCCAGCGCTGGAACCGGGCGAAGACGTCGGGGAGTCGCAGCCCGCCATGGTCGAGCAGCGACTCACCGACCAGGACGGCCATCTGCGTATCGTCGGTCGCCTCACCGGCATCCCAGCCGCCGCCCCCGCACATGGCGCCGTATCCGTCGGGGAACCTTCGGCCGAAGTCGCCGGGCTCGCCGAACTCGAACGGTGCGCCCAGTGCGTCGCCGACCGCCGAGCCGAGCACCGTTCCGACCTCGCGTTCCGTGCGCTTCATGGCGTCAGCGTATGCGGCGCCCCATCCCCACCAGTACGCCGCAGCACCCACCCGGGACCATCCAGGCAGGCGCTGCGGCGTTGGCGAGAAGAGGGCCTTCGGCCGGAGTGGTCAGACGGCCATCGGCCACGCACGGAAGTGCTTCGGGCGCGGCGGTGCGAAGGTGCGGACCTTGGAGGTCTTCAGGCCCAGGCGGACCAGGGACTCCGCGATCGTGACCGCTGCCGCGACGCCGTCCACGACCGGGACGCCCGTGCGTTCCACGACGCGTTCCGTCAGACCCGCCATGCCGCCGCAGCCCAGGCAGATCACCTCGGCGCGGTCCTGCTCGACCGCGCGGACCGCCTCCTCGACGATCGCCTCGACGGCGGCCTCGGGGTCGCGCTCCAGTTCCAGGACCGGCATCCCGCTGGCGCGCACCGAGGCGCAGCGGGCGGAGAGGCCCGCCAGGAGCAGACGGTCCTCGATGAGCGGCACGGCGCGGTCGAGCGTCGTCACCACCGAGTAGCTGCGGCCGAGGAACTGCGCGGTGGTGGCCGCCGCCTCGGTGATGTCGACGACCGGCACGTCGAGGAGTTCCTGCAGGCCCTCGCGGCCGTGCTCGCCGTACCCCGCCTGGATGACGGCGTCGAAGGGCTCGGGGTAGGCCCGGACGGTCTCCATCACGGCGATGGCCGCGAGGTGGCTCTCGTAGTTGCCCTCGACCGAGTCCGCGCCGAACGCGGGGGTCAGCGGCACGATCTCGGTGCCGGGGGCGGCTGCGGCCATCGCCTGTTCGCCGATGGTCTTCGTCATCGAATCCGTGGTGTTGACGTTGACGACGAGGATGCGCATATGGGTGGTCCTGGTTCCTGATGGGTTCAGTGCGGTGCAGTGACAGCGGTGGAGTGAGTGCGAAGTGAGAAGGGGGATGAGCAGCGGTTACGCGCTCGGGACCGCGATTTCCTCGCCGTCGATGTCCTCCGTGGGCGCCGCACCGCGTCCGGGCAGGACGAGGTAGAGCACACCGGCGAGGATCGCGCCGATGAACCAGGAGAAGCCGGCGATGCCCGAGAAGTACGGGACGAGCGCGATGACGACGGCGACCGCCGCGGACGGGACGAGGGCCCCGATGGCGCGCGGGTTGATGCCGCGGTTGTAGGCGTACGTGGCCTCGGGGTCCTCGCTGTACAGGTGCGGGACGTGCACGCGGGTGCGGCGCAGCAGCCAGTAGTCGGCCATCACGATGCCGAAGGCCGGGCCGAGGAGGGCGCCGAGTCCGCCGAGGAAGTAGTCGACGACGACCGGGCTGTTGTAGAGGTTCCACGGCAGGATGACCAGGCCGAGCACGGCGCTGACCACGGCCGCCTTGCGGAAGTCCAGCTTGCGCGGGAACAGGTTGACCAGCGTGTACACCGGGGCCACGAAGTTGGCCATCAGGTTGACCGCCACGGTCAGCACGATGAGCGAGAGCGAGGCCAGCACGAGGAGCAGCGTGTTGGGGATCGCCTGCACGATCTCGGCGGGGTTCGAGATGACCTTGCCGTCGAGCTTGAACTGCGCACCGCTGAGGACGACGACGATGCCGGCGAAGAACAGCATGTTCACGGGGATGCCGATGAGGTTGCCCATCAGGATCGACCGGTTGTTCTTGGCGGAGCGTGTGAAGTCGCAGAAGTTGAGCACGAACGTGCCGTAGATGACGACCCACAGCGCGGCCGCCTCGAGGATGTGCAGCCAGCGGTCGGCGCCGGTGAACGGGCTGCCGGCGTCCATCGCGATCGACCAGTCGACGCGCCACAGCATCCACACGGCGAGCGCCACGAACGTGATCAGGACGGCGGGCGCCGCGATGGCCACGTACTTGCGGATGACGTCCATGCCGTAGCTGACGATCAGCACCTGGATGACCCACAGGACCACGAAGGAGGCCCAGCCGAGCAGATCGAGGCCAAGGACCGAGGTGTCCTGCCAGGAGGCGAGGCCGGGCGCCACCGCCACCGCGAGGGCGGAGAGGACCACGGAGGCGAGGTACGTCTGGATGCCGAACCATGCGATGGCCACGCCGCCGCGGATCACCGCGGGGACCTGCGCGCCGCGCACACCGAAGGCGATCCGGCTCATCACGGGGAACGGGACGCCCGTCTTCGAGCCCATGTAGCCGGAGAGGCTCAGGAGCACGAAGAGGAAGACGGACGCGAGCACGAACGCGCCCAGGATGTCCCAGACGCCCATGCCGAGCGCGAACAGACCGATCGCGAAGGCGTAGTTGCCGAGGCTGTGCACGTCGTTGGCCCAGAGCGTGAAGACGTTGTAGCCACCCCAACTGCGGCCCGCCTTCTGCGTGGGGGCGAGGTCAGGGCTGTAGAGCCGGGAGCTCGGGACCGTCGGCGCGGTACCCGAACCGGGCACTGCCGCCCTGTCGGTCCGCACCAGGTTCTCCGTTGTGGTCACTCCGGCCACCTTTCTTTGATTTCGGTATACGAAATCTGATTTCCAAGGAGGGGTGACGGGGACGCTACGGGCGTGTGTACGGCATGGTCAAGGGTTTCCGGGCGACGATCAGCGGGTGAGACAGTTCACATTGATCCAGGGGTCGGGGAGGCGTATACGCAGTTCGGTATCCCAAATTCGGCGACGGTGAGCACCCTCGCCGGAGCGTGTGGGAGCACGAAAACACCCCACCGGCGGTGTGCCGATGGGGTGGATCGCGGGGTGGTTCGGGAGGTCAGGAGGCGGCGGGTGCCTCTTCCTGCTCCGCCTCGACCTGGGCGTTCCAGTCGCGCTTGGACGCCTGCCAGCCGTCCTCGTTGTGGCCGAGGCGCCAGTACCCGGAGATCGACAGCTGCTCGCGCGCCACGCCCCGGTCGATCCGCAGATGGCGGCGCAGCTCCTTCACGAAGCCGGCCTCGCCGTGCACGAACGCGTGCAGCTCGCCCTCGGGGAAGTCGAGGGTGCGGACGGCCTCGACCAGGGCCTCGCCGACCGGGCGGCCGGAGCGGTGGAGATACGTGATGCCGGCGGAGGCGGCCGTCGACACCTTCTGCTCCTCGGCCGAGTCCTCGACCTCGACGTACGCGAACGCCCGCGTCCCGTCGGGCAGTTGCTCCAGCGCCACGGCGATGGCGGGCAGCGCGCTCTCGTCGCCCGCGAGGAGGTGCCAGTCCGCGGTCGGCGACGGTGCGTACGCGCCGCCCGGGCCGAGGAAGCGGATCGTGTCGCCGGGGCGCGCGTTCCGCGCCCACGGCCCGGCGAGCCCCTCGTCCCCGTGGATCACGAAGTCGACGGTGAGCTCGCGCATCTCCGGCTCCCAGGCGCGCACGGTGTACGTCCGTGTCACGGGCCACTGGTCGCGCGGCCGCTCGGCGCGGATCGCCTGGATGTCGAAGGGCTCCGGATAGTCCACGCCCTCGGGGGTGAACAGGAGCTTGACGTAATGGTCGGTGAACTCGCCGGCCGTGAACCGGGCTAGTCCCTCGCCGCCCAGCACCACGCGCTGCATGTGCGGGGTGAGCCGCTCGCTGCGGACGACCTCCGCGAGATGGGTCTGCGGTGCCTTGCGCGCCGGACGTTCCGCCACGGCAGCCTCCCCTGATCGGCGTACTTAGGTCTGCCTAAGTTAACACCGGTGATCGAGGAAGAGGAGAGGGGTACCGCGCAGCGCGACCCCCGGCCCGCCGCGCCGACCCACCCGTCCCGCTCGTACTCAGCCCGCCAGCGTCGTCACCAGCCGCTTCAAGGGCGTCCCGATGCCCCACCGCTCCGCCAGCTCGTCGAGCGACGCCGGGTCGCGCGGCTCGCTCGGAAGGGCGAGGTCGATGTCGGGGACGGGAACGTCCGTCGCCACCTGGATCACCTTCGGCGCCACCGCGACGTACGGCCGCGACTCGTCGAGCTTCTTGCGCTGCGACGGCGTGAGCTTGGAACGCGGATCGTCGACGGCGGCCATGATCCCCGCCAGGTCGCCGTACTCGTTGAGGAGCTTGGCCGCGGTCTTCTCGCCGACGCCGGGCACGCCCGGCAGCCCGTCGCTCGGGTCGCCCCGCAGCAGTGCCAGGTCGGCGTAGCCCGGGCCGCCGCTGCTGATCCCGTACTTCTCCGCCAGCCACGCCTCGTCGGTGAGCTGCAGATTCCCCACGCCCTTGATCGGATACAGGACGCGGATGCCGCGCTTGTCGTCGACCAGCTGGTAGAGGTCGCGGTCGCCCGTGACGATGTCGACCGGGCCGGCGGCGCGGGCCGTCAGCGTGCCGATGACGTCGTCCGCCTCGTAGCCCGGCGCCCCGATCCGGGCGATGCCCAGCGCCTCCAGGACATCGACGATCACCGGGACCTGCGGGGAGAGGGTGTCGGGGATCTCCTCCTCGTCCGGCCCGGTCTCCGTCTCCTCGGCGACGCGATGTGCCTTGTACGAGGGGATGAGATCGACGCGCCACTGCGGGCGCCAGTCGTCGTCCCAGCATGCGACGAGGTCGTCCGGCCGGTGGTCCTTGACCAGGCGGTCGATGAAGTCGATCAGCCCGCGCACGGCGTTCACCGGGGTGCCGTCCGGGGCCCTCATCGACTCCGGCACGCCGAAGTAGGCGCGGAAGTAGAGAGAGGCGGTGTCGAGAAGCATGAGCCGTCGGGTTTGCGTCACATCCCGCATCATGCCGCACCCCGCCGACAACGGGCCGTCGTCGGCCCGACCGCCCCTCTACGACATCAACTACGACATCAACTTCAACAGAATGTGAAGCGGATCACTTTCCGTTTGTCGTGGCGTGGGCTGGGGCAGGCGCGCACGCGGAGCAGACCCGTGCTGGATACAACCAGTTCTCGCCGGGTCGCGGGCGGACCCCGCGCGGCTCCACGGCCTGCCCGGCGGGGGAGGCGGGCCGTCCACGTACGACAGATGAGGTTTTATGTCCAGGCTCCAGGCGGAGCACCTGTACAAGGTGTTCGGCAGAAGGCCCGATGACGCGGTAGGCCGGCTCGAAGCAGGCGCCGACCGCGACGAACTGCGTGCCGAAGGCACCACGGCAGCGGTGATCGACGCCTCGTTCACCGTGGAGCCGGGTCAGATCTTCGTCGTGATGGGTCTCTCCGGCTCCGGAAAGTCCACGCTCCTGCGGATGCTCAACGGACTCCTGGAGCCCACCTCCGGGCGGGTCCTCTTCGACGGGGACGACATCACCCACATCAGCGCGAAGAAGCTGCGCGAAGTCCGCTCCAGCAAGATCAGCATGGTCTTCCAGCACTTCGCCCTCTTCCCGCACCGCAGCGTCCTCGAGAACGCCGCGTACGGCCTCGAAGTACAGGGCGTCGCCAAGGAGGAGCGCCTCAAGCGCGCCACCGAAGCGCTCGAACTGTGCGGCCTCAAGGGCTGGGAGAAGTCCTGGCCCGACGAGCTCTCCGGCGGCATGCAGCAGCGTGTGGGCCTGGCCCGCGCGCTCGCCACCGACGCCGACCTGCTGCTCATGGACGAGTCGTTCAGCGCGCTCGACCCGCTGATCCGCCGTGACATGCAGGACCAGCTGCTCGAACTGCAGAAGACCCTGAAGAAGACCATCGTCTTCATCACCCACGACCTCAACGAGGCCATGCGCCTGGGCGACCAGATCGCCGTCATGCGCGACGGCCGCATCGTCCAGACCGGCACCGGCGAGGACATCCTCGTCCGGCCCGCCAACGACTATGTGCGCCGCTTCGTCGAGGACGTCGACCGCAGCCGGGTGCTCACCGCCGGCTCGATCATGGAGAAGGCCGCCGCCGACGCCGCGTTCGACGAGGACGAGGGCTCCTGCAGCGCCGAGACCCCGGTCGCGGAACTGTTCGCCGCGCTCGCCGAGGGCTCCACCGAGATCCCCGTCACCGACGACGACGGCGATCTCATCGGTGTCGTCGCCCGCGAGAAGGTGCTCGCCGCGCTCGCGGACGAGGCGTCCGTCGAGGCAGCGCCCGCGAGCACGGAGGTGCGGGACACCATCCCGTCCCCGCGCGAGACCGCGAAGGCGGTGAAGGCCGGTGCCTAGGCTCGATTTCGGCTCCTGGGTGGAGGACGCGGTCGCCTGGCTGCAGACCCACCTCGCGTGGCTCTTCGACTTCGTCAACGGTGTGCTCGACGGCCTGTACCAGGGCGTCGACTCCGTACTGGGCGGCGGTGAGCCGCTGCTCGTCGCCGGTATCTTCGCCGTCATCGCCTGCTGGCTGCGCGGACTGCTGCCCGGCGTCCTCGCCTTCGCGGGCTTCGCCCTGATCGACGCGCTCGGTCTGTGGGACGACGCGATGGCGACCCTGTCGCTGGTGATCGTCGCCGCGGTGATCACGGTCGCCCTGGCCGTGCCGCTCGGCATCTGGGCCGCGAAGAACAAGCGGGTCAGCGGTCTGATCCGGCCGGTGCTCGACGTCATGCAGACCATGCCGGCGTTCGTGTACCTGATCCCCGGCGTCATGTTCTTCGGCGTCGGTGTCACGCCCGGCGTCATCGCCACCATCGTCTTCGCGATGCCGCCCGGCGTCCGCATGACCGAGCTGGGCATCCGCCAGGTCGACGGCGAACTTGTCGAGGCCGCCGAGGCCTTCGGCACCAGCCCCAAGCACACCCTCATGCGGGTGCAGCTGCCGCTCGCACTGCCGACGATCATGGCCGGTATCAACCAGGTCATCATGCTCGCCCTGTCGATGGTCGTCATCGGCGGCATGGCGGGTGCGGACGGTCTCGGCGAGCAGGTGTACGCCGCGATCACCCAGCTCCAGGTCGGCCTCGCCGCCGAGTCCGGTGTCTCCGTGGTCATCCTCGCCATGTACCTGGACCGGATGACCGGCGCCCTCAACCAGCGCGTCTCGCCGCTCGGCCGCCGTGCCGCCGCGAAGGCCGCGGCCGCCGCGGGCCGGCTGAAGTTCGTCCACTACAAGCCCGCCACCGCCGTCGCCACCGTCGGCGTGGTCGTGCTCGCGCTGATCGCGGGCGGCATGAACATCGCCGGTTCGAAGGACGACCCGGCTCAGCAGACCGCCGCCGCCGACATCGGCAAGGGCAAGAAGATCAACATGGGCTACATCCCCTGGGACGAGGGCATCGCCTCCACGTTCCTGTGGAAGGAGCTCCTGGAGCAGCGCGGGTACGAGACGGACGTCAAGCAGCTCGACCCGGGCGCCCTCTACTCCGGCGTCGCCCGCGGCGACATCGACTTCCAGACGGACTCGTGGCTGCCCACGACGCACAAGGACTTCTGGGACAAGAACGCCGAGAACCTCGAGGACCTCGGCTCCTGGTACGGCCCGACGTCCCTGGAGCTGACCGTGCCCTCGTACGTGAAGGGCATCGACTCGCTCGAGGACCTCAAGGGCCAGGGCAAGAAGTTCAAGGGCAAGATCATCGGCATCGAGGCCAGCGCCGGGATGATGAAGACCCTCGACGAGAAGGTCCTCAAGGAGTACGGCCTGGACGGCGAGTACAAGGTCGTCTCGTCCTCGACCGCCTCGATGCTGGCCGAGCTCGACCGCTCCATCAAGAAGAAGGAGCCGGTCGTGGTGACCCTCTGGTCGCCGCACTGGGCGTACGGCAAGTACGACCTGAAGAAGCTCCAGGACCCGAAGAAGGCCTGGGGCAAGGGCGAGCAGATCCACACCGTCGCCCACAAGGGCTTCTCGAAGAAGGACCCGACGGTCGCGAAGTGGCTGAAGGACTTCAAGCTCACCGAGGACCAGCTCACCAGCCTGGAGAACGACATCAAGGCGGCCGGTGAGAAGAACGAGCAGCAGGGCGTGCAGACCTGGCTGAAGAAGCACCCCGACCTGGTCGACCAGCTCGCCCCGGTGCCCGGCGGCGGCGCGAAGAAGCAGGGCCGTGACGCCGGCAAGACCGTGAACCTCGGCTACTTCCCGTGGGACGAGGCCATCGCGTCCACGTACCTCTGGGAGAACATCCTGGAGGACCGCGGCTACAAGACCACGAACAAGCTGCTCGACCCGGGCCCGCTCTACACCGCGCTCGCGCAGGGTCAGCGGGACGTCCAGTTCGACTCGTGGCTGCCGACGACCCACAAGGACTACGTCGACCAGTACAAGGACAAACTCACGGACATCGGGTCCTGGTACGGCCCGACCTCGCTGGAGCTGACCGTGCCCTCGTACGTGAAGGGCATCGACTCGCTCGAGGACCTCAAGGGCCAGGGCAAGAAGTTCAAGGGCAAGATCATCGGCATCGAGGCCAGCGCCGGGATGATGAAGGCCCTCGACGAGAAGGTGCTCAAGGAGTACGGCCTGGACGGCGAGTACGAGGTCGTCTCGTCCAGCACGTCGTCGATGCTGGCCGAGCTCGACCGCTCCATCAAGAAGAAGGAGCCGGTCGTGGTGACGCTCTGGTCGCCGCACTGGGCGTACGGCAAGTACGACCTGAAGAAGCTCCAGGACCCGAAGAAGGCCTGGGGCGAGGGCGAGCAGATCCACATCGTGGGCAAGAAGGACTTCGCGAAGGACTTCCCCGAGCTGAACGGCTGGCTGAAGAACTTCAAGATGACCGAGGAAGAGCTCGCCTCCCTGGAGGTCGAGATCCAGAAGGGCGACCCCAAGAAGCAGAAGGAGTCCGCCCGTCGCTGGCTCGACGCGCATCCGGAGCTGCTCGACAAGTTCGCGCCCGTGAAGTAGTCCCACGGACCGACGCACCTCATGGAGGGGTGGGGTTCACCGCACGCTGTGGTGAACCCCACCCCTCGGTGCGTTCCGCCCGGCTTATCCGTTCCTTACCCTCGGACTTCGTGTCCCCGTCCCGCCGCGCCGTCCCGCTGAGCGCCGCCGTCGTCCTGGCCCTCGCCCTCGTCGTGGCCCTGCTCCAGGTCGGCCGCGCGGACGCCGCCCCTGTCTCCGCCGCCGCCGGCCGCCTCGCCGAACTGGCGGGCGACGCACGCGAGGCCGACGGATCCGCCTACGGGCTGCGCGACGACACCGGCCGCACCATGGACGCCGCCGAGATCCGCCAGGCCGATGACGGCACCTATCTCGCCGTCTACCACACGGTCCTCGACGACGGCCGCTTCCACGCGGCCGTCGCCACCTCCACCGACCTCACGACCTGGACCCGCCGCCACGACTTCGGACCCGGCACCCACCAGGCCACCCTCGCCAGGGACCCGGCGGGCGGCTGGCTGCTCGCCTTCGAGCGCGATCCGCGCAACCACATGGCGATACGGGGCTACGCAGACCTCGACGACCTGCTCACCGGGAACGCCCGCCGCTCCTTCGACGCCCCGCTCACCCTGTCGCGCTGCGCCGAGGGCACCCCGTCGATCACCGCGGTCCGCGGCGACACCATCGAGCTGACCGGCCACTACCGCTCCGGCTGCGACGTCGACCGCCAACTGCGGGCCACGCTCACCGACTTCACCACCTGGCACGCCGAGCCCGACACCGCGCTCGACACCGCCCTGCGGGCCTGGGGCAGCGGCGGCAACATCGGCGACCGCTCGCCCGTGCGGCTCGACGGCCGCGACCTCGTCCTCATCGAAGGGCAGCGGCTCCGGGACGACTTCGCGAGCTGGCGCACGTACGTCTACGACCCGCGGCTGCGCCGCGCCGACCTCCTGAGCATCCGCACCCACGGCGGCTCCACCGCGCTCGCCAACCCCTCCGTCTCCCTGCTCACCGCACCCGACGGCGAACCGTCGCTCCTGGTGAGCGCGTTCATACCCTCCGAAGGCGCCGCGGACGGCGAGGCGGGCCAGATGCTGTTCTGGCGCTCGCTCGCCGGCTGAGCACCGGCCCCGTACGGGCCGAACCGCCGGGCCGAACTACCGGGCCCGACCCGGGTGCGGGATGCTTGAAGTACGAGCAGACCAGTTGACAGGGCACCGGCGGCTGCCCTTGCGTAGGGTGCTGGGAACAGCGAACCGACCGCACGCGAAGCGAGGGGGGCCGGCATGGACGACAAATTCTCCGGACGGGTCGGCTCGGCCATCCGGCGACGGCGCAGGGCGCTCGGCCTCACCCTGGCCGCGGTCTCCGGCCGCAGCGGACTGTCCGTTCCCTTCCTCAGCCAGATCGAGAACGAGCGGGCGCGGCCCAGCAGCGCCTCCCTCGAACGGGTCGCCGACGCCCTCGGCACCACGGCCGTCGAACTCCTGTCGGCCGCCGACGCGGAGCGCATCGTCGAGGTGGTGCGCGCGGCGCCCACCGACGAGGAGACGGAGATCCGCGAGCTGGTCCACGGCAAGCACCAGCTGCACGCCCTCGAATTCGTCGGCGACCACGACTCGGGCCGTGAATTCCGCCACCGCAACGACGAGTTGATGTACGTGGCCGAGGGCGCCGTCGAGGTCGAGGCCGACGGCCGCGCCTACCGCCTCGCCCGCGGCGACACGCTCTTCCTCTCCGGCGGCGTGCCCCACCGCTGGCGGGCCGCGGTGCCCGACACCCGCGTCCTGGTGGTCGCGGTGGCCGAGCACATCAAGGCCGAGCACGAGTAGCGCCACGGCCGGGTGTCAGCGCGCAGGCGTCAGCAGCCGCCCGGTGAGCAACCCGCGCACCGTGTGGAACGCGGCGGTCACGACGGCCGCCACGAGGAACGCGTAGAGCCCGACCGCCAGCCACTCGTACGCGTGCAGCCCGGTGTGCCGGGCGAGCCCCGAGGCCCCGGTGACGCATGTGCCGACAGGGAACGTGAAGCCCCACCACGTCATCGCGAAACCCATGCCCGCCCGAAGCGCCCGCACCACGAGCGCCGCGGCGAGCGCGAACCACAGCAGAGCGAAGCCCATCGCCGGCACCCCGTAGACCACGGCGAACGCGTTGAACGCCGAGGCGTAGGCGGCGCTGATCGCGTCGGGCGCCACGTCCGCGAGCGCGTTCACCGCGGTCGTCGACTGGCCGAGCGGTCCGAGGACCAGGAACAGCGTCGGGGTGAGGGCGAGCGGCAGCGGACCGTGCACCACCAGCCGGCCGAAGATCAGCGGCAGCATCACGAACGCCGCGATCAGACTGAGCCCGAACATCGCGTAGCTGCCGAGCAGCATCGCCTCCTGCCACTGCCCCCGCGGCAGATGCGGCAGCAGCGCCGGACCCTGCGCCGCCGAGACCATCGGGGCGACCACGGGCAGCAGCCACACGGGGCTCGCCTCGTCCAGTGCGATGCGGTGCCGGGCCACCATCAGATACGGGACGGCCGCGGCGGCCGCCAGACCCACCAGGGTGCCCGCGACGAACAGCAGCGCGTCCACGCCGATCGCCGCCCGCTCACCGATCACGTCCTTGCCGACGAGCAGCGTGGCACCGCCCACCGCGAGCAGCGCCATCGACAGACAGCCGTAGAAGGGGGCGACCGCCGGGTCGAGCAGATGCGAGCGGGCCTGGTCGCGGTGGCGGCCCCAGTGCACCGCCCGCGCGCCGAGCAGCACGGCGAGCGCGGTCGTGGCGACGGCCCAGACGGCCACGGTCAGCGCCCTCGGGACAGGATGCGGGAGGGTGGCACCCGCGGACGCGACGATCGCGGTGCCCATCACGGCGGCGTACCAGTTCGGCCCGAGATGGCGCACCGACGCCCGCGGCCGGGTGCGGGCCGCGGTGCGGAACAGGGCTCGGGAACTCGAATGCGACGCCATGCCCTCAGCCTCCTTCAGTCCCAGGCACCCCACCAGACCTTGTGCCGCTATGTGGGCATAAGCTGCCGTTATGGGTACGAGCACAGGCGCAGGTCAGGAGCAGGTCACGGCCGAACGGCTCGCCCATCGGGTACCCGACCTGGGGGCGCTGCAGCTGCTCATCGCCGTGGCGCGGCTCGGCAGCCTCGGCCGTGCGGCCCGTGAACTCGGGATCACCCAGCCCGCGGCCAGCAGCCGGGTGCGGGCGATGGAGCGCCAGCTCGGTGTCGCGCTGGTCGACCGGTCGCCGCGCGGCTCGAAGCTGACCCCCGCGGGCGCGCTGGTCACGGACTGGGCGCGGCGGATCGTCGAGGCCGCCGAGGCTTTCGACGCGGGGGCGCAGGCGCTGCGGGACGGGCGGGACCGGCGGCTGCGGGTGGCGGCGAGCATGACGATCGCCGAGTATCTGCTGCCCGGCTGGCTGATCGCGCTGCGGCACGAGCGGCCGGGCACCGCGGTCCAACTGCTCGCCGGGAACTCGCAGTTCGTGGCGGAGCGGCTGCTCGCCGGCGAGGTCGACCTCGGCTTCGTCGAAGGGCTCGCGCTGCCGTCCGGCCTGACGGACGTGGTCGTCGCCCGCGACCGGCTCGTCGTGGTCGTCGCGCCCACGCACCCGTGGGCCCGGCGCAGGGGGCCGCTCGCGGCCGAGGAGCTGGCCCGTACGCCCTTGATCCTGCGGGAGCACGGCTCGGGCACCCGGCAGGTGCTCGACGCCGCGCTGGATTCGGTCGGCGGGCTCGCCGAACCGTTGCTGGAGCTGGCGTCCACCACCGCCGTGAAGGCGGCGGTGGTGAGCGGGGCGGGTCCCTCGGTGCTCAGCGAGCTCGCGGTGGGGGAGGAGCTGGGGGCGCGGCGGCTGGTGGCGGTACCGGTCGCGGAGATCGGGCTCGACCGGGCGCTGCGGGCGGTGTGGCGCACCGGCCACCGGCCCGCGGGCCCCGCACGCGATCTGCTGGGGCTGACGCGCTCGGGGTGAGCCGGGCGCGCCCAGGTCAGCTCCCCGAGCTCGCGTCGATCAACCCCCGCATCACCCGCAGATCCGTCCCCATCTCCGGATGCCACTGCACACCGAGCACCCAGCCCGGTCCGGGCCGTTCGACCGCCTCCACGGTGCCGTCCTCCGCGCGGGCGGACACGAGCAGGCCCTCGCCGAGCCGGTCGACGGCCTGGTGGTGGTACGTCGGGACGGTGTCCTTGTCCGGTACGAGCGAGGCCAGCAGCGTGTCCGGGACCGGCTCGACCGGGTGCGCTCCGAAGGAGCCGGTCCCGCCCGTGTGCCCGTCCAGATGCTGCACCAGCGTGCCGCCCAGGGCCACGTTGAGGAGCTGCATCCCGCGGCAGATGCCGAGCAGCGGGGTGCCGGACGCCAACGCCGCCTGGATCAGGGCCAGTTCCCACGCGTCGCGTTCCCGCGCGGGCGGCCCGGTCCTCGGGTGGACCTCGGCCCCGTACCGTACGGGCTCGACATCCGGACCACCGGCGATCACCACGCCGTCGAGCCGTGACACGACGGACGCCGCCTGTGCCGGGTCGTCCGGCGGCAGCATCACCGCGATCCCGCCCGCGTCCTGCACGAGCCGGGGATAGCCGACGGGCAGCAGGGCCGCGTCCAGCTCCCACACGCCCCAGCGGGCCTTGGACTCCAGATACGTACTGACCCCGATCAGCGGCCTGCTGCTCACCCGTCACCCTCCATGCCGGACAGGAACCCCAACGCGTCACCTCCCACTGTGCCCCCTACTCGCGCTTCAGCTCGGCCTCCGCCTCGGCCAGCGCAGCGAACTCCTCCTCGGGCGCCTTCGCCACCAGGTGGTGGCGGCTGTAGATCCCGAAGTACGCGATGGCGACCACGTAGACGATCAGGGCGATGAAGGCCGCGGTCACATCGACCAGGAAGGTCGCGACGAGCGCGGAGAGCGAGAGCGCCAGGGCGACGCCCGAGGTCCAGACGCCGCCGGGCGTGCGGTAGGGGCGTTCGAGGTCCGGCTCGCGGCGGCGCAGGACGATGTGCGAGAGGGACATCAGGGCGTACGAGATGGTCGCGCCGAAGACCGCGATGTTCAGCATCCGTGCGCCGTCGCCGCTGCCGGCCGCGAGCGCGAAGCCGATCGCGCCGGGCACGAGCAGCCCGAGGTAGGGCGCCTTGCGGCTGCTGGTCAGGGAGAGGAAACGGGGCAGATAGCCGGCGCGGGAGAGCGCGAAGAGCTGGCGCGAGCCCGCGTAGATGAGCGAGAAGAAGGAGGCCACCAGGCCGGCGAGGCCCGCGTAGTTGATGATCCGGCTGAGCGTGGTCGCCTCGCCGTCCGGCTGCAGCGCCTCCACCAGCGGATTGCCCGCCTCCTGGATGGCGGCCGAGCCGCGCGCTCCGGCCGAGGCGAAGAAGGTGAGCAGGGCCAGGACCACGAGGATCGCCATCGACCAGCGGATCGCCTTGGGCAGCGTACGGGCCGGTTCGCGGGTCTCCTCGGCGGCCAGCGGCACGCCCTCGACCCCGAGGAAGAACCACATGCCGAACGGGAACGCGGCCCAGATGCCGAGCAGTCCGAACGGCAGCCACGAGTTGGCGCCGAAGGCCTCGGTGTCGACCTTGATGTCGTTGAGCCCGGACGCGTCGAACTCCGTGAACGCGCCGACCGCGAAGATCAGCAGCGCGGTCACGGCGATCCCGGTGACGACGAAGCTGAAGCGCAGCGCCTCGCCGACGCCCCACAGGTGGATGCCGATGAAGATGATGAAGCAGGCGAGGTAGACCGGCCAGCCGGACTCCAGGCCGAACAGGCCGAGCGACTCGACGTAGTCGCCGATGAAGATGGAGATCGCGGCGGGCGCCAGGACGTACTCGATGAGGATCGCCGTACCGGTGAGGAAGCCGCCCAGCGGGCCGAGCGCCCGGCGCGCGAAGCCGTAGCCGCCGCCTGCCGTCGGCAGGATGGAGGAGAGCTCGGCGAGCGAGAAGACCATGCAGACGTACATCAGGCCCATCAGGACCGTGGCGATGGCGAGTCCGCCGAATCCGCCTTCCGCCAGGCCGAAGTTCCAGCCCGAGAAGTCGCCCGAGACGACATAGGCCACCCCGAGGCCGGTGAGCAGCAGCCAGCCGGCGCTGCCGCGCTGCAAGGCGCGCCGCTTGAGGTAGTCGTCGTCCTCGGGAGTCGGTGTCGTGCCGCTCTCCGGGCGTGCTTGGGTCATCGCAGGGCTCCCCGCTCAGGGCCGGTGGCTTCAATGGAGCGAGTGCATACCATTGCGGTGCGTCCGCGCGCGGCGCAAGTCCCTTGCGTTACTTTCCAGTTGCGGCGCCGCGCATGCCGGGCGCAGAGGACATTTCGCCGCTCAGGCGAGGAATCCGCGGAGCAGCGCCGCCGTCCCCGCGCAGTGCTCCCGCATCGCGGCCCGCGCCCGGTCGGGATCGCCGTCGAGCACGGCCTGCACGAGCGCCGTGTGCTGCGCCTGTGAGTGCTCCAGGTTCCGCACGAGAAGGGGGATGCAGTCGAGGAGGTCGTTGACCTGTGCGCGTACGGCCGCGTAGTGCGCGGTGAGGGACGGGGAGCCGGACAGCTCGGCCAGCGTGAGGTGCAGCAGGGTGTCGCGGCGGCGGTAGTCGCCGAGCGGCGCGTCGTGCGTGGCGGTCAGTGCCGAACTCAGGTGCTGCTTCTGCTTCTTGGTGAGCGGCCGTGCCGCGCACAGTTCGGCGGCGCCGGTCTCCAGGACCTCGCGGAAGCGCAGCACGTCCTCGACGTCCACGTCCTTCAGGCGCCGCCGCAGCTCCGCCTCGCCGGTCGCGTCGGGCCGGGCTCGCACGAACGTGCCGCCGTACCGCCCGCGCCTGCTCTCGACCAGACCTTCGTCCTGCAGGACCCGCAGTACCTCGCGCAACGTCACCCGGCTGATCCCGAGCGCCTCGGCCAACTCGCGCTCGGCGGGCAGCCGTTCACCGGCCGCGACCAGCTCCAGGCGTATGACCTGGAGGATCTGCTCCAGCGCCTCCTCGAAGCCGTTGCCGGCCCGCACCGGACGCAGGACGCGCGCGAGCCGGTCCATCCGTTCGGCTGTCGTCATCGGCCGTTTCCCCCTTCCCAAGGAATGGTCTGAAGCAATACCTTAAGCCACCCCGGACCGACCGAGGATGGAGTCCCCGTGGCTGACCGCACCGCACCGCTCGGCGTCGAGGAGCTGCGCGCCCTCGTCGCGAGCGGCGAGATCGACACCGTCGTCCTGGCCTTCCCCGACATGCAGGGACGCCTGCAGGGCAAGCGGTTCGCCGCAGGATTCTTCCTCGACGAGGTCCTGGAGCACGGCACCGAGGGGTGCAACTACCTGCTCGCCGTCGACACCGAGATGAACACCGTCGACGGCTACGCGATGTCGAGCTGGGACCGCGGCTACGGCGACTTCGCGATGCACCCCGACACGAGCACCCTGCGCCGCCTGCCGTGGAACGAGGGCACCGCCCTGCTCATCGCCGACCTCGCGTGGAACGACGGCGGGCCCGTCGTCGCCGCGCCCCGCCAGATCCTGCGCCGCCAGCTGGAGCGCCTGGCCGAGCTCGGCTACACCGCGCAGGTCGGCACCGAGCTGGAGTTCATCGTCTTCCGCGACAGCTACGAGGAGGCATGGGACCGCGACTACCGCGACCTGATCCCGGCCAACCAGTACAACATCGACTACTCGGTGCTCGGCACGGGCCGGATCGAGCCCCTGCTGCGCCGGATCCGCAACGAAATGAGCGGCGCCGGCCTCACCGTCGAGTCCGCCAAGGGCGAGTGCAACCCCGGCCAGCACGAGATCGCCTTCCGCTACGACGAGGCCCTTGTCACCTGCGACCAGCACGCCGTCTATAAGACGGGCGCCAAGGAGATCGCCGCACAGGAGGGCATGGCGCTCACCTTCATGGCGAAGTACAACGAGCGCGAGGGCAACTCCTGCCACATCCACCTCTCGCTCACCGATGCCGAGGGCACCAACGTCATGGCCGGGCCCGACGGCCACGGCATGTCCGACGTCATGCGCCACTTCCTGGCCGGCCAACTGGCCGCGCTGCGCGACTTCTCGCTGCTGTACGCGCCCAACATCAACTCGTACAAGCGCTTCCAGCCCGGCTCCTTCGCACCGACCGCCGTCGCCTGGGGCAACGACAACCGCACCTGCGCGCTGCGCGTGGTCGGCCACGGCCGCTCGACCCGCTTCGAGAACCGGCTCCCCGGCGGCGACGTCAATCCGCACCTCGCCGTCGCGGGCCTTGTCGCGGCCGGTCTGTACGGGATCGAGCAGCGGCTCGAACTCCCCGACGCCTGCGCGGGCAACGCGTACACCGCCGACTACGCGCATGTGCCGACGACCCTGCGCGAGGCCGCCGAGCTCTGGGAGAACAGCCCGATCGCAAAGGCTGCGTTCGGCGCGGAAGTCGTCGCCCACTACGCCAACATGGCGCGCGTCGAGCTCGACGCCTTCGACGCCGCGGTGACGGACTGGGAGCTGCGGCGGTCCTTCGAGCGCCACTGAGCAGGCCCGACCCGCAAGGCACCCCGACCAGCGAGGAACCCCACCACCACCCCGCACAACTGTGAGGACCGACTTGCTCCACGAGCACCACGTACTCAACCCCGCGACCGAGGAACACGTCGCGACCGTCCATGCCACCACCCCCGCCGAGATCGACCAGGCCGTCGCCCGCGCGGTCCGCGCCCAGGAGTCCTGGGCGGCGCTTGCGCCAGGGGACCGGGCGCGGATCCTGCGCCGCGTCGCCGACGCCATCGACCAGCACATCGAAGAGCTGGCCCGGTTGGAGGTCCGCGAGGCCGGTCACACCATCGGCAACGCCCGCTGGGAGGCCGGCAACGCCCGCGATCTCTTCGCGTACGCGGCCGGGGGAGTGGAGCGGCTGACCGGGCGGCAGATCCCGGTGCAGGGCGGGGTCGACATCACCTTCCAGGAGCCGCTCGGCGTCATCGGCGTCATCGCGCCCTGGAACTTCCCGCTGCCGATCGCCTCCTGGGGCACCGCCCCCGCACTCGCCGCGGGCAACGCGGTCCTGCTCAAGCCCGCCGAGACCACCCCGCTCACCGCGTTGCGCCTGGCCGAACTCGCCTTGGAGGCAGGACTTCCCGAGCACCTCTTCCAGGTACTCCCGGGCGCGGGCGACGTGGCCGGAAACGCCCTGGTGGAACACCCGGACGTCGCCAAGATCGTGTTCACCGGCTCCACCCGCGTCGGCAAGCAGATCATGGCCAAGTGCGCCGACCGGGTAAAACGCGTCACGCTCGAACTCGGCGGCAAGAGCCCCAACATCGTCTTCGCCGACGCGGACCTCGATGCCGCGGCCGCCGCGGCCCCCATGTCCTTCCTCGACAACTCCGGCCAGGACTGCTGCGCCCGCACCCGCATCCTCGTCCAGCGCTCCGTGTACGACCGCTTCCTCGGCCTGCTCGCACCGGCCGTCGAGTCCGTACGCGTCGGCGACCCCGCGGACGAGAAGACGCAGATGGGGCCGCTGATCTCCAAGGCCCAGCTGGAACGCGTCCGTTCGTACGTCCCCGACGGCGCGGCGATCCGCGGCAGCGCGCCGGACGGGCCCGGCTTCTGGTTCCCGCCCACCGTCCTCGCGGGCGTGGACCCGGCCGCCCCGGTGTGCACCGAGGAGGTCTTCGGACCGGTCGCCGTCGTCCTGCCCTTCGAGGACGAGGCCGACGCGGTACGCCTCGCCAACGCCACCGCGTACGGACTCTCCGGCTCGCTGTGGACCCGAGACGTG
The DNA here is from genome assembly GCF_044458745.1 of Streptomyces sp. NPDC050418. Lineage (NCBI taxonomy): Bacteria > Bacillati > Actinomycetota > Actinomycetes > Kitasatosporales > Streptomycetaceae > Streptomyces > Streptomyces sp. NPDC050418. The sequence continues at coordinate 261,568 of NZ_JBITIG010000004.1, forward strand.
GGCCGCGCGCTGCGCGTCTCCGCGGCGGTCAAGGCGGGCAACCTCTCCGTCAACTCGCACTCCAGCGTGCGCTACTGGACCCCCTTCGGGGGCTACGGCCAGTCCGGCCTCGGCCGCGAACTCGGACCCGACGCCCTCACCGCCTTCACCGAGACCAAGAACGTCTTCATCAGCACGGAAGGTTCCGCACTGTGACCGAAGCACCTGCCGACCAGCCCGTCTGCCGCCGTCTCGTCGGCCGCACCGCCGTCATCACCGGGGCAGGAAGCGGCATCGGCCTCGCCACCGCCCGCCGCCTCGCCTCCGAAGGCGCCCACGTGGTGTGCGGCGACATCGACGAGACCGCGGGCAAGGCCGCCGCCGAGGAGGTGGGCGGCACGTTCGTACGGGTCGACGTCACCGACGCCGAGCAGGTCGACGCGCTGTTCCGGACCGCGTACGACACCTACGGCTCGGTCGACATCGCCTTCAACAACGCGGGGATCTCGCCGCCCGACGACGACTCGATCCTGGACACCGGCCTGGAGGCCTGGAAGCGGGTCCAGGAGGTCAACCTGACCTCCGTCTACCTGTGCTGCAAGGCGGCCATCCCCTATATGCGCCGCCAGGGCAAGGGCTCCATCATCAACACCGCGTCGTTCGTGGCCCGGATGGGAGCCGCCACCTCACAGATCTCGTACACCGCGTCCAAGGGTGGTGTGCTCGCGATGTCCCGCGAACTGGGCGTGCAGTTCGCCCGCGAGGGCATCCGGGTCAACGCGCTCTGCCCCGGACCGGTCAACACCCCGCTCCTGCAGGAGCTGTTCGCCAAGGACCCCGAGCGCGCGGCCCGGCGCCTTGTGCACATCCCGGTCGGCCGCTTTGCCGACGCCGAGGAGATCGCCGCCGCGGTGGCCTTCCTCGCGAGCGACGACGCGTCCTTCGTGAACGCCACCGACTTCCTGGTGGACGGAGGGATCGCCGGCGCGTACGTGACGCCGGTGTGAGCGGTCCGCGCGGGAGGCGCACCCTCCGCTCCGGCGGACCCGCGCCCTCCGCCCGGAGGGCGCCGAACCCGGTGTACCGCGCCCGACAGCACGGCCTAAGGTGGCCGGATGAGCATGCCCCCGACGCCCGCCGGCTGGTACCAGGACCCCGAGGCGCCGTCCCACGAACGCTGGTGGGACGGCACCGCGTGGACCCCGCACACCCGTGTCGCCCAGGCCCAGGCGGCCGCGGGCCACGGCCTCGCACCGGCCGACCCGGCCCAGCAGACGGGGCAGCACCCGGGGCAGTTCGGTCCGCCCGCCGGGCAGCAATCAGGACAGTTCGGTGAGTCCGGACAGTTCGGTCAGCCGGGCCAGTTCGGTCCCCCGGCTCCGGCCGCCGGGTCCGGCCGTACCGGCGGGCGGGGCAAGCTCGTGGCGATGGTGGCCGCCGGGGTCGTCCTCGTGGCGTCGATCGTCACCGGCGTCGTGGTCCTCGGCAAGGACGACAAGCCGGACCCCAACGCCTCGACCCGCTCCAGCCCGACCGCCGAGGGCGTCGGCCCGGACGACAAGCCCGAACCGACCACGCCCGCCTCCAGCCCGCCGGAGAAGGACGCGAACGTCCTGGAGGACCAGCTCAACGGCATCACGCTGCCGATCCCCGAGGGCTGGGAGAAGCCGGACAGCACGGTCGAGAAGGCCGTCACGATGACCACCGAGGGCACCTACGACTGCCCCGGCGACTCGGGCTTCTGCCGCCACGGCCGGGTCACCTCGCGCACCGTGCGCTCCGGCGCGGGCAGTGACCCCGAGGTCGCCGCCAAGAGCGACATCCGCGAGGCCGCCTACAGCTCATACGACCGCGACATCGTGGAGCGCAAGCCGTACAACGGCATCAGGTCGACCAGCGAGCTGAAGTCCGAGCAGGTCGTCGTCGCCGGTTCGACGGGCTACCTGGTGCGCTGGCGTGTGAAGACCGAGGCGGGCGGCGGCGGTTACGTGCAGTCCGTGGTCTTCCCGAAGCCGGGCAGCGAGTCCCTGATCGTCGTCCGGCTCGCGTTCGACGCCGAGGACGGGCCGCCCCTGGCCCTCATGGACACGATCACCAGCGGGATCCGCCGCATCGGGGACAAGGGCGACAACGGCGGCGTCGGCTCGACGATCAAGCCGTAGGCGCAGCCCGCCCGGACCGGTTCCACTCGAACCGGCCCGGTCCGTCCCGCCCGCTCAGAGGAAGGTGTGGCCTTCCCCGCGATACGTGGGGACGGTCGCCGTGATCCGCTCGCCCTCGATCAGGTGCAGCGCGTCGAAGCGCTCGCACAGCTCACCGGCCTTCGCGTGCCGGAACCACACCTTGTCGCCGATCCGCAGATCGTCCGCGGGCGCCCCGAGCAGCGGCGTCTGCACCTCACCGGCGCCTTCCTGCGGGTCGTAGCGCAGGCCCTCCGGCAGATACGGGACGGGCGAACGGTCCTTCCCGGCCGCCCCGGACGCGGGATACCCGCCGCCGAGCACGGTGACCACCCCGACGCCCGGCCTGCGCACCACCGGCTGCGCGAAGAGCGCGGCGGGCCGCGCGCTGAACGACGTGTAGTTGTCGAAGAGCCGCGGCACATAGAGCCCTGACCCGGCGGCGATCTCCGTCACCGCGTCCTCGGCCGCGGTGTGCTGCACGCTGCCCGTACCGCCGCCGTTGACGAACTCCAGGTCCGGCGCCACGGCCCGCACCGCACGCACCGCCTCGGCCCGCCGCACGGCCAGCTCGCGCCGGGCCGCGCTCTGCATCGCACGGATCGCCCGCGACCGTACGGGGCGGCCGAGCAGCGCGTCGCCGACCCCGGCGATGTGTCCCTCGTACGCCATGATTCCGGCCAGCCGGAACCCCGGAGTCCGCGCCACCGCCCGGGCCAGATCGGCCAGTTGGGCCGGGGAGTGCAGCGGGGAGCGGCGCGCCCCGACGCGCACCCGGCCGCCCAGGAGCTTCAGCGCGGTGTCGAGTTCCAGACAGACCCGGACCTCTTCGCGCCCGCCGTCCCGCGCCGCGTCGATCAGGCGCAGCTGCGCCGGGTCGTCGACCATCACGGTCACGGCCGCGGCCAGCTTGGGGTCGGCGGTCAGCTCGGCGAAGCCGGCGCGGTCCGCCGACGGATAGGCGAGCAGGACGTCCTCGAATCCGGACCGCGCGAGCCACAGCGACTCGGCGAGGGTGAAGGACATGATCCCGGCGAAACCGTCCCTGGCCAGCACCCTTTCGAGCAGGGCACGGCAGCGTACGGACTTGCTCGCCACCCGGATCGGCTTGCCGCCGGCCCGCCGTAGGAGGTCGTCGGCGTTGGCGTCGAACGCTTCCAGGTCGACGATCGCGAGCGGGGCGTCGAGCTCGGCGGTGGCCCGGTCGTACCGGGCGCGGTGTGCGGCGCGGGGGGTCATGAAGGAAGCCTGCCAGAGACGATTACCCCGTGGTAGGGGGATGATCCGGACAGATCGCCCCTGACCTGCGGACTGGTTCCCGCGGGCACAGCGCGAGACCGTAGAGTGACGCGCAGGCAGGAGGAACGGGCCTGTCCCCACAGGTGATCGGCAGCGGTGACCTGGGGGCGGTGACCGACGGTGGTCCGGCGTGACGGCGGCCCACCGGTCGCGCGGTCACGAACGGTCGCGAACGGCAAGGCCCGGATCCGGTGGTTCGGCGAACGGGGGGTGGATGAGTACCGAAGCGCAGCGCGCCGACATCCCCCCGCGCCCCGCGTCCCCGCCCCCGCCGCTCGCCTCGACCCGGTTGCCGGACCACGCTCCGGCGGAAGCCGACGCGGCCACGGCGGACGAGTCGTCGGCGCCCGGACGTGCGGGTTTCCCCGGTCCGGAGCGCACCGGAGGCCCGGACGGCACCGGCCGCGCGCCGGAGCAGCCACCCGCACCGCCCGCCCCGCTGACCGAGGACGCCGTCGCGGCCGGACGCGAGGCCAGGAGCCGCCGCGCGAAGAACACCGCGGCGCACCGCGCGGCCTCCCACCGCGCCTCGACCGCTCGCGACGCCGCGCCGTCACCGTCTCCCTCGCCCTCGCCGTCTCCACGTGAGGGCGCCGCACCTCCGCGCCCCGCCGCACCCCCGAGGCCGTCCCGCGCCCCGGCGTCCCCGCCTCTGCCGTCGGGCCCGCCTTCGCGCGCGCAAGCGCCGGAGCGCGCGGCCGGGGAAGCACCCGCGTCCGGCGCCCGCCGGTCCGCTCCGAACGGCGGCGGCGAAGAGCGCAGGCGCGCCGGTACGGATGCGGCGGCCTCCCCGCGCACCGGTGCCCGAGTCACCGCCGACACCGGTGCCGACGCCGGTCGCGGCGCGCCCTCGGCGGACAGCGCCAACGCATCCACACCTCGTACGGACGCCCTGCGCCGCCCCCGTACCTCCGCACCGACCACCCCTGTGAGCCGGCCCGAACCCGGCCCCGAGACCTCCGTCGAGACCACCACCCGGCTGCGACCGGTCCCCGCCGAACCGTTGCCGGACGAGGCGCCGGGGCGCGAGGCGCGAGCGGCCGCGCGGGCCGACGCGCCCCAGCCGCGCGGGACTTCACACGGGAGCCATGCCGCCGGCTCGCACGGAAGCCATTCCGCCGGCCCGCACGGAAACCATGCCGCTCCCGGGCCGCGCCGTCGCCGACCCGTCGGGTCCGTGGATCTCACGCCGCAGCCAGGGGCCGGGCGGCCGCTGGTGTTCCAGGCGCCCGAGGCCTACGACGACCACACCACCCAGTTGCGCCCCGTCCGCCGCAGCCGCGCGCGGATCGCCGCCGCCGGTACCTGTCTCGTGCTCGGCGTCGGGCTCATCGCCGGTGCCGTGACCGGGAGTTGGCTGACCGGCGAGTCCGGCGCCGCCTCCCGCGACGCGAACGTGTTCGCCGCCGCCGCGCAGGCGTGGCACAGCGAACCGGTCGACACCCTCTTCCCGCCCACCGTCGTCGGCGACGGCGCGGGCCCCGGCGGCGCGGACCGCCGCTGGACCCGGATCGCTGTCGCCCCCGACGGCGACTGCGCCAAGGGCCTCGGCAAGCACCTGCGCAAGACGCTCGAAGAGGCCGGCTGCGAACGCCTCGTACGGGCCACGTACACCGACGCCACCCGCAGCCATGTCACCACCGTCGGCATGGTGTTCACCACGGCCGACGCGGAGGAGATGCGGGCCCTGCGCGCCCGCTTCGAGCGGCGGGACCTCGCGAAGCGCGAGGACCTGATGCCCAGCACCTATCCGGTGAAGGGCACGGTCGCCGCCGGGTTCGGGGCGGAGCAGCGCGCCAGCTGGACCGTGTCCGTCCTCGACGACGCCCCCGTCGTCGTCTACGCCGTCTCCGGATTCGCGGACGGCCGCGCGGTCGCCAAGCCCGAGCCCGCCGCCGCGGCCATGGCCGCCGGCGCCACCAGCGCACCCGCGCAGTCCGGCCTCGGCCACGAGGCCAAGGGCCTCGCCGACCGCATCGAGCGCGCGCTGCGCAAGAACGCCGCGCGGGCCACGGAGGACGCGTCGTGAAGCTCCGCTCCCTCGGCGCGCTGCTCCTGGCCGGCGGGCTCGCCCTGCTGCCGACGGCCACCGCGCACGCCGACACCATCCGCGCCCAGCAGTGGGCCCTCGACGCCCTGGACGCCGACCGCGTCTGGGCCACGACCAAGGGGCGCGGCGTCACGGTCGCGGTCCTGGACACCGGCGTCGACGGCACGCACCCGGACCTCGAGGACAACGTCCTCAAGGGCAAGGACATGATCGGCTTCGGCGCCGGACAGGGCGACAAGGCCTGGGCCCGGCACGGCACCAACATGGCGGGCATCATCGCGGGGCACGGACACGGTCCGGGCCGCGGCGACGGTGTGCTCGGCATCGCCCCCGAGGCCAAGATCCTTCCGGTGCGCGTGATCCTCGAGGACGGCGACAAGTCCCGTACGAAGGCCCGCAACACGCGGGGGACCGCCCTGGCCGACGGGATCCGGTGGGCCGCCGACCACGGCGCCGACGTGATCAACATGTCGCTCGGCGACGACAGCGCCTCCGCGCACGCCGACGCCCGCGAGGACGCCGCCGTCCAGTACGCGCTCAGCAAGGGAGCGGTGGTCGTGGCCTCGGCCGGCAACGGCGGCGAGAAGGGCGACCACATCTCGTACCCGGCGGCCTACCCGGGCGTCATCGCCGTGACGGCTGTCGACCGCTACGGGGCGCGGGCGTCGTTCTCCACGCGACGCTGGTACGCGACGGTCAGCGCGCCCGGCGACGACATCGTGATGGCGGGCCCCGACCGCGAGTACTACAAGGGCTGGGGCACCTCGGCCGCGGCGGCCTTCGCCTCGGGCGTCGTCGCGCTGATCCGCTCGGCCCACCCGGATCTCGACCCGGCCCAGATCAAGCAGCTCGTCGAGGACACGGCATCGGACGCGCCGTCCGGCGGCCGGGACGACTCCTTCGGTTACGGGTTCATCGACCCGGCGGCGGCGATCGAGGCGGGCGCGGAGATCAAGCCGGCCGCGGCGCACGCGTACCCGAAGAAGTACTTCGGCTCGGGTCCCTCCAAGCAGCAGGCCTCGCCCGGCGCGGGCGGCTGGCTCGGGTGGGGTGCGGGGGCCGTGGGCACGGTGCTCCTGGTGGCTGCGACGGTGCTGTGGCGGCGGGGCGGCTCCGCCGCGCGCGGGCGGTACTGAACCCGTACTCCGGCGCGGGCGCCGCCCTCACCCACGAGGCGGGTAGGGTCGGGCGACGTGGTGAACAAGAACATTCCCGACTCCGGGTACGCGAACGACGACGGCTCCGCCGCCCCCGAGCTGAGTGCCGCACTCGCCGCCTGGGCCGCGGACCGCACCGCCGCACACGAGAGCCGGGTCCTCGAAGCGCTCAAGGGCGCCCGCCTCCTGGTTCCCGTCGTCGCCGTCCTCGGCGAGGTCGAGCTCGACGAGAACGGGCTCAAGCGCGAGAAGAACAGCGACATGGCCGTGCCCACCCTCAAGGCCGGCGACCGCACCGCGCTCCCCGCGTTCACCTCCACCCAGGCCCTCGCCCTCTGGGATCCGGCCGCCCGCCCCGTCGCCGTCCCGATGCAGCAGGCGCTGCGCGCGGCCGCGCACGAGAAGGCCGACACGATCGTGCTCGACATGGCAGGGCCCGTCGCGTACGAGCTGCCCCGCCGCGCGCTGTACGCGCTGGCGGAGGGCCGCACGTCGACGGATCCGCTGGCGGACCCCGCCGTTCCCGAGGCAGTCCGCACGGCCGTCGCCGCAGAGCCGGCCGTCGTCCGGGCCCACCTCGGCGCGGGTGCCTCCTCCGACGGCACGCTCGCCCTGGTCCTCGACTCGGCGGAGCCGGCAGCCGTCGCCCAGCGGATCGCCCAGGCCCTCGCCGCCGACGAGACCCTCCGCGCCCGCCTGGTCCGCGGCCTCGACCTCGCCCTCCTGCCCGCCGACGCCACCCCGCCCGGCGAACCCCTCTACGTACGCGCTTAGGCTGATGACCATGACTGACGCAAGCCCCACCGGACAGAGCACCCCCGACTTCGACGCCATGGCCCGCGACATCGCCGAGGTCCCCGCGGTCGAGGTGATCGTGACCGTGGCGGTGAACCTGATGAGCGCCGCCGCCGTGAAGGCGGGTCTGACCGACGACGGCGACGCGCACAAGGACCTCGACGAGGCCCGCAAGCTGATCCACGCCCTCGCCGGCCTGCTCGACGCCAGTACGACGGAGATCAGCTCCTTCCACGCGGCGCCCCTGCGCGACGGCCTGAAGTCACTGCAGCTCGCCTTCCGCGAGGCCTCGCTCGTCCCGGACGAGCCCGGCCAGGGCCCCGGCGAGAAGTACACGGGCCCCGTCTTCGGCTGAGCCGCGACGGAGCCGGGGGCCAGGAGCCGACGGCCCGGATCACGGGCCGTTAGCCGCACCCCGGAAGCTCTGCTAACCTTGTGTAACGACCGGCCGGTCACCCCTGCTGCAAAGCGGAGGCACCCGGCCCACAAGTGGAGGCTCCGATCTCCCACCTTGCCGCCCGGAAGGGCAGCGGGTCACCGGTCCGACGGACACCCCGTGTGTTCCCGTCGCCATGCGCCCCGCGTACATCGCGGTGGTGCTCCGGTATGGAGCCCCGCCTGTGATCGTCCGGGGCATTTTTCATGTACCGGCGCGGTTAGGTCCAACGAAACAGACGTTACGTGGCAGTCCGCCAGACTGTCGCGTGGTGCTACCGAGGAGGATCCATCAGCACCGAGCCCCGCATCAACGACCGGATTCGCGTTCCCGAAGTGCGACTTGTCGGTCCCAGCGGCGAGCAGGTCGGGATTGTTCCGCTTGCCAAGGCCCTTGAGCTTGCTCAGGAGTACGACCTCGACCTGGTCGAGGTGGCGGCGAACGCTCGTCCGCCCGTCTGCAAGCTCATGGACTACGGGAAGTTCAAGTACGAGTCGGCCATGAAGGCCCGTGAGGCGCGCAAGAACCAGGCGCACACGGTCATCAAGGAAATGAAGCTCCGGCCGAAGATCGACCCGCACGACTATGACACCAAGAAGGGTCATGTCGTCCGGTTCCTCAAGCAGGGCGACAAGGTCAAGATCACGATCATGTTCCGTGGTCGCGAGCAGTCCCGGCCGGAGCTCGGCTACCGACTGCTGCAGCGTCTCGCGACGGACGTCGAAGACCTCGGGTTCATCGAGTCGAACCCGAAGCAGGACGGCCGAAACATGATCATGGTTCTCGGTCCGCACAAGAAGAAGACCGAGGCCATGGCCGAGGCCCGCGAAGCACAGGCCGCCCGCAAGGCGGAGGCGCCGACGACCGAGAGCCGTCGCGACCGTGCCGCGGGATCGGACGCTCCCGAAGCCGACGTCGCCGAGGCTCCGGCCGAGGAACCCGCCGAGGCCGAGGCCTGATCCAGGGCTCACGCCCCGGATGCCAACCGATACAACTGACGCTCCCGCATGCCGGTTTCACCACCGGGGGAGCGCCACTGACGAGGAGAGAACGGCGCTATGCCGAAGAACAAGTCGCACAGCGGTGCCAGCAAGCGCTTCAAGATCACCGGCTCCGGCAAGGTGCTCCGTGAGCGCGCCGGCAAGCGCCACCTGCTCGAGCACAAGTCGTCGCGCCTGACGCGTCGCCTCACCGGCAACGCCGAGATGGCCCCGGGCGACGCCAAGAAGATCAAGAAGCTTCTCGGCAAGTGACGTCACGGCCCCCGGGAACGGGGGCCGGACGCCTGGACCGGGACCAATTCGAATTCGGGCCGTGTGAACACAACCACGGCCCCGCTACAAGGAGTTAAAAGTGGCACGCGTCAAGCGCGCGGTTAACGCGCACAAGAAGCGTCGGGCGATCCTCGAGCAGGCCTCCGGCTACCGCGGTCAGCGTTCGCGCCTGTACCGCAAGGCCAAGGAGCAGGTCACCCACTCGCTGGTCTACAACTACAACGACCGCAAGAAGCGCAAGGGCGACTTCCGTCAGCTGTGGATCCAGCGCATCAACGCTGCGGCCCGCCAGAACGGCATGACGTACAACCGCCTCATCCAGGGTCTGAAGGCCGCGAACATCGAGGTCGACCGCAAGATCCTGGCGGAGCTCGCCGTCAACGACGCCAACGCGTTCGCCGCGCTGGTCGAGGTTGCGCAGAAGGCCCTTCCGGCCGATGTGAACGCTCCCAAGGCTGCTGCCTGATTTTTGCGTGTGCTCCGGGCCCGTGGACCGTTTGGTCCGCGGGTCCGTTGCTTTGCGGCGTCCCGCCTGCCCCGTCTTGTTGCGCAGTTCCCCGCGCCCCTGAGTTCCTAAGGTTGAGTCATGGTTGCCCCTGAGCTGATCTCTCCCAAGTCCTCCCGTGTCGCCGCCGCACGGCGGCTCGGGAAGCGGAACTTCAGGACCAAGGAGCGGTTGTTCCTCGCCGAGGGGCCGCAGGCCGTGCGGGAAGCGGCGGGGCACTCGACGGACGGGGCCGCCACACTCGTCGAGCTGTTCTCGACCGTCGAGGCCGCCGAGCGGTACGGCGACATCCTCGAGGCCGCGCAGAAGGCCGGGGCCAGGGTGCATCTGGCCGATGAGGCCGTGATCGCCGACATCTCGACCACCGTCACTCCGCAGGGGCTCGTCGGGGTCTGCCGGTTCCTGGACACGCCCTTCGAGGAGATCCTGGCCGCGAAGCCCGAGCTCGTCGCCGTACTCGCGCATGTGCGGGATCCCGGGAACGCCGGGACCGTGCTGCGGTGTGCCGACGCGGCCGGTGCGGATGCCGTGGTGCTCACGGACGCGTCCGTGGATCTGTACAACCCCAAGTCCGTACGCGCCTCGGTCGGTTCGCACTTCCATCTGCCGGTCGCCGTCGGCGTGCCGGTGGAGGAGGCCGTGCGCGGGCTCAAGGACGCCGGAGTGCGGATCGTCGCGGCCGACGGGGCCGGCCAGGACGACCTCGACGACGAGCTCGACAAGGGGACCATGGGCGGACCGACCGCCTGGGTCTTCGGCAACGAGGCCTGGGGGCTGCCCGAGGAGACCCGCGCGCTCGCCGACGCCGTGGTGCGCGTGCCCATCCACGGGAAGGCCGAGAGCCTCAACCTCGCGACGGCCGCCGCGGTCTGTCTGTACGCCTCGGCGCGCGCCCAGCGCAGGGACGCACGCCGGTCCTGAGCCGGATCCTCCCCGAAGTTCTCACCTTCACCGGTACACGGGGCACCCTCACCGTCACCCTCAGCTAGTAGGGTGACGGGCTCGGGGGCCCACTGATACCAGTCGAGAGGTGGGATACGGGGATATGAGTGTCGGCATCAGGGGAAAGGCCGGAGCGCACGGCTCCGTGCCGCGTCCTGCCGCGCCCCGTGTCGACTCGCCGGTGAGTCAACTCGGCCTGGATCCCGATGACTTGCCCGACGGTCTCGTCGTCGCCGACGAGAAGGGCCAGGTCGTCTGCTTCAACCAGGCGGCCGCCCGGATCACCGCCGTCTGCCCCGAGGACGCGCTCGGACGCTCCGTCGAGGACGCCCTGCCGCTGGAGGACCTCGAAGGCCGCCGCTGGTGGCAGCTGACCGATCCGTACGGCGGGCTCGCGATCCGCACCGGGCAGCCCGAGCGGAATCTGCTCCTGCCGGGCGGCCGTGAGGTCCTGGTGTCCGCGCGCTATGTGCGGACCCGGCCCACCGGGCCGCTGCACCGGCTCGTGGTCAGCATCCGGGACACCGAGGCCCGGCGGCGTACGGAGCGCAGTCACGCGGAGCTGATAGCGACCGTCGCCCATGAACTGCGCTCGCCCCTGACATCGGTCAAAGGCTTCACGGCCACACTGCTCGCCAAGTGGGAGCGGTTCACCGACGACCAGAAGAAGCTGATGCTGGAGACGGTCGACGCGGATGCCAACCGCGTCACCAGGCTGATTGCCGAACTGCTCGACATCTCGCGGATCGATTCGGGGCGTCTTGAGCTGCGGCGGCAGCCCGTCGATCTGCCCGCCGCCGTCGGGCGGCACATCCAGGCGCATGTGGCCGCCGGGCAGGTGCCGGACCGTTTCCTCGTACGGCTGCAGCAGCCGCTGCCCGATCTGTGGGCGGATCCGGACAAGATCGACCAGGTGCTCTCCAACCTTCTGGAAAATGCCGTGCGCCATGGAGAGGGGACCGTCACCATTGACGTGGCACCCCTTGAGAGCCCCCTGGAAGGGACGGCAGTCACCGTGAGCGACGAAGGCCCCGGCATCCCCGAGGAGTCGATGGGCCGTGTCTTCACCCGCTTCTGGCGGGGAAGCAAGCGCGGTGGCACGGGCCTGGGGCTCTATATCGTCAAGGGCATCGTCGAGGCGCACGGCGGGACGATCACCGTCGGCCGTGGACCCTCCGGTGGCGCCGAGTTCCGATTTACGTTGCCCGTGGGCACTCCGGGCTACCTGCTCTAGCCACTCTGCAGGCCTTCGGACCCTCCCACGGGCGTCATCAGCCACCCTGGCACCCCGTTAGACTCGACCCTTGGCGCATTTGTGTCTGCGTGGTCGCGGCCTGCGGTCCAGGAGAGACCAGTCAGCCAATCGGAAGCACGGGAAGAGATGTCGGCACCGAATAAGTCGTACGACCCTGTTGAGGTCGAAGCCTTGAAACCGGAAGAGATCGAGCGCATGCGGGACGAGGCGCTCGCCGCCTTCGCGGCCGCCGGCGACCTCGACGCGCTCCAGGCGGCCAAGGTCGCGCACACCGGCGGCACCTCGCCGCTCGCGCTCGCCAACCGCGAGATCGGTGCGCTGCCCCCGCAGGCCAAGGCCGAGGCCGGAAAGCGCATCGGCCAGGCGCGCGGCGCGGTCAGCAAGGCGCTCGCCGGCCGCCAGGCCGAGCTCGAGGCCGAGCGCGACGCCCGCGTCCTGGTCGAGGAGGCCGTGGACGTCACGCTGCCCCACGACCGCGTACCGGCCGGCGCCCGGCACCCGCTGACCACGATGATGGAGCGGGTCGCGGACGTCTTCGTGTCCATGGGATACGAGATCGCCGAGGGCCCCGAGGTCGAGGCGGAGTGGTTCAACTTCGACGCCCTGAACTTCGTGCCCGACCACCCCGCGCGCCAGACCCAGGACACCTTCTTCGTCCAGGGCACCCGCGAGGACGGCAAGCCGACCGTCGACGACGAGTCCGGCATCGTGCTGCGCACCCACACCTCGCCGGTGCAGGCCCGCGCGCTGCTCAGCCGTGAGCTGCCGGTCTACATCGTGTGCCCCGGCCGCGTGTACCGCACGGACGAGCTGGACGCCACGCACACCCCGGTCTTCCACCAGATCGAGCTGCTCGCCATCGACGAGGGCCTGACCATGTCGGACCTCAAGGGCACCCTCGACCACATGGTCAAGGCGCTCTTCGGCTCGGACATGAAGACCCGGCTGCGCCCGAACTACTTCCCGTTCACCGAGCCGTCCGCCGAGATGGACATGCTCTGCTACGTGTGCCGCGGCGAGTCGGTGGGCAACCCCGACAAGCCCTGCCGCACCTGCTCCAGCGAGGGCTGGATCGAGCTCGGCGGCTGCGGCATGGTCAACCCGCGCGTGCTCGTCGCCTGCGGTGTGGACCCCGAGAAGTACAGCGGGTTCGCCTTCGGGTTCGGCATCGAGCGGATGCTGATGTTCCGCCACAACGTCGAAGACATGCGAGACATGGTCGAGGGTGACGTCCGGTTCACCCGGCCGTTCGGGATGGAGATCTGATGCGGGTCCCGCTTTCTTGGCTGCGGGAGTACGTCGACCTGCCGGGCGACGCCACCGGCCGTGACGTACAGGAGAAGCTGATCGGGGTCGGCCTGGAGGTCGAGACCGTCGAGCAGCTGGGCGCGGGCCTCACCGGTCCGCTCGTCGTCGGCAGGGTCCTCACCATCGAGGAGCTGACCGAGTTCAAGAAGCCCATCCGCTTCTGCACCGTCGACGTCGGCCAGGCCAACGGCACCGGCGAGCCCCAGGAGATCGTCTGCGGCGCGCGCAACTTCGCCGTCGGCGACAAGGTCGTCGTGGCCCTGCCCGGCGCCGTGCTCCCCGGTGACTTCCGGATCGCCGAGCGCAAGACGTACGGCAAGATGTCGCGCGGCATGATCTGCTCCAGCGACGAGCTGGACATGGGCGACGACGGCACCAAGGGCATCATCGTCCTGCCGCCCGAGCACGAGGTCGGCACCGACGCCACCAAGCTGCTCGAGCTGTACGACGAGGTCCTCGACATCGCCGTCACGCCCGACCGCGGCTACTGCCTGTCGATGCGCGGTGTGGCCCGCGAGGCCGCCACCGCGTACGGTCTGCCGCTGCGCGACCCGGCGCTGCTCGACGTGCCCGCGCCGAACGCGTACGGGCACCCGGTGCAGATCGCCGACCCGCTCGGCTGCGACCGCTTCACGGCCCGTACGGTCGTGGGTCTGCAGCCCGAGGCCCGCTCCCCGATCTGGCTGCAGCGCCGTCTGCAGAAGGCCGGGATGCGCCCGATCTCGCTCGCGGTCGACGTCACCAACTACGTGATGCTGGAGCTCGGTCAGCCCCTGCACGCGTACGACCGGGCGTCCATCGACGGCCCGATCGGCGTGCGCCGTGCCGCGGCCGGCGAGAAGTTCACGACCCTCGACGGTGTGGAGCGCGTGCTCGACGCCGCCGACCTGGTGATCACCGACAACCGCGGCCCCATCGGCCTCGCGGGTGTCATGGGCGGCGCCAACACCGAGATCGCCGACACCGAGGTCGACCCCGAGACGGGCCTGGCCCAGGGCACCACCGAGGTCGTCATCGAGGCGGCGCACTTCGACGCGCTCTCCATCGCCCGCACCGCGCGCCGCCACAAGCTGTCCTCCGAGGCGTCCAAGCGCTTCGAGCGCGGGGTCGACCCGAAGGCCGCGTCCGCCGCGGCCCAGCGGACCGTCGACCTCCTGGTGCTGCTCGCGGGCGGCACCGCCGAGGCCGGTGTCACCGAGGTCATCGCGCCGAACGCGCCGCACACCATCACCATCCCGGCGAACCACCCGGACAAGGTGGCGGGCGTCGACTACGGCCGCGAGACCGTCGTACGGCGGCTGCAAGAAGTCGGCTGCGACGTGTACGGGCAGGACGAGCTCGTCGTCACCGTGCCGTCCTGGCGCCCCGACCTCACGGACCCGAACGACCTGGCCGAGGAGGTCATCCGGCTCGAGGGCTACGAGAACCTGCCCTCGACGCTGCCCAAGCCCCCCGCGGGCCTGGGTCTGACCGACCGCCAGCGGCTGCACCGCCGCGTCGGCCGCGCCCTCGCGGGTGCCGGGTTCGTCGAGGCGCTCAGCTACCCCTTCATCGGCGAGGCGGTCTTCGACCAGCTGCAGCTGGAGAAGGACGACCCGGCCCGCCGTGTCGTCAAGCTGGTCAACCCGCTCTCCGACGAGGAGCCCGCCCTCCGTACGACGCTGCTGCCGGGCCTGCTCCACGCGCTGCGCCGCAACGACGGCCGGGGCAGCCACGACCTGGCGCTCTTCGAGACCGGTCTGGTCTTCCACCCGGCGGAGGGCCGCGGCACCGCGGTCCGTCTGCCGGTGGACCGCCGTCCCACCGACGAGGAGCTCGCGGGTCTCAACTCCGTGCTTCCCGTGCAGCCGCGGCACGCCGCGGTCGTCCTCGCGGGCGCCCGTGAGCAGGCCGGCTGGTGGGGCAAGGGCCGTCCCGCCGACTGGGCCGACGCCATCGAGGCCGCGCGCAGCATCGCGCACGAGGCCGGCGTCGACCTGCTCATCGACCAGGGCCAGTACGGTCCTTGGCACCCGGGCCGGTGCGCCGAGCTGTCCGTGGTGATCGACGGGGTGAAGACCCCGGTCGGTCACGCCGGTGAGCTGCACCCGCGTGTGGTCAAGGCGTTCGGTCTGCCGGCGCGCACCTGCGCGATGGAGCTGGACCTCGACACTGTGGAGCGCGCCGTCGACGGCACGCTCCAGGCGCCGCGTATCTCCACCTTCCCGGTGGCCACGCAGGACGTCGCCCTGGTCGTGGACGGCGAGGTGCCGTCCGCCGTGGTCGAGCACGCGCTGCGCTCGGGCGCCGGTGAACTCCTGGAGGACATCCGGCTGTTCGACGTCTACACCGGCGGTCAGGTCGGCGAGGGCAAGAAGTCGCTGGCGTACGCGCTGCGCTTCCGCGCCGCCGACCGCACCCTGACGGTCGACGAGGCCTCGGCCGCCCGTGACGCCGCGGTGGCCGCGGCCGCCGAGCGGACGGGCGCGGTGCTGCGGGGCGCGTGACCGTGGCGTAAAACCCCTGGTGAGGGGCGCACTTGGAACATCAAGTGCGCCCCTCACTCATTCGGGTGAGAAGTACGGACTCCCCGGCCCGGCCGGGCCGGCCCCTGGACAGAATCGATCCGGCCGTACGCCGAAGCCGTCCCGCCAGGTGACCCGGCTGACGCGCCCCTCTCGGGGCCGGCCCCGGCTGGACAAGGGCCTTAGGAGGCCGTCGGCGATGATCCGTATCAGGTCCAGGGCACTTGCCGGAGCGCGCCTCGGACATCGCATCCCTCCGGCGCGGTCGACCCGGTTGCGACGACGCCTGACCGCTTTCGCCCTGCCGACCCTGTGGGGCGGGGTCGCCATCCTCTACAAGCTGACCTGCCCGCTCGCCCAGCAGGACGGGCTCGTGGCCCGGATCGCCACCAGCGCTGTGTTCTTCGCGGTCGGCACCGGGCTCATATTCGGGGTCCGGCGCGCACTCCTGCAGGAGCTGGCCCAGATCCGCGAGGTCGCGGGCGCCGCGCAGCGGGTGCTGCTGCGGCCGCTGCCGCCGCGCCTCGACGGGCTCGCCCTCGCCGCCGGGCAGCTCTGCGCCCACCGGGCCGCGTCCGTCGGCGGTGATCTGTACGAGGCCGTCGCCACCGACCACGGCGTCCGGATCGTCATGGGCGATGTGCGCGGTCACGGCCTCGCCGCCATCGGCACCGTCGCCGCCCTGCTCGGCAGCTTCCGCGAGGCCGCGCACGACGAGGCCGAACTCGGCGCCGTGATGCGGCGGTTGGAGCGGGCGATGCAGCGGCATCTGCGCGAGCGCGCCCGGGCCGAGCACCCCTCCGCGTGCTCCACGGAACCCGAATCGCCGCTCGCCGAGGAGTTCGTCACCGTCCTGCTCCTGGAGATCCGGCACGACGGCTCCGTGCACGCGCTCAACTGCGGCCACCCCTGGCCGTACCGCCTCGGACCCCGGATCGACCGCATCGCGTACGGCGAACCGCTGCCGCCGCTCGGGCCGTTCCCGCTCCCCGCCGAACTGACCGTGCAGCACTGCGGGCCGCTGCGCGCCGGCGAGACGCTGCTGCTGCACACCGACGGGGTCGAGGACGCACGGGACGCGGCGGGGCGGTTCTTCCCGCTGGCCGCCGTGCTCGCCGCGAACCGCGGTTCGCCCGGCGATCTCATCAAGACCGTGAGCGACGCGCTGTTACGGCACACCGGCGGCCGGCTCGCCGACGACATGGCCCTGCTCGTGCTGCGCAACGAGCGGCGCAAGGTGCCGCAGCAGCCCGGGGGGCCGGTGGTGCGCGGGGCGCGGACGGTCACCTGACCACGGGCTGCCACCCGTGCGCACGACCACGGGCTGCCACCCGTGCCGGTGATCCCGGGCGGCCGGGGCCACCGACGGCCCACGGCATGCCACCCGTTCGTCCTCCGGTGCGGCTAACCGGAGCGAAGCGCGCCGCGCGCACCAGCGGCCGGCCGGCGCCGCCTGCCTCGCCGCGGAGAGTTCCGGCAGGCGGTACGAGGCAGGCGACGCGGTGAGGGCCGCCGCACTTACGAGGGGGAGCCGGCGGCCCGGCCGCCTCTGGTGAGGCCGGCGGGTCCGGTCCAGGGGTTCCGGACGCATATATCCAACCGAATCGCCGCACAGGTACGGCAGAGTGCACGCCCCGTCACTGTGGGCACTTGTTTCGCACCCCGTGTGAAACGCGCTCCACTACCCTGGGCGGCACCGAGCCATCGGAGGGCCTGATGCAGCCCAACACCCTGCTCGACGCGATTCTCGACGAGGCCGGAATCTCCCATGCGGGCCTGGCCGCCCATGTCAATCAGATGGGCAAGGCCCGGGGTCTCGCACTCCGCTACGAACACACCGCGGTGGCCCGCTGGCTGAAGGGCCAGCGGCCGCGCGGCCAGGTGCCCGACGTGATCTGCGAGGTACTCGCGGCCCGCCTGCAGCGGACCGTGACACTCGACGACATCGGGCTCGGCGTGCCGGGGCAGCAGGCCTCGCCGGCCGCCACATCCCTGTCCGGGTTCGTGGAACGGGCCACCGCCTTATGGCGGTCCGACATGCAGCAGCGGCCGCACATCCTCGGCGCCGCCGCGGTGACCGGGACCCCGGCCGTGATGCCCGTCTGGGAGTGGGAGAACCCGCCGGAGGACGTGGACGTCTCACGCGGCGGCCGGCATCAGGTGAGCAAGTCCGATCTGGCCATGCTCAGTTCGGCCCGTACGCACTACGAGCAGATGTACCGCAAGACCGGCGGCGTCGCGACGCGCGCCCGCATCGTGGGCTTCCTCAACGCGGAGGCCGCGCCGCTGCTGCGCGGCAGCTACACGGACGCGACCGGGCGCCAACTGCACCGCGCCACCGGCGGGTTGGTGGCGATCGCCGGGATCTGCGCGTACGACTCCGACGCGCACGGGCTCGCGCAGCGCTACTTCCACCAGGCGCTCCGGCTGGCCAAGGCCAGCGGGGACAGGGGACTCGGCGCCTATGTGATAGCGCTGCTCGTCAACCAGTCGCTGTTCATCCGCGAGTACCGGCAGGCCGTCGCGTTCGCGGAGGCGGCGCTGCGGGCCGCGGGGCGGCACATCACACCCGCGCTCGCCGCGGATCTCTACGCGATGCAGGCGAAGGCGTATGCCCATCTCGGCGACGGCAGCAGCGCGTTGTTCTGCATCCGGCGGGCGGAGTCGGCGGCCGAGCGGATCCATCCGGGCCATGAGCCCGCCGAGACCGGCTATGTCCAGCCGGGTCTGGTGAACGTGCAGGTGGCCGAGGCCTTGCTGAGTCTTGGCGATCTCACGGCCGCGCGGATGCACTCGGCCGCTGCCGTGGACACCCCGGCCCATGACCGGGGGCGCGTGCACCGGCTCGCCGTGCTCAGCCAGATCGAGCTGCGGCGCGGTGAGGCGGAGGCGGCCGTGGCCACGGCGGTCGAAATGGCGCGGCAGGCCAGGGGAATGGAGTCGCAGCGCCTGCGCGACCGGCTGCGCGGGGTGCGCGAGCACCTTGTCCGCAGCGGCTGTTCCGGTACCGAGGAGGCTGCCGCGCTCATCGACGGGGCCCTGCGCGTGCCGCTGTGACGGGTGGGTGCCCTGCTCGTGTACGGCCGCCGTTCCGTGCGGCGCCGTGCCTCCGTGCGCCGCCGTGACCGGGCCTGCCGGCTGCGGACGCGCGTGCGATATTGCCATCTATCTCGGCGGAAGGTGGCAGAACCGTGCAGTGGACGAAACTATGCGAGCAAACTGTGTACCAAAACCGCTGGTTCCAGGTGAACTTGGCGGACGTCGAGCTGCCCGACGGGCGGCATCTCGATCACTTCCTCATCCGGTTGCGGCCGGTGGCCGTCGCCACGGTCGTCAACGAGGCCAACGAGGTCCTGCTGCTGTGGCGGCACCGCTTCATCACCGACAGCTGGGGGTGGGAGCTGGCGGCGGGAGTCGTCGAGGACGGTGAGGACCTCGCGGTCGCGGCCGCGCGGGAACTGGAGGAGGAGACCGGGTGGCGGCCCGGTCCCCTCCAGCATCTGCTCAGCGTCGAGCCCTCGAACGGTCTCACCGACGCCCGGCACCACATCTACTGGGCGGACGAAGGGACGTACACGGGCCATCCCGTGGACGACTTCGAGTCGTCCCGGCGCGAGTGGGTGCCGCTCAAGCTCGTGCCCGACATGGTGGCGCGCGGGGAGGTGCCGGCCGCCAACATGGCGGCCGCGCTGCTGATGCTGCACCACCTCCGGCTCGGCTGACGCTACCGCCCGAGCGCCTGCCACAGGGCCACCGCAAGGGCGCCGACCGCGGCGAGCGTGGCGACGGCGGCCAGTGGCCAGCGGCTGTGTTCGAGCGCGGTGATACGGGTGGCGAGGTCGTCGAGTTCCTTGGTGCTCTGTTCGTCGCGCTGGGTCAGCAGCGCCAAGTGGCCCTCGATGCGGGCGAGTCCCACATCGAGGTTCCGGCGCAACTCTGCGTGTTCGTCCTGGATCACGGGATGCTCGGGGTCGGGGGTCACGAGTCCGCTCCCTCCTCGGCTGTTCGTGGCTGGAAGTTGTCCGTGCGCAGCCATCCCTGTTCTGCGCACGGACAGTCAAGCGCCCAGGTGAGGGGCGCGGGAGCGTGTGCGCGGGGCATATGCGGGCCCGGCGTTCACACGGGTGCGAACGCTGTGGGCCCGGTATCCGAAGAGCCCCGCAGAGCCCGGCTCAGCGGCGGGAATCTGGCCGGAAGGATACGGAGAGTGGCCGAATCGGCAGGGGAGGCAGGGGAGTCGGGGCCCACGGGGGTGCGTGCGACGGGCGAGGGAATTTCCGGTTGACGCCGCGCGGTGCGCCGGATTGGGTGCAGGCATGTCAGACCTGCGTACGAACCTGCGGATCGAGAAGCCCGTGGACGACGCCGCGCTCGCCGACTGGCGCCGTGTCCACAACACCGTGATCCCCACCCACCCGCTCTCCCTGGCCGACGCACGCGACCGTTCCGTGCGGCACCGGCTCGAAGTCGCCTATCTCGACGGGGATCTGGTGGGCTGCAGTACCGTACGGCCGCCCGAGGAGGGCTCCCGTACCGCCACCGCGATCGCCCGGGTGCTGCCGGGACACCGCCGGCAGGGGTTCGGCGAGGAGCTCTACCGGCGCGCTCTCGCGCAGGCCCGGGAGCTGGGCGCCGAGGCTGTCGAGACCGTGGTCCTCGCGAGCAACGAGGACGGACTGCGCTTCGCCGTGCGGCGGGGCTTCACGGAGATCGAGCGCTATGTGCTGCCGGGGTCGATTGTCGAGTGGATCGACCTGCGGCTGGCGGACTGACAGACGCGAAGGGCCGCCGTCCCACCGGACAGCGGCCCTTCGCGTACGCGCCGTGCGACTCAGTACGTGTAGAACCCCGAGCCCGACTTCCGGCCGAGGCGGCCCGCGTCGACCATCCGCTGGAGCAGCGGGGGAGCGGCGTACAGGGGCTCCTTGTACTCGGCGTACATCGAGTCCGCGACCGAGTGCACCGTGTCCAGACCGATCAGGTCCGCCAGCTTCAGCGGGCCCATCGGGTGGGCGCAGCCCATCTCCATGCCGTTGTCGATGTCCTCGCGGCTCGCGATGCCCGACTCGAACATCCGGATCGCGGAGAGCAGATACGGGATGAGCAGCGCGTTGACCACGAAGCCGGAGCGGTCCTGCGCGCGGATCGCGTGCTTGCCCAGCACCTTCTCGACCGCGACCTGCGCCCGGGCGATCGTGCCCTCGGACGTGGTCAGCGCGGGGATCAGCTCGACGAGCTGCTGCACCGGCGCCGGGTTGAAGAAGTGGATGCCGATGACCTGGTCGGGTCGCGAGGTCGCGACGGCGAGCTTCACCAGCGGGATGGAGGAGGTGTTCGAGGCGAGGATCGCGTCGGGACGGGTGACGACCTGGTCGAGCACCTGGAAGATCTCCGTCTTCACCGCCTCGTTCTCCACGACGGCCTCGATCACGAGGTCACGGTCGGCGAACTCGCCCAGGTCCGTGGTGAAGGTCAGACGCGCCAGCGTGGCGTCCCGCTCCTCCTCGCTGATCTTGCCGCGCTCGGCGGCCTTCGCGAGGGAGTTGTGCAGCCGGGTGCGGCCGATCTCCAGGGCCTCGCCGGTGGTCTCGGCGACCTTGACCTCCAGGCCGGCGCGGGCGCAGACCTCTGCGATCCCCGCTCCCATCTGGCCGCAGCCCACCACTCCTACGCGTGCAATGTCAGCGATTGACGAGGTCTCCGTCACATCGTCCCTTTCGTGCATCCGGGTCGGACAGGAAGCCCGAAGAATCTGCGGCGCCTGCCCCGATGTGCCGACGTTACTCCGCGTTCACTGGTGTGCGGGCGGCCGGGGCGGCATGCTGTGGCACGTCCCACGGGACAACAGGTGCTGTCCGGGACTTCCGGACATTCATGACAATTCGATACAAGGGGTGGCGTACGTTGCGTATGACTCGCAGGAGTTTCACGGTGGCCGGTGCCGCAGCACTCTTCGGGGCAGGGCTCGCAGGGGATGCGGTCGCCGCCGAGCAGCGTCGCAGGCCCCGTAATACGGCCTTCCGCGGGATGTGGATCGCCACCGTCACCAATCGCGACTGGCCCTCCGCGCCCGGACTGTCCGCCGAGACCCAGCGCGCGGAGCTGATCGCGTATCTCGACGAGGCGGTACGCCGGAAGCTGAACGCCGTGATCTTCCAGGTGCGGCCCACCGCCGACGCGCTGTGGCCCTCCGACTTCGAGCCGTGGTCGTCGTACCTCACCGGCGTGCAGGGTCAGGACCCGGGCTGGGACCCGCTGGGCACCGCCGTGCGGGAGGCGCACCGCAGAGGGCTCGAACTGCACGCGTGGTTCAACCCCTACCGCGTCGCTACGCACGCCGACCCCACCAGACTCTCGCCCGGTCACCCGGCGCGGCAGCATCCCGACTGGCTCGTCACGTACGGCGGGAAGCTCTACTACAACCCGGGGCTGCCCGAGGTCCGCGACTTCGTGATGCGGGCGATGCTGGACGCCGTCCGCAAGTACCCCATCGACGCCGTGCACTGGGACGACTACTTCTACCCGTATCCGGTCGCGGGCCAGGTCTTCGACGACGACGCGGCCTTCGAGCGCTACGGCGGCGCCTTCGCGGACCGTGCGGCCTGGCGGCGCGACAACACGGACCAGCTCGTCCTGGGCATGGCGAACGCGATCCCCAAGGTGCGCAGGGGCGTGCAGTTCGGGATCAGCCCGTTCGGCGTGTGGCGCAACAAGGCGACGGATCCGCTGGGTTCGGACACCACGGCCGGTGTGCAGACCTACGACAACCTGCATGCCGACGTCCGCAAGTGGGTCAAGCGCGACTGGATCGACTACGTCGTGCCGCAGCTGTACTGGAACATCGGCTTCGCCCCCGCCGACTACGCGAAGCTCGTGCCCTGGTGGGCCGATGTCGTCAAGGGCACGGACGTGGACCTCTATCTGGGCGAGGCCCTCTACAAGGTGGCCGATCCGGCACAGCCCGCACCGTGGCAGGACCCCGGCGAGCTGTCCAGGCACCTCACGTACGCGGCCGGCTTCAAGCAGGTGCGCGGGCATGTGTACTTCGCCGCGCGTGAGGTGGTGGCCGATCCGATCGGTGCCGTGACGCGGGTCGTGGAGGACCACTACACGCGGCGTTGAGCGCTCGGCGCCGCGTGATCGTGTCGAGGGCTGGGCGGGCGGGAGCGTCCGCCCAGCCCTGTTCCGCTCAGCCCTGTTCCTCGTGGCGTACGACCGTATCCGGGCCCGGCGACATCAGACTCTCGTGACCGTCCTCGAAGCGGACCCGGAACGGCGGCGCGCCGTCCTGGCCGAGCACTTCGACGACCTCGGCGACGCGGTCGTGCTGCCCGACGGTCCGGCCGTGCACCAGCAGCTTGTCGCCCACAGTTGCGCGCATCGGGGGTGACCTCCTCCACCTGGTGGCAAGTGGGGTTGTGTGCTGCCAAGTCTAGGGCGGGTCGCGGAAGGTGGGCACCCCGTATGAACCCTGGGCAGAGGGGCCGCCGCCTACCCGCGTGCCCGCTGTGTCACCGCGATGCAGATGAGGACGGCGACGGCGGTCAGCGGGGCCGCGACGGTCATCGTCTCGCCGAGCAGCGAGACCGACCAGACCAGGGTGAGCAGGGGCTGTGCGAGCTGGAGCTGGCTTGCCTTCGGGATGCCGATCGCGGCCATCCCGCGGTACCAGACGACAAGGCCCACGAACTGCGAGCCCGCCGCCACCCACAGCAGGCCGGCGACGGCCTTGGCCGTCAGCTCCCACGGCTCGTACGCGAGCGCGACGGCGGACGCGGGGAGAGCGAGCGGCAGACAGGCCACCAGGGCCCAGCCGATCACCTGCCAGCCCGGCATCACCTTCGCGAGCCGCCCGCCTTCGGTGTATCCGGCGGCGCATACGAGCAGGGCGCCGAAGAGGTAGAGGTCGGCGGTGGTGAGGGCGCCGCCGCTCTGCTGCACGGTGAACGCGATCACGGCGGCGGCCCCGGCGCAGGCCGCCGCCCAGAAGGTGCGCGAGGGCCGCGCCCCTGTGCGCAGCGCCGACAGCGCGGCCGTGGTCAGCGGCAGCAGGCCGACGACGACCGCGGCGTGCGAGGTCGTGGAGGTCTGCAGGGCGAGGGTTGTGAGCAGCGGGAAGCCGATCACGACACCGCCCGCGACGACGGCCAGCGAGGCCCAGTGCGTACGGGCGGGCGGCTTGATCCGCAGCGCGAGGAGACAGCCGCCCGCGATCAGGCCCGCCAGCGCCATGCGCACGGTCACCAGGGACCAGGGGCCGAACCCGTCGAGGCCCCAGACGGTGGCGGGGAAGGTGAGCGAGAACGCGGTGACGCCCGCGGCCGCCAGGAGGACGCCGGTACGTGTGGTGTCGCGGCCGGTGCGGTCCTGCGGGGCGGGGGCCGACGGGGTGCGGTCCCGCGGGGCGGTGACCGCTATCGTGCTCGGCCGAGTAGCGCTATCCTGTGCTGTCATGCAACAGCGTAGCAGTGTGGGGGATTTGGCGGACAGCCTGCGGAGCGAGCTGGATCGCTACTCTCCGGGTGGAAAGCTTCCGTCGAGCCGTGCGCTGGTCGAGCGCTATCGCGTGAGCCCGGTGACCGTGTCGCGCGCCCTGGCGCAGCTGGCCGCCGAGGGGCTCGTGGTGACGCGGCCGGGCGCGGGCGCGTTCCGTGCGGAGACGCGGACCGCTACCGCGCCGGTGGGAGACACCTCCTGGCAGCAGGTCACCCTCACCGCACAGGCCGCGGCCGAACCGCGCGCGGTGGACGCCTCCGGAGTGCTGGCCTGTCTGGCCCAACCGCCCACCGGGGTCATCGAGTTCAACAGCGGCTACCTCCACCCCTCGCTCCAGCCCGAGCAGGCGCTCGCCGCCGCGCTCGGCCGCGCGGGCCGCCGGCCCGGTGCCTGGGGGAGGCCGCCGATGGACGGGCTTCCCGAACTGCGCGAGTGGTTCGCCCGCGGCTGCGGCGGCGCCGTCACGGCCGCCGACGTGCTGATCACCTCCGGCGGGCAGACCGCGCTCACCACCGCGATGCGCGCGCTCGCCGCGCCCGGCACCCCGGTCCTCGTCGAATCGCCCACCTACCCGGGTCTGCTGGCCATCGCCCGCGCTGCCGGACTGCGGCCCGTCCCCGTGCCGGTCGACACGGACGGGGTGCGGCCCGAGCTGCTGGCCGACGCGTTCCGCGCCACCGGCGCGAAGGTCTTCATCTGCCAGCCGCTCTTCCAGAATCCGACGGGTGCGGTGCTCTCCGCGGCCCGTCGGCCCGAAGTGGTCCGTACGGCACGGGAGTTCGGCGCCTTCATCGTCGAGGACGACTTCGTGCGCCGGCTCGCCCACGACGACAGCGGCCCGCTGCTTCCGCCGATGATCGCCTCGGATCCCGACGGGGTGGTGGTGCACGTCTGCTCGCTCACGAAGGCGACCTCACCGTCCCTGCGGGTCGCCGCGCTCGTGGCGCGCGGGCCGGTCCTGGAACGGTTGCGCGCCATCCAGATCGTCGATCACTTCTTCGTCCCACGGCCGCTGCAGGAGGCCACACTCGAACTGGTCGGCGCGCCCGCCTGGGGCCGTCATCTGCGCACGGTCGCCCACGAACTGCGGACCCGCCGCGACCACATGGCCGCGGCGCTGCTGCGCGAACTGCCCGCCCTGACGCTGCCGTACATCCCGTCCGGCGGCTACCACCTGTGGCTGCGGCTGCCCGACGGCACGGGCGGCGGCGCCGAGTCCGCCCTGGCCTCCGCGGCCCTGCGCGCGGGCGTCCAGATCACCCCGGGCCGCCCGTACTTCTGCGCCGAACCGCCCGCCGGTTACATCCGGGTGAGCTTCGCGGGGCTCGCGGGGGAGGCGGCGATCGCGGAAGGGGTACGGAGGCTGCGTACGGCGTGGGAAGAGGTCCTGGGGGCCTGAGCCCTCGGGGGCTTATCCGCTGGCCCTGCCCTGCCCGCGGATGCGAGCCTCGGGCCCATGACCGCCTACGAGATCGCCACCGACCCGGCCCGGCTCGACCCCGCGCGGATCCACCACTGGCTCTCCACCGACGCGTACTGGGCGCTGGGCCGCAGCCGCGAGAAGCAGGACAGCGCCATCGCGGGATCCCTCAACTTCGGGGCGTACGACCCGGTTTCCGGAGAGCAGGTGGCATACGCCCGAGTGATCACCGATCACGCCACCTTCGCGTGGCTCTGCGACGTGTACGTGGATCGCGCCGTACGCGGCAAGGGTGTGGGTGTCGCCCTGGTCGCCGCCGTACGCGACGAACTCGCGCCCTGTGGTCTTCGTCGCATCCTCCTTGCGACGGAAGATGCCCATGGGGTGTACGAGAAGCTGGGCTTCGAACCGCTCACGCACCCCGAGCGGTGGATGGCGCTCGGGCTGCAGTAGCCGATTTCGCTCACGGGTGGCTCTTGACCTGCGAAGCGGCGCGTTCCAACATCGCCGCATGCATGTTCGGGTCACGCTCATCACCGCCGCACGCAGCTCCTCGCTGCTCACCGAGCGGTTCGACGACGACCGGCCGCTCGACCAGGCCGGCTGGCACGAGCTGCAGCTCGCCGCGCACACGCTGGTGCCCTACGGCCGCGCCGACCTGCGCTACTGCTCGCCCACCCCGCGCAGCCGCGCGACCGGTGACGCCCTCGGCTTCTCGCCGATGGCCCAGCCCATGCTCAGCGACTGCGACATGGGCCGCTGGCGGGGCCGCACCCTGGCGGAGGTCACCGCACGCGAACCGGCCGCAGTGGACGCCTGGCTGGGCAACCCGCGCTCGGCACCGCACGGCGGCGAGACCCTGCTCGCGTTCATCTCACGCGTCGGCCGCTGGATGGACACCCGCCCGGTCGGCGACGGCGCGAGCATCGTCGCGGTAGCCGAACCGGGCGTGGTCCGCGCGGCCCTGGTCTACGCCCTGAAGGCACCCCCGGCCACGTACTGGAACATCGACGTCCCGCCACTGTCGACAGTCAACCTCACGGGCCACGCGGGCCGCTGGAGCCTACGGCTCACCGGGCACGCGGCCTGAGGCACGCGCCTCGGCGCGCAGTCTGAGGCACGCGCCCGCGGCACTTGGCCGTCACGACTCCGGCAGCAGTGCCTTCGCGTAGTTCGCCATCGAGCGGTTGTAGCGCGGGAGATGGCGGGACAGGGCGCCGACCGTCAAGGCGACTGCCTCGCGGGTGCGGTTCAGGTCCGTGAGGGCCAAGGCGAGGGTGCAGATCAGGGCGTCGTCGAGTTCGTCCGAGCCCTGTTCGCGTTCGGCGGTGAGCAGGGCGAGGCTCTCCTCGGGGCGGCCGAGGTTGCGGATCGAGCTGGACATCTGGATCACCGCGCGGCGGCGCCGGATCCCGGTGAGGCCCGCGTCGAGCGCCGCGCGGTAGTGCACCACGGCCTGGGCGGGCAGGCCGGTGGAGTCGTGCGCGGACCCTCGCTCGAACTCGGCGACGGGATGCCCGGCGGGCAGTTCGGAGGCCAGCTTCTCGATGCGCGCGCGGAACTCGGACGGCTCGTGGGTGTCGAGGGCGGCCCACAGGGACGCCGAACGCTCTTCCCACTCGGGGCTGGGTGTCGTGTCGGTGGTCATCGCCGAAGTATCACAGGGGTGTTGTGGGGTCGGTCGCCCCGGCCCCGGGCCCACGCGCATGGATGCGGGGTGCGGAACGGGAATGCCGAGGCCCCCGCCGCGTCAGCCCCGCGCCGCGTCAGCCCTTCACCTCGCCGCGCCCCACCTCAGCGCGCCGCCCGCCCCGCCACATGCGTAGGCGTGATCCGGATGACGATCCGCTGCACCTCCGGCGGCAGCGCGAGCACGGAGTCGCCCGCCCCCGGGCCGTCATAGCGCTCGTCGAGGTCGACGGCGAGGCGCCGCCCCACGTCCTCGGTGATCGTCACCGTGCCGCGGACCTCCACGTAGTTCTGCGGGTCGGCGGTGTCGTACACGGTGACGCTCACGCGTGGATCGCGCAGCAGGTTCTTGTGCTTGCGGCGGCCTGCCTGCGAGGGGATGACGAGGTCGTCGCCGTCCAGACCCACGTAGACCGGTGAGGTCTGCGGGCTGCCGTCGGGATTGAGGGTGGCCAGGATCGCCGGGTTCGGGTCGTCGAGCAGGCGGCGGGCCGCTTCGCTGAGGATCACAGACATGACCGGCAGCGTAGGACGTGGGGCGTGCGCCAGATCACGTGGGGCGGGCGGAGGCGGGCCCCGGTAGGCCCTTTCGGAACCCGGGGTCGGAAGAGATATCTTGATGTCGAGTAATCTCGACCGACGACGCAAGCAGACGACGCACGCAGACGTGGAGCGGAGCACCCGGTGACTGACTCGACCATCATCTATACGCACACTGACGAGGCCCCGGCCCTGGCGACCCATTCGCTCCTGCCGGTGATCCAGGCGTACGCCTCGACGGCCGGTGTGCGCGTCGAGACCCGTGACATCTCGCTGGCCGGGCGGATCATCTCGCAGTTCCCCGAGCACCTCGAGGAGGGCCAGCGCATCGCCGACGCCCTCGCGGAGCTCGGCGAGCTGGCCAAGACGCCCGAGGCCAACATCATCAAGCTGCCGAACGTCTCGGCCTCGATCCCGCAGCTGAAGGCCGCGATCGCCGAGCTGCAGGGCCAGGGCTACGCGCTGCCCGACTACCCGGACGACCCGAAGTCGGACGAGGAGCGCGAGATCCGCGCCCGCTACGACAAGATCAAGGGCTCGGCCGTCAACCCGGTCCTGCGCGAGGGCAACTCGGACCGCCGCGCCCCCGCCTCGGTCAAGAACTACGCGAAGAACCACCCC
Source organism: Streptomyces sp. NPDC050418 (assembly GCF_044458745.1). NCBI lineage: Bacteria > Bacillati > Actinomycetota > Actinomycetes > Kitasatosporales > Streptomycetaceae > Streptomyces > Streptomyces sp. NPDC050418. Next base: position 290,018 of record NZ_JBITIG010000004.1, read on the forward strand.
CACCGCATGGGCGCCTGGACCCCCGAGTCCAAGACGAACGTCGCCACGATGGGTGAGAACGACTTCGCCTCCACCGAGAAGTCGGCCGTCATCGCCGAGGCCGGCGCGCTGCGCATCGAGCACGTCGCCGCCGACGGCACCACCACCGTGCTGCGCGAGTCCGTCCCGGTCCTCGCCGGCGAGGTCGTCGACGCCTCCGTGATGCACGTGGCCGCCCTGCGCACCTTCCTCGACGCGCAGGTCGCCCGCGCCAAGGCCGAGGGCGTGCTGTTCTCGGTGCACCTCAAGGCCACGATGATGAAGGTCTCCGACCCGATCGTCTTCGGCCACGTGGTGCGCGCCTTCTTCCCGAAGACCTTCGGCCAGTACGGCGAGGTCCTCGCGGGTGCCGGTCTGTCCCCGAACGACGGTCTCGGCACCATCCTCAAGGGCCTGGAGTCCGTGCCGCACGGCCTGGGCGACGAGATCAAGGCCTCCTTCGAGGCCGAGATCGCCGCGGGCCCCGAGCTCGCGATGGTCGACTCCGACAAGGGCATCACCAACCTGCACGTGCCGTCCGACGTCATCGTCGACGCCTCGATGCCGGCCATGATCCGCACCTCCGGCCACATGTGGGGCCCGGACGGCCAGGAGGCCGACACCCTCGCGGTGCTGCCGGACTCCAGCTACTCCGGCGTCTACCAGGTCGTCATCGACGACTGCCGCGCCAACGGCGCCTTCGACCCGTCGACCATGGGCTCCGTACCCAACGTCGGCCTCATGGCGCAGAAGGCCGAGGAGTACGGCTCCCACGACAAGACCTTCGAGATCGCCGCGGCCGGCACCGTCCGCCTCGTCGACACCGCGGGCAACGTCGTCCTGGAGCAGGAGGTCGCCGAGGGCGACATCTTCCGCGCCTGCCAGACCAAGGACGCCCCGATCCAGGACTGGGTCAAGCTCGCCGTCACCCGCGCCCGCGCCACCGGCGACCCGGCCGTCTTCTGGCTGGACGCCAACCGCGCCCACGACGCCGTGCTGATCGAGAAGGTCACCAAGTACCTCGCCGACCACGACACCACCGGTCTGCAGATCGAGATCAAGTCGCCGGTCGAGGCCACCGCGTTCTCCCTGGAGCGCATCCGCCGCGGCGAGAACACCATCTCGGTGACGGGCAACGTGCTCCGTGACTACCTCACGGACCTGTTCCCGATCCTGGAGCTCGGCACCAGCGCCAAGATGCTCTCCGTCGTCCCGCTGATGAACGGCGGCGGCCTCTTCGAGACGGGCGCCGGCGGCTCCGCCCCGAAGCACGTCCAGCAGCTGGTCAAGGAGAACTACCTGCGCTGGGACTCGCTCGGCGAGTTCCTCGCGCTGGCCGTCTCCTTCGAGCACCTGGCCACCACCACGGGCAACGCCCGCGCCCAGGTCCTCGCGGACACCCTGGACCGTGCGACGGCCACCTTCCTGGAGGCCGACAAGTCGCCGACCCGTCGCCTCGGCGGCATCGACAACCGCGGCTCGCACTTCTTCCTGGCCCTGTACTGGGCCCAGGAGCTGGCGAAGCAGACCGCCGACGCGGACCTGGCGAAGGCCTTCGCCCCGCTCGCCGAGTCCCTCGCGGCGAACGAGCAGAAGATCGTCGACGAGCTGCTCGCCGTCCAGGGCAGCCCGGCCGACATCGGCGGCTACTACCAGCCGGACGTCACCAAGGCGTCCGCGGTGATGCGCCCGTCGGCCACGCTCAACGAGACGCTGGCGACGCTGGCGTAACGCCTGCAGCACCGATGGGGCCGCCCCGGCCGGAGTTCGCTCCGGCCGGGGCGGCCCTTTCGTATGCCCTCCCCGACTTGAGACGAGACGGATCGTCTTGTACGGTGAGGGCATGCGTCACTACTTCTTTCTCTGAGTCCGGGCCCGACCGCCGCTGCCGCGGTCGCTTCTGCCGCCCGTAGACCCCCATCCCCAGGGAAAGAACCCATGCGCGAACGCGCCCATACCGCCCTGCCCGCTGCCGTGGCACAGCTCTCCGTCAAGGACGCCACCAAGTCGTACGGGACGAGAACCGTCCTCGACCAGGTCACGTTCTCCGTCCGCCCCGGCGAGAAGGCCGCCGTCATCGGCGAGAACGGCTCCGGCAAGTCGACGCTCCTGCGGCTGCTCGCCGGCGCCGAGACCCCGGACGCCGGTGAGATCACCGTCAGCTTCCCGTCCGGCGTCGGCCACCTCGCCCAGACCCTCGACCTCGACCCGACCTGCACCGTGCAGGACGCGGTCGACCTCGCGCTCGCCGAGCTGCGCGCGATGGAGCGCGGCCTCCGGACGGCCGAGGAGACCCTCGGTGATGCATCCGAGGCCGAACTCGCCGCGTACGGCGAGCTGTTGATCGCGTACGAGGAGCGCGGCGGCTACGCGGCCGACGCGCGCGTCGAGGCCGCGATGCACGGACTCGGCCTCGCCGGGATCACCCGCGACCGCATCCTCGGCTCGCTCTCCGGCGGCGAACAGTCCCGGCTCGCGCTCGCCTGCGTCCTGGCCGCCGCCCCCGAACTCCTCCTCCTCGACGAGCCGACGAACCACCTCGACGCGACCGCCGTCCACTGGCTGGAGGAACAGCTGCGCGCCCACCGCGGCACCGTCGTCGCCGTCACCCACGACCGCGGGTTCCTCGAACGCATCGCCACCACGATCCTCGAGGTGGACCGCGACGCACGGACCGTGCGGCGGTACGGGGACGGCTGGTCCGGGTACCGCACCGCGAAGGCCGCCGCTCGGCGCCGGGCCGAGCAGGACCACGCGGAGTGGCTGACGGACCTCGCCCAGGCCGAGGAACTCCTCGAAGCCGCCACCCGCCGCCTCGCCACCACGGGCAAGGACCCGGGCCAGGGCTTCGGCAAGCACCGCCGCTCGCACGAGGCGAAGCTCGGCGGCCAGGTGCGGTCGGTGCGCGAACGCCTCGAGCAGCTGCGCCGCAATCCGGTGGCCGCGCCGCCGGAGCCGTTGCGGTTCTCGGTGAGTCCGTCCGCGGTGGACGGGGCTTCGGCTCAGGCCCCGACGGCTGACGCCGGCCGGACGCTCGTCGAGCTCACGGACGTACGCGTCGGTGAACGGCTCACCCTCGACGGCGAGTTGACCGTCACGTACGGCCAACGCCTGCTCGTCACGGGCGAGAACGGGGCCGGGAAAACGACCCTGCTGCGCGTGCTCGCCGGAGACCTGGAACCCGACGCGGGCACCGTGCGGCGCCCGGCCCGCATCGGGTACCTGGCGCAGGAGCTGCCCGTACGCTCCACGCGCCTCCCGCTCCTCGACGCCTTCGCCGCGGGACGGCCGGGACCGCCCGACGAGCACGCCCACCTGCTGCTCTCCCTCGGCCTGTTCCGCGAGGAGGACCTCCACGTCCCCGTCGCGGCCCTGTCCGCGGGCCAGCAGCGCCGCCTCCAGCTGGCCGTCCTCGTGACGCGCCCCGCGGACCTCCTCGTCCTGGACGAGCCCACGAACCACATCGCGCTCGACCTGGTCGAGGACCTGGAGACCGCTTTGGCGGCGTACCCGGGAGCGGTGGTCGTCGTCTCGCACGACCGCGACTTCAGGGAGCGGTTCGTGGGGGAGCGGATGGAACTGAAGGCGGGGGAGCGGATGGAGCTGAAGGCAGGCCGCCCGGCCGGCTGACGCGCGGCCGCACCGGTGCCCGGGGACTCAGGCCTGCCCTGCGATTCAGGCCTCTCCGGGCACCCGCACCAGCTCCATCACCATCGCCGGATACGAGGGTGCCTCCGGGGTCGCGTACGCCGGAGGCAGCACGTTGTCCATCCGCAGCCGCAGCGCCTGCCCCGTCGAGGCCAGCGCGATGTGCCAGCCCCAGCCCTCGGCGTACTCCGCGTCGAGCCCCACCGAACCGTCCTCCGCCGGACGGCCGTCGAGGACCATCGGAGCCGGCTTCTGATGCCAGGAGTCACCCCACGTCGCGGTCAGCGTGCCGTCCGCCTCGCCGCTGCCGATCAGGAGCAGCCCCTCCTGCGGACCGTCGGCGGGATGCTCCCAGGTGTACGTGACGCAGGTGAGGTGGCCGCCCGCGGCGAGCGTGAGGGTGGCCGTGGCGGGGGACTCGGCGAGCGGGTCCCCGGGCATCAGACGGAATCCGTTGGTGCCGGTCCAGGCGCCGGTGGCGGAGGCGAGGAGGGCCATGGCGCCAGCATGGCAGCAGGCAGTGTGTTCCGCCGTTCTACGGGCGGCGGGTGGAGTGGGAGGGTATGGGGGCAGGGCATGAGGGCTGGGCTCGCGGTGAGCGGACCTCGCGTCGCGCTCCCGGCTGCCGCTCGGACGGAACGCCTACCGCCGCCCGCGCGGCTTCCCCCGACGGGCACCGCCCTTGCCGCCACCGCTGCCGCCCGCGCGCTGCGTACTCGATCCGCCGCTGCGGGCCGCACCCGTACGACCCGAGCCGCCCTTCGCCGACGAGCCACCCCGCGCGGATCCGCCCTTCGCGGCCGAAGCCTTCCTGGAGCCGGAGCCGGAGCCGGAGCCGGAGCCGGAGCCGGAGCCGGAGCCGGAGCCGGAGCCGGAGCCCGAACCGGAACCCCCCTTGCCCCGCCCCCGCGCCGCATCGACCTCGGACGGCGCCTGCCCGCGCGAGCTGTTCACTGTCCGGCCGCGCACGATGCCGATGAACTGGTCGACCAGGTCGGAGGTCTCGCCGAGCGGCCACACCAGGCCCACCCGGGACTCGGGAGCCGAGGCGAGCGGACGGTACGTGAGGTCCTTGCGGTGGTGCAGACGGGCCAGGGACTGCGGCACGAGCAGGACGCCGATGCCCGCCGCCACCAGCTCGATCGCGTCCGCGGTCGTCGCGGGCCGCTCCAGCGCCGGCTTGCCCGGCAGCTGCTCCCAGCCGAGCGTGTCGTCCAGCGGGTGCAGCACGATCTCGTCGGCCAGATCCTCGAGCGCCACCTCGTCCGCCGCCGTGACCAGGTGATCCTTCGGCACGACGACCACCGTCGTCTCCGCGTACAGCGGGATCGCGTGCAGTGTGTCCTTGTCGACCGGCAGCCGCAGCAGCCCCGCGTCCACACCGCCCGACCGCACCAGCTCCGGGGCGTCCGCCGCCTCGACGGCCACCAGGTCCAGCGGGATGGAGGGCAGCCGCTCACGCCAGATCCGCACCCACTTGGCGGGCGTCGCGCCCGGAACATACGCGAGGCGGAACCCCGCCGGGTCGTCCGAGCCTGTCACCGGGGGTTCCGCCGTGCCTGTCACCCCGCCAGATTACCCGCAGGGGCCCGGCCCCTCCGCCCGGGACGGAACCGCTCGTGGTCGGCCGGACGGCCTGCGATGGCTACCCTTGATCCCATGACGCAGCACCAGAACGCCCAGACCATGAAGCCCGCGACCGCGGCGAAGAAGCTGGGTGTGTACCTTCCGGCCACCCCCGCCGAGTTCCAGGAGGGCGTGGTCTCGCGCGCCGAGCTGGGCGCCCTGCAGGCCGAGCCGCCGCAGTGGCTCGCCGACCTGCGCAAGAACGGCCCGCACCCGCGTCCCGTCGTGGCGTCCAAGCTCGGTGTCTCCATCGCCGGTCTCGCCCGCGGCGGCGTGACCGAGGCGCTGACCACCGACGAGATCGAGGCCCTCCGCGAGGAGATGCCGGAGTGGCTCCGCCAGGAGCGCGCCACCCAGGCGAAGGTCCGCGAGGAGGCCGTCCGCCTCAAGGAGAAGAAGGCCGAGAAGGCGGCGAAGGCGGAGGCCGAGGGCCGCTGATCCAGTTGGACGTACGCGAGGGCTGACCGCCGGTGTGGCGGTCAGCCCTCTCGTACGGTCAGCCCTCTCGCACGAGCAGGGCAGCCGTCTTCAGAAACGGCATCCCGGCCTCGGGTGCGCCATGGGCCAGGCAGTAGAGCCCGGTCGAGACCCGCTCCAGGTAGCCCCACTCCCATACCGCGGCCTCGTCCTGACCGGTCGCGGCAGCGAGCCGCGCACAGTACGCGCGGGCGACGCGGGCCGGTTCGACGGCGGCGAGCAACTGCTCGTTCCACTCCCTGAGCACCACGCCCAGGTCGTACGCGGCCGGTGCGAGGAAGCCCTCCGGGTCGATGAGGACGTAGCCCGTCCCGGCGCCCGCACGGGGTGAGCGGACACGCAGCGCGTTGCCCGGATGCGGATCGCCGTGCGCCGGCACGCACTCCTCCACGGCAAAGCCCTCCAGCTGCCGAGCCCCCGCGAGCGCCCGCGCCACCACCGGCTCCGGACACGGCCGCCCGAGCTCGTGCCACAGGCGGTCCACCAGCTCGTACAGACTGCGCGCCTTGTCGTCGAAGGTCTCGGTGGGGCCCGGGGGCACGGACCAGGCCTGCTGCAGGAGCGCGGCGAGCACGTCCAGCTGCTGCTCCGGCCCGGCGAGCCGTTCCAGCGGCTCACCGAGCCGTTCGAGCAGCAGCGCCTGCCACCCGGAGTCGTACCGCAACAGCCGCACGTAACCCCGCCCTTGCGCCACCCGCAACGTGCGCGCCTGCCCTTCGAACCCACCATCGGGCAACGCGAGTTTCACCACGACCTCCTCACCCGAGGCCGTGACACCGCTCGCCACGCACGCGGCCGTACCCCCGGCCAGAGGCGCTCCGATCCTGAGGTTCCACGCGTCCTCGACCGTCCGCACAAGCGACGGAAGCCCATCGACCCACGCCCGCCCGCGCGCACCCAGACTCAGCGCCTTGTTGCGCGCCATCGGGGAGAGGGAGGGGGAGGTGGGGTCCATGGGGTGACCGTAGCGGTGTCGGCCGGAGGGGCTTGGGCGACATTGCCGTGCGGGCGAGCGGGCGACTGTCATGAACGGAAATCCGGTTCGCTGGACGACACCTGCCGGTGCATGATGCCCACCATGCATGGGGGTGGGGAGCATCGCGGGCCGGGGCGGTACACGCTGACGGACTCGGAGAACGGGCATGTCTGGGGCGTCTGCACCGAGGTGGAGGGGCTGTTCCGGGACCCTGTGCGCGGTACGTACGAGCTGCTGGACTGGGTTCCGGTCAGGAACGAGGTGCCCGGCTGGATCGGCAGCAGCGTGTGGCTGGTGCCGACGGAGGGGATGCACGATCCCTGGCTGCTGACGGATGTCGAAAGCCTCGGACAGCACAACGGATCGGGCAGCCTCGTGCTCAGCGGCCTGGACGACCATCTGGGCCCGCCTGAGGGTTACCGGGGGCGCGTCCGGGTGCACGACGAGCAGCAATGGCTGGGCTCATGCCGGGAGTTCGCCCGTGTGCTTCCGCCCCGGAACGACGAGCCGCACCTCGTGCTGAGAGAGGTGGCCCCGAGTGATCGGCTGCGTCGGGTACTGGCGACGGGAACACGGCGTGCGCTGGACCTGGATGAGGCCTGGCTGGAGATACGGGACGACCAGGGCGAGCCGTTCGCCGACCGCCTGCTGCGGCCCCAAGTCCGAGCATGGCGGCCGTCGCCCGGCGGATCCGACCTGATCGATCTCGAACTCGGCGGCCATGCCGCATCCGTACCGGAATACGCTCGGCCCGTCTGGGAGCGCCGGCTCGCCGGTCCGCCGGACGCCGTCGGCACCTGGGCGGACCTCGGCACCCGGCAGCGTCTGGCCTGGCTCGAACTCGTCCGTGGACACCGAAGTCGTTCGAACCGGCGGGCCAGGCAGGCCGGACACGTCTACGAGCTGGACGGCCACCACATCACCGACGTGCCCGGCCTCTACCTGGCACTCGGCGAGGCCGTGAACGGGCCGGGCGGCTACTTCGGCGGCTGTCCGAGCGCCGTCGAGGACTGTCTGGCCGGCGGTTTCGGCTTCACCGCCCCCGCCACCCTCCTCTGGCGCGATGCAGCGACTGCCCGTCGGCACCTGTCGCGGGTCCTGGAGTCGGACGGCGAGGAGTACGACCTGGTCGACCTGTTGCTCGCAATCCTGGCCGAGGGCGGGCTGACCGTGACGTTCACGTGAGGGGCACGAGTCGGCGGCGTCCTGAGGAGCCCCGCGTGACGCCGCCGTCATCACGTCAATGACCCGCCACGTAATCGCCACCCATCCGCACACCACCGATGCTGCCTGCATGACCGAATCACCCGGAACCGCCGACGTCCTGCTCGCCGCCCTCCCCTTCGCTGCGCACCTGGACATCCGTCTGCCCGAAGCGACCCCCGCCCGCACCATCGCCACCCTCGGCTGGTCGCCCGACTACTGCACGGCCGGCGGCATCCTTCACGGTGGGGCGCTCATGACGCTTGCCGATACCGCCGGGGCGGTGTGTGCGCACCTGCAGCTTCCGCAGGGTGCGGGTACGGCGACCGTCGAGTCCAAGACGAACTTCTTCCGGCCGCTCGCCTCCGGAACGGCCCGCGCCGTGGCCCGGCCGCTGCACGTGGGGCGGTCCTTCGTCGTCGTGCAGACCGATGTGTACGACGACGAGGACCGACTCCTCGGGCAGACGACTCAGACCCAGGCGGTACGGCACGGGTGACGGCCCGCGGGCCTCAGCGGTCGAGGTCGCGGACGTACGTGGCGAACTTCTCCAGGCCGTCGATGTTGCGCGGCCCGCTGATCCCCTCGTTGTAATCGAGGATGAAGAAGTTGTTGCGCTCGACCGCCGGCAGGTTCCTCGTGTGCGGGGACTTCTTCAGGAACTCGATCTTCTTCGTGGCCGGCTGGTCCCCGTAGTCGAGGATCATGATGACCTCGGGCTGCGCCTTCGTCACGGCCTCCCACGTGACCTGCGTCCAGCGCTGGTCGAGCCCGTCGAAGATGTTGCGGCCGCCGGCCGTGGCGATGATGTCGTTGGGCGGGACCTGGCTGCCCGCGGTGTACGGCTGGTCCGTGCCCGAGTCGTAGAGGAAGACGGGGACGGGGTCGGCGGTCTTGGGTGCCTTGGCGGCGACCGTCGAGACCCGGGACTTCAGGTCGCTCACGACGCTCTTGGCGCGGTTCTCGACGCGGAAGATCTTCCCGAGGCGTTCGAGGTCGGAGTAGAGGCCTTCGAAGGGCGTCACCTTCTGCGGGAAGCCGGGGTAGTTGAAGCAGCTCTCCGTGTGCATGAAGCTCTGGATGCCCAGCTTGTCGAGGATCTCCGGCGTGATGCCGCGCTGGTCGCTGAAGCCCGAGTTCCAGCCCGCCACCACCAGGTCGGCCTTCGCCTCGACCACGATCTCCTTGTTGAGGAGGTCGTCGCTGAGCATCTTCACCTTGGCGTAGTCCTTCGCCCAAGGGGACTCGGACACGGGCGGGTTGGCGGGCGGCATCACATAGCCGTGGACCTTGTCGGCGAGCCCGAGGCTGAACAGCTTGTCGGCGCTGCCCCCTTCGTAGGCGACCGCCCGCTTCGGCGGCGTGTACGCCACGGACTCGCCGCAGCGCTCGACCTCGGTCCGGGTGGCGGCCGCGCCCTCGGCGTCGGTGGAGACCTCGGCGCCGCAGGCCGTCAGGAGCAGCGCGAGCGCCGAGGCGGAGCCGAGTGCGGCGCGGCGGCGCAGAGGTACGGGGGTGGTGGAGAGCATGTGCAAGGTGCCTTTCATGGAGTGAGGGAGGGCGCGGGACCGGCGGTCCGGTCCGTGGAGGGTGCGGGGCCGGCGGTCCGGTCCGCGGAGGAGGTGGTCAGGGCGTACAGGACCTGTGGGTCCCCGGTCAGCGGGTGCGTCACCACGTCGGCGCGCACTCCGAAGACCTCCTGCACCAGCTCGGGCGTCAGGACCTCGGCGGGCGTGCCGGCCGTGACCAATCGGCCCTCGCCGAGCACGGCGAGGCGGTCGCACGCGGCCGCGGCCAGGTTGAGGTCGTGCAGCACGACCAGGACGGTGAGCCCCGCGCCGCGCAGGAACGACAGGAGTTCGATCTGATGGCGTACGTCGAGATGGTTCGTGGGCTCGTCGAGGACGAGGATCTCCGGCTCCTGGACGAGCGCACGGGCCACGAGCACCCGCTGGCGCTCGCCCCCGGAGAGCCCGAGGATGCCGCGCCCGGCGAGCGGGGTGAGGCCGAGCCGGTCCAGGACCTGGGCGCACAGCTCGCGTTCGCGCGGGCTCAGGGCCTGGGCGCCGCGCAGATGCGGCGCGCGGCCCAGCGCGACGACCTCCTCGACCGTGAAGTCGAGGTCCACCGTGCCGTCCTGCGTGAGCGCCGCCACGAGTTGCGCACTGCGCCGCGGGCTCAGCCCGGCGAGATCGTCCGGGCCGACCCGGACCGCTCCGGAGCTCGGCCGCAGCGCACGGTAGACGCAGCGCAGCGCCGTCGACTTGCCGCTGCCGTTGGGCCCGACGAGCCCCACGACCTGGCCGCTCGGCACGTCGAGCGACAACTCCCGTACGAGACTGCGTCCGTCGGTCACGACCGTCAGGCGGTCCAGTGCCAGATCCATCAACGGCCCCCGAAGACATAGCCCTTGCGCCGCAGCAAGGTGAGGAACACGGGCACGCCCACGAGCGCGGTGATCACGCCGAGGGGAAGTTCGCGCGGGGCGACCAGGGTGCGGGCCACGAGATCCGCCCACACCATGAACACCGCGCCGGCCAGGGGCGCGACGGCGAGCACCCGCCGGTGCGTGGCGCCCACGACCATGCGGACCAGGTGCGGAACGATCAGACCGACGAAGGCGATCGCTCCGGACACGGCCACCAGGACACCCGTGACCAGCGAGACGAGCAGCAGCAGCCGCCGGCGTCGGCGGTCCGCGTCGAGACCGAGACTGGCCGCGCTCTCGTCGCCGAGCGCGAGAAGATCGAGTGAGCGCGCCTCGCGCAGGAGCACGAGCAGACCGAGCGCGACGACGCCCGCCACGACCGGCAGCGAGCCCCACTGCGCCGCGCCGAACCCGCCGAGCGTCCAGTACAGGACGCTGCTGGTCGCCTCGTTGTCCGGGCCGAAGTAGATCAGCACGCTCATCAGGGCCTGGAACCCGAACGACAGGGCGACCCCGGTCAGGACGAGCCGCAGCGGCGCCAGGACGCCCCGGCGCGCGGACACCACGAAGACGAGGACCGAGGCGGCCAGCGCCCCGAGGAACGCCCCCACCGACACGGCGTAGATCCCGAACGCCGCGAGCCCGCCGCTCACCGTCACGGACACCGCACCGACGGAGGCACCGGAGGAGACCCCGAGCACGAACGGATCGGCCAGCGCGTTGCGCACCATCGCCTGCACGGCGACCCCGACCGCGCTCAGCCCGGCACCGACGAGGGCCGCGAGCAGCACACGGGGTGTCCGGATCTGCCAGACGATCTGGTACGCGGTCACCTCGTCGGCCCCGATCCGCCCGCCGGTCACGGCGGACCACAGGTAGCGCGCGGTGTCGGCGGGGGAGACCACGGCGGCGCCGAGGCCGATGGCGACGACGACGGACACGAGCAGGGCGAGCGCGAGGGTGCCGCAGACGAGGGGGAGCCCACCGCGGCGTCGTGCGCGGAGCGACGGAACGGCGGCTTGCACGGCGGTCATTCGGCCACCACCGCCTGCGCCGGGGCGGGCACCATCGCCTGCGCCGGGGCCGGCGCCCGGTCCCAGCTCATCCGGCACCAGGGCAGGGCCAGCTGGTCCTGGTCGCTGATCCGGCGCGGCGCGAGCCGGTCGAACGGCACCGCCTCCGCGTGCCGCGCGAACACGCTCTCCGCGTACCGGTGACCGGTGTCGGCCGCCACGAACACCACGGTGCGATCCGCGTCGAGCTCTCGCTCCCAGCGGGCCGCCAAGTGCGCCGCACCGCTGGACAGCCCCGCGAACACCGCGTACCGCCGCAGCAGTTCGACGCTTCCGCTCAGCGCCGCGTCGAAGGCGGTCCAGTGGATCACGTCGTACGCGGCGTGCCGTACGTTCCCGAACGGTATGGAGCTGCCGATCCCGGCGATGATGATCTCCGGATCGGCGACCTGCTCACCGCCGAACGTGACACTGCCGAAGGGCTGCACGCCGACGAGCCGCACGTCCGCCCCGGCCGCCCGCAGATAGTGCGCGAGCGCCCCGGTCGAGGCTCCCGACCCGACCCCGCCGACCAGCGTGAGCGGCTCGCCCGCGGTCTCCTCGCGCAGCCGCGCCGCCACCGCCTCGTACCCGAGGTAGTGGATCTCGTCGTGGTACTGCCGCATCCAGTGGTACCCCGGGTGCTCGGTGAGGATCTCCCGCACCCGCGCCACCCGCCGCTTCTGGTCCAGCTTGAGATCGCTGCACGGCTCCATCTGCTCCAACGTGGCGCCGAGCACGGCGAGTTGGGTGCGCAGCGTGCGGTCCACGGTGGTCGAGCCGACGATGTGGCAGCGCAGGCCGTGGCGGTGGCAGGCCAGGGCGAGGGCGTACGCGTAGATCCCGCTCGAACTGTCCAGGAGCGTGTCCCCGCGCCGTACCGCTCCGGTCTCAAGCAGACGGCGTACGGCGGCGAGCGCGGAGACGACCTTCATGGTCTCGAACCGCAGGCACAGGAGCCGCTCGTCGAGACGTACCAGATCCGGCCGGCCGATCGCCTCGGCGATGTGCTCGTCCATGAAAGCTCTCCTCGTAGGGGGATGCGGGTACGGGTACGGATGCCGGAAGCGTGCTGAAGGTCCGCGTGGCGGGCAGTCCCGCGCGCTCCAGCTCCCGCGAGCAGAGCCGCAGCCGCCGGTGCACGCCGGGCGACGCGGGATCGAACAGCACCCCGGCCACACAGCCGCTGTGCGCGATCTGCACCCCGAGCGCACCGCTGCGCGCGGCCACGGCGGTGAGGGCGTCGAAGTCCGGGTGCCGCAGCCGCCGTTGCCCGAGCCGTGCGCTGGCCGTGCAGACCCGGCCGACCAGCGCGCGGTCACCCGTCTTGAGCGCCCGCCGGAACAGGGCACGCAACTGCTCGTAGACATGGATCTGCTCGTCACCGAGCGAGGGAAGGGCCAAGGTGTCCACCGGCCGTCCGCCCGACAGCGCGCAGCCGACCACGATGAGTGCGGGCAGCCGTGCCCCGAACTCCTCGATGACCCGCCCGTCCCGCTGTGCGAACAGCCGCGGCCGCCCGTCCAGCATCAGCGGATCGCAGGCCTGCTCGGCGCGCACGGCGATACGGGCCACTTCGGCCGGGCCGAGCGCCACCTCGTACGCATCCGCGACCGCTCTCACGGTGGCGATCACATCGCTGGTGGAGCTGCCCATCCCGAGCCCGACCGGCACGTCGCCCAACAGCCGCAACTCACCGCCGCACGGCTCCGCTTGCAGCCGGTCCGCACACAGGTCCCGCGTCAGCACGGCCGCCCGCAGTGCTTTCGTACGGTCGTGGGGGACCACCTCGATGGCGCCGCCCGGACGCGGCAGGAACTCCGCCCGCGTCCCGTGCGCGTCGAGCGGCAGCGTCACCAGACCGGCCCGCCGCTCGCCTTGCCCGTCGAGGAACACGCCCTGCAGCAGCTCGCCGTGGTGGCAGGGCGCGGACCCGATGCCACGCTTCACGCGCCACCCACCGGGGCGCGGTAGCGGTACAGGCGCGTGGGTTCGGCGCTGAACTGCGAGAACGGGAAGGGCTCCGCGGACAGCGCGCTCACCCCGTGCCCGAGGAAGGCCCGCGCGACCGAACTGCCCGACTGCGCGTAGACGATCAGTGGCACACCGCGTTCGCGGCAGCGCGCGAGGATCGTGTCGAAGCTGCCGTTGCCGAGCGTCATCCCGGTCGCGATCACGGCGTCGGCCGTGTCGAGGACCTGGTGCATGTCGTCGGTGACCGGGTCGCCCCACTGCGTGGTGCGCAGATTGAAGTCGCACGGCAGCGGCACACCGCCCCGCTCCCGGATCGCCGCGACCAGCGGATTGACGACCCCGATCAGGCCGACGTGCGCACCGGGCGCGGTGTCGAGCAGGCCGGCGATGGCCGCATCGCGTGCGTGCGCGCGGACTTCGGGCGGCCCGGCGGGCAGGGTCACGACACTCTCGGCGTCCGGGTGCCCGTCGTGGGGGTGTACGGATCCGAGGTACGCGTCGAGTGCGGCGATCCGCAGTGGACGCGGTCCTTCGCGCAGGAGGACGTCCAGTGGGGCGCCCGAGCCCTCCCGGCAGACCGCCGGGTCGATCTCGCCCGCCTCGAAGGCACAGCCGCCGAAGGCGCTGCCGACGCGGACGAGGGCGTACTGGTTGAGATAGGTCACGTCGCCGCCCGCGAGGCGTGTGCCGTGGTGGATCCAGAACACGCTCGTGGCCGTCAGGGCGGCCGGCTCGGGGCCGAGTCCGGCGGTGAGTGCCGCGGCGAAGAGGTCGTCGGTGTGCTTCATGCCCAGTCCTCGTGGACGCGGGGCACGGCAGGAGTGCGCATCAAGGTGCTTTCACCTCAGGGGAGTTGGCAGGCCGGGGCGCTGCGGTGCGCTCCGGGCAGGGGTGGGTCCGTGGACTCGTGCCGCTGGGGTGCGGTCCGACCCGAGGCCCACACCATAACGACAATCGTTTCCATTAAGCTACCCCGGGGGCCGCGCCAAGGCCCGCCCTCGATGCCTGCCCGCACGCTGCAACTCGACTGGAGTGCACCACTTTGACCAGTTCATCCACCCATGTGCCGCCGACCGCTCCACAGCGCTCGGTTCTCCGCGAGCCGGCCTTCCTGCGCCTGTGGACCGGCACGACAGCCTCAGGGCTCGCGACCTGGGCCCTGCCCTTCGTGCTCGGTCTCGCGGTCCTCCAACGCGACCTGACCGCAGGCGAGTTGGGGCTCGTGCTCGCCGCGCGCACCGGCGGCTTCCTGCTCGCCGTCGCGATAGGCGGGGTCCTCGCCGACCGCCACGCGCGGCGCGCGGTCGTCCTCTGGTCGGCCCTCGCCGCGGCCGCCGCCGCTCCGCTGCTGGCCGCCGGGCTCGGGCGCTCGACCGCCCTGATGATGGCGGCGGCCGCGCTCGCCGGGGCGGGGCAAGGCGCCTGCCGCCCCGCGTTCCAGGCGCTCACGGCCGAGATCGTCGACCCGTCGCGGCGGCAGCAGGCCAACGCGGCGATGACCTTCTCCGTGCGCGTCAGCGCGTTGCTCGGACCCTCGCTCGCCGCGCTCCTGGCCGCCTTCTTCGATACGGCGGCGCTGCTGCTCGGAATCGGTGCGCTCTGGCTGGTCGCGGCCCTTGCGCCGGGACGCGGCAAGCCCGCCGCTCCCTCCGGGGAGCCCCGACGCGGCTCCTTCGCCGGCGAGTTCATGGACGGCGTACGCGAGGCGCGCCGCCACCCCTGGTTCGTGGCCGGGCTCGCCGCGCTCACCGCCGTCATAGCCACCGGCTACTCGGCGACCGGGGTCGCCCTGCCGCTGGTCAGCCGCGACCGCTACGGCACCGGGTTCGTGCTCGCGGCCGCCATGACCGCGTACACCCTGGGCGCGCTGGCCGGCGCCGTGCTCATCGCCCGGCTGCGGCCCCGCGCCCAGGGCTGGACGGCCCTCGCCGGGCTGGCGGCCTACGGCTTCGCGCCGCTGTCGCTGATGCTGCCGGTCCACCCGGCGGTGGTCATCGCGGCGTACGCGGTCGCCGGGATCGGCATCGAGCTCTTCAACGTCCCCTGGTTCACCGCGACCCAGCGGGAGGCCGCGCCCGACAAGCTGGCCCGGGTGTCGTCCCTGGACTTCCTGCTCTCGTACGGGCTCGCCCCCGTCGGCCTGGCGCTGATCGCCCCCGCGATCACGGCGTTCGGTACCGGTCCGGTCCTCGCCGTGTGCGCCGTGACCTGCTTTCTCGCACCCGCGGCGGCGGCCCTCGTCCCCACGAGCCGCCACTTCTCGCGCGCCGCGGATTCCCGTAAGGAGGACCGGAAGCCATGACCATGCGTACCCCACACGCCGCGCGCACCCCTCACGCCACGCGCACCTCTCACACCACGCGCACCGCTCCACCTTCACCGATGAACGCGAGCAGCCGCTCACCCTCCGCCTCGACCTGCTCGCGATCGGCGGGTGAGAGCGGGACGAACATCTCGGCCTCCAGCGCCGCCGGTCCCGTCTTCGCCGCCCGGTCGATCCTCCATCGGCCCGCCACCCGGCCGTCCACGAGGACGGTCGCGGCGACGCTGCCGTTGCGGGTGTTGGTGATCGCGCGGTGCTCGTCGCTGATGATCCGGGTGCGGTCGGCGTACGCGACCAGGAGGTTGTCGTACTCGGGGAGGAAGCGCACGGGCGCGGGGGTGTCGGGATCGGGGCGTGGCGCGTCGGGCAGGTCGAACAGCTCGGCGCCCGATTCGGCCGAACGGTAGGTGACGAGCTTCGGCCTGAGCTCGTCGACCGGCTGCTTCAGCCGCGTCAGGCCCGACCAGGCCTGGATGTCCTTGACCGTCGCCGGTCCGAAGGCCGCGAGGTAGCGGAGGATCAGCTCGGCCGGGCCGTCGGCCTCCGGCAGCGGGCCGCCGAGCCAGGACTCGACGGTGGCCATCGGTGTCGCGCCGCCCGCGCCCCACGTGCCGCCCGGCGGAACGTAGAGCATCGGCAGCAGGTACTGCACCGAGTGCAGCAGCGCGGTCGCGTCCCGCTCGGGCCACCGCTCGGCCAGCGCGGCCCGCAGCTCGCCGTTCGTACTGTGCCGCGCATCAAGCACCGAGGCGCCGAACGCGGTCAGCTCACCCAGATCCATCCCCTCCGTGTCCCGCCGGAAGAACCCGCGCTGCGCCTTGTCGAACACCGGCTGCAGCACGGGCCGCAGCCGCCGGAAGTCCCGCGCGGTCGCCACGTGCAGCGTGCCGCGCATCAGTCCGCCCCGAACGACGTCCCGCGCCGTCAGCAACTCCGTGAGATCGGCGAGCGCGAACCCGGACAGCCGTGACCACAGCCCCACATAGGGCGGATTCGCCAATTGCGCCTGGAGCCCGACCAGATGCTCGACAGCCTCCTCGACCCCCAGCCCATGCCGCCGCAGCAACAGCTGCCGAGCCAGCGAGGCGCGCCCCAGCGCCCGGTTGTCGAGTACGGCTCCACCCGGCATACGGCCCACCCTCTCCCCGTCCGTTCCCTCGGGCCGAGCCTGCCCCATCCGCGCCGCGCGCGTGGCCGGTATGCGCCGGCGCCTGCATACTCTTTGCATAAGAGTACGGCGCGACGTATAGTCATGCCATCGAGAGGGAGGCAGAGAACCATGGTGGTACGTGCCGCAGTGGCCGGAGCGAGTGGGTACGCGGGCGGGGAGCTGTTGCGTCTGCTGCTGGCCCACCCCGGTGTCGAGATCGGTGCGCTGACCGGGAACTCCAACGCGGGACAGCGCCTCGGCGGCCTGCAGCCGCATCTGCTGCCCCTCGCCGACCGGATCCTGGAGCCGACCACCACCGAGGTGCTCGCCGGGCATGACGTCGTCTTCCTCGCCCTGCCGCACGGCCAGTCCGCCGCCGTCGCCGAGCAGCTGGGCGACGGCACCCTCGTCATCGACATGGGTGCCGACTTCCGGCTGAAGGACGCGGGCGACTGGGAGAAGTTCTACGGCTCGCCGCACGCCGGGACCTGGCCCTACGGCCTGCCCGAGCTGCCCGGCGCACGCCAGGCGCTCCAGGGCGGCAAGCGGATCGCCGTCCCGGGCTGCTACCCGACCGCCGTCTCCCTCGCCCTCGTCCCCGCGTACGCGGCCGGTCTGGCCGAGGCCGAGGCCGTGATCGTCGCCGCCACCGGCACCTCCGGGGCGGGCAAGGCCCTCAAGCCGCATCTGCTGGGCAGCGAGGTCATGGGGTCGATGTCCCCGTACGGCGTCGGCGGCGGACACCGGCACACCCCCGAGATGATCCAGAACCTCAGCGCCGCCGCGGGGGAGCGCGTGAGCGTCTCCTTCACGCCGACCCTCGCCCCCATGGCCCGCGGCATCCTCGCCACCTGCAACGTCAAGGCGAAGCCGGGGGTGACCGCCGAGGCCGTACGGGCGGCGTACGAGAAGGCGTACGCGGACGAGCCGTTCGTGTACGTGCTGCCCGAGGGGCAGTGGCCCGCCACCGCCTCCGTGTACGGCTCGAACGCCGTGCAGATCCAGGTCGCGTACGACGAGAGCGCCCAGCGGATCATCGTGATCAGCGCGATCGACAACCTCACCAAGGGCACCGCCGGCGGTGCCGTTCAGTCCATGAACATCGCTCTGGGTCTCGACGAGACCACGGGGCTCTCTACGATCGGAGTCGCGCCGTGAGTGTGACGGCAGCCAAGGGATTCCAGGCCGCGGGCATCGCCGCCGGAATCAAGGAGAACGGGAACCCCGACCTCGCGCTCGTCGTCAACCGCGGCCCCCGCCGGGCGGCGGCCGGTGTCTTCACCTCCAACCGCGTCAAGGCCGCTCCCGTCCTGTGGTCCGAGCAGGTCCTGAAGAGCGGCCAGGTCGCGGCCGTCGTCCTCAACTCCGGTGGCGCCAACGCCTGTACGGGGCCGAAGGGCTTCCAGGACACGCACGCCACCGCCGAAAAGGTGGCCGATGTTCTCGACGGCGTGGACGCCGGAGAGGTCGCCGTCTGCTCGACCGGTCTGATCGGCGTCACCCTGCCGATGGACAAGCTGCTCCCGGGCGTCGGGCAGGTGGCCGCCGAACTCTCCGAGCACGGCGGCGAGAAGGCCGCCATCGCGATCAAGACGACCGACTCGGTGCACAAGACCGCCGTAGTGAGCCGCGGCGGCTGGACCGTCGGCGGCATGGCCAAGGGCGCGGGCATGCTCGCGCCGGGCCTCGCCACCATGCTGGTCGTCCTCACGACGGACGCGGCGCTCGACAGCGACGTACTCGACAAGGCGCTGCGGGACGCCACCCGGCTCACCTTCGACCGGGTCGACTCCGACGGCTGTATGTCGACGAACGACACGGTGCTGCTGCTCGCCTCGGGCGCGGCCGAAGTCACCCCGGAGTACGCCGAGTTCGCCGCCGCCGTCCGTGAGGTCTGCGACGACCTCGGCCAGCAGCTGATCCGCGACGCCGAGGGTGCCAGCAAGGACATCAAGGTCGAGGTCATCAACGCCGCGAGCGAGGCGGACGCCGTCGAGGTCGGCCGGTCCATCGCCCGCAACAACCTCCTCAAGTGCGCCATCCACGGCGAGGACCCCAACTGGGGCCGTGTCCTCTCCGCGATCGGCACGACCGAGGCCGCGTTCGACCCGAACCAGCTGAACGTCGCGATCAACGGCGTCTGGGTCTGCAAGAACGGCGGCGTCGGCGAGGACCGCGACAACGTCGACATGCGCTACCGCGAGGTGCACATCGTCGCCGACCTCGCGGCCGGCGGCGAGACCGCCACGATCTGGACCAACGACCTGACCGCCGACTACGTCCACGAGAACAGCGCGTACTCCTCATGAGCGATCCCAAGAGCCCCGGCCATTCCAGCGGCACGACCCGCAAGCACACCGCGCTGCCCAAGGCGCAGATCCTCATCGAGGCGCTGCCCTGGCTGACCCGGCACCAGGGCAAGACCGTCGTCATCAAGTTCGGCGGAAACGCCATGGTGGACGAGGAGCTGAAGGCCGCCTTCGCGCAGGATGTCGTCTTCCTGCACCACGCGGGACTCAGGCCCGTCGTCGTGCACGGCGGCGGCCCGCAGATCAGCAAGGCGCTCGACCGGCACGGCATCGTCAGCGAGTTCAAGGCGGGCCTCAGGGTCACGACCGAGGACGCGATGGACGTCGTACGGATGGTGCTCGCCGGACAGGTGCAGCGCGAGCTCGTCGGGCTGCTCAACCAGCACGGCCCGCTCGCCATCGGCCTCACCGGCGAGGACGCGCACACGATGACCGCGACCAAGCACCAGCCGCGGGTGGACGGCGAGTTGGTCGACATCGGCCGGGTCGGCGAGATCACCGAGATCGACACCGGCGCCATCGAAGCCCTGCTCGCCGACGGCCGCATCCCGGTCGTCTCCTCGATCGCCCGCTCCCAGGACGACGGACATGTCTACAACGTCAATGCTGATACGGCGGCTGCGGCACTCGCTGCTGCGCTGGATGCCGAAACCCTGATGGTCCTGACCGACGTCGAGGGCCTCTACGAGGACTGGCCGAACTCCGACGAGGTCATCAGCAGGCTCACCGCCACCGAACTGGAGAAGCTCCTCCCGGAGCTGGCGAGCGGCATGGTCCCCAAGATGGAGGGCTGTCTGCACGCCGTACGCAACGGGGTGCACACCGCCCGCGTGATCGACGGGCGCGTACCGCACTCCATCCTTCTGGAGATCTTCACCGATGAAGGCATCGGCACGATGGTCGTGCCCGATGCCGCACCCGAGGGGGACGCAGCATGAGCAACGCCGGATTCGCCGAGCGCTGGCAAGGCGCGATGATGAACAACTACGGCACCCCGCGCATGACGCTCAGTCGCGGCGAGGGCCTCAAGGTCTGGGACGCCGACGGCACCGAGTACCTCGACTTCGTCGGCGGTATCGCCGTGAACGCGCTCGGCCACGCCCACCCGGCGGTCGTCCGCGCGGTCAGCGACCAGGTCGCGACCCTCGGCCAGGTCTCCAACCTGTTCATCGCCGAGCCGACCGTCGCCCTCGCCGAACACCTTCTGCGCTGCTTCGGCCGCGCGGGCCGCGTCTTCTTCTGCAACTCCGGTACGGAGGCGAACGAGGCGGCGTTCAAGCTCGGCCGGCTCACCGGACGCGGCCACATGGTCGCGACCCACGGCGGCTTCCACGGGCGGACCATGGGTGCCCTCGCGCTCACCGGGCAGCCCGGCAAGCAGGACGGTTTCGGCCCGCTGCCCGGCGATGTCACCCATGTCCCGTACGGGGACGTCGAGGCGCTGCGGGCGGCCGTGACCGCGGACACCGCGTTCGTGGTGATCGAGCCGATCCAGGGCGAGAACGGCGTGGTCGTACCGCCCGCCGGCTACCTCACGGCCGCGCGCGAGATCACCCGCGCCACCGGGACGCTGCTTGTGCTCGACGAGGTGCAGACCGGGATCGGACGGACCGGGCAATGGTTCGAGTACCTCGCGCACGAAGGCGTCGAGCCCGATGTCGTCACGCTCGCCAAGGGACTCGGCGGCGGCCTCCCGCTGGGCGCGCTCGTCGCGTTCGGACCGGCGGCCGAGCTGCTCAGGCCCGGTCAGCACGGCACGACCTTCGGCGGCAACCCCATCGCGTGCGCCGCCGGACTCGCCGTACTGGAGACGATCGAGGCCGACGGACTGCTCGACAACGTGAAGCTCCGGAGCGAGCAGCTCCGCGACGGAATCGAGAACGTGGGACATGCGCTGGTCGGCCATGTCCGTGGCGCGGGCCTGCTGCTGGGTATCGTGCTCACCGAGCCGCTCGCGCCCCAGGTGCAGCAGGCGGCTCAGGAGGCCGGGATCCTGGTGAACGCACCCGCGCCCGATGTGATCCGCCTGATGCCGGCGCTCACCATCGGCGAGGCCGAGGTGGCGGCGTTCCTCCAGGCGCTGCCCGGCATCCTCGACGCTGCGCAGGACGGACGCGGAGAATGAGGCGACGATGAGCCAGGTTCAGGGCAACGACCAGAACGGCCCGTCGGTGCCGCAGACGCGGACCGCGCGGCACCGCAGGATCGTGGACATCCTCAACCGTCAACCGGTGCGCTCGCAGAGCCAGTTGGCGAAGCTGCTCGCGGACGACGGGCTGACCGTCACACAGGCCACGCTCTCGCGGGACCTCGACGAGCTGGGTGCGGTGAAGATCCGCAACACCGGCGGTGAGCTGATCTACGCGGTCCCGAGCGAGGGCGGGTTCCGTACGCCGCAGGCGCCGCTCGGCGAGTCCGCCAAGGAGGAGCGGATGCGGCGGCTCGCGGGCGAGCTGCTGATCTCGGCGGAGGCCTCGGCGAACCTCGTCGTCCTGCGGACGCCGCCGGGGGCGGCGCAGTTCCTCGCGTCGGCGATCGACCAGGCCGAGCTGCATCCGATCCTCGGGACGATCGCCGGTGACGACACCGTGATGCTGATCAGCCGGGATCCGGAGGGCGGGCAGGCCCTGGCGGACCATCTGCTCAAGCTGGCCCAGC
This sequence comes from Streptomyces sp. NPDC050418, assembly GCF_044458745.1. Classification (NCBI taxonomy): domain Bacteria; kingdom Bacillati; phylum Actinomycetota; class Actinomycetes; order Kitasatosporales; family Streptomycetaceae; genus Streptomyces; species Streptomyces sp. NPDC050418. The sequence continues at coordinate 311,860 of NZ_JBITIG010000004.1, forward strand.
GGAGCTAGCCGATGTTCCGGTGCGGCCGGTCCGCGGGTTTCCCGCGGGCCGGCCGCTCTGTGTCCGGCGAGGGCGGCGCGGCGGGCCGGATTGACGAACCATGCAGGGCTCTGCATAATCATGCATAGGCGGGAGCCTGAGAGAGCCTGAGAGTCTGAGGAGCAAGCGCAGTGAGCAGCAACAACAGCGGTGACGTCCGGCTCTGGGGCGGCCGTTTCGCCGACGGCCCCGCCGACGCCTTGGCGAAGCTGTCCGCGTCGGTCCACTTCGACATGCGGCTCGCGCCGTACGACATCGCCGGCTCGCGTGCGCACGCCCGCGTGCTGCACAAGGCGGGGCTGCTCACGGCCGACGAGCTGGAGCGCATGATCGCGGGCCTCGACCAGCTCGAACAGGACGTCGCGAGCGGTGCGTTCACCGCCACGATCGCCGACGAGGACTGCCACACCGCCCTGGAGCGCGGCCTCCTGGAGCGGCTCGGCGCCGAACTCGGCGGCAAGCTGCGGGCGGGCCGGTCCCGCAACGACCAGGTGGCCACGCTCTTCCGGATGTACCTGCGCGACCACGCCCGGATCATCGGCGGCCTGATCGCCGGCCTTCAGGGCGCGCTCGTCGGCCTCGCCGAGGAACACCCGGACGTGGCGATGCCCGGCCGGACGCACCTCCAGCACGCACAGCCGGTGCTCTTCGCCCACCACGTCCTCGCGCACGTCCAGTCGCTCTCGCGGGACGCCGAGCGGCTGCGGCAGTGGGACGAGCGCACGGCCGTCTCGCCGTACGGCTCCGGCGCGCTCGCCGGGTCGAGCCTCGGGCTCGACCCCGAGGCGGTCGCCGCCGACCTCGGCTTCGAGCACGGCAGCGCGGGCAACTCCATCGACGGCACGGCCTCGCGTGACTTCGTCGCCGAGTTCGCCTTCATCACCGCGATGATCGGTGTGAACCTCTCCCGGATCGCCGAAGAGGTCATCATCTGGAACACGAAGGAGTTCTCCTTCGTGACGCTGCACGACGCGTTCTCCACGGGCTCGTCGATCATGCCGCAGAAGAAGAACCCCGACATCGCCGAGCTGGCGCGGGGCAAGTCGGGACGCCTCATCGGCAATCTGACCGGCCTGATGGCGACGCTCAAGGCGCTGCCCCTCGCGTACAACCGCGACCTCCAGGAGGACAAGGAGCCGGTCTTCGACTCCTGCGACCAGCTGGAGATCCTGCTGCCCGCGTTCACGGGCATGATGGCCACGCTCACGGTCCACCGCGACCGCATGGAGGAGCTCGCCCCCGCCGGCTTCTCGCTCGCGACGGACATCGCCGAGTGGCTGGTCAAGCAGGGCGTCCCCTTCCGTGTCGCGCACGAGGTCGCGGGGGAGTGCGTCAAGGTCGCCGAGTCCGAGGGCAAGGAACTGGACGAGCTCACGGACGAGCAGTTCGCGAAGATCTCCGCCCATCTGACCCCCGAGGTCCGCACGGTCCTCACGGTCCCGGGCGCCCTCGCCTCCCGCGACGGCCGCGGCGGCACGGCACCGTCCGCGGTGGCGGTCCAGCTGGCGGAGGTCAAGCAGGATCTGGACGTCCAGCTGGCCTGGGCCGAGGCGAAGAAGTAGGCAGCGAAGAAGTAGGCAGCGAAGAAGTAGGCCGTGCGAGCAAGAGGGGCCCGGTCACCGTCATGGTGGCCGGGCCCTTTTGCGTGCCGGGGCGGGCGCGCCGAGAGACGGCAGCATCCCACGTGAGACAAAGATGTCTCACGTGGGGTACAGTCGTCTCATGGCAGTCGACCGTGAGCACATCCTGCACAGCGCCGCCGCGCTCCTGACCCGCAAGGCCACGTCCACCATGGACGAGGTGGCCAAGGCGGCCGGGATCAGCCGCGCCACCCTGCACCGGCAGTTCGCCGGACGGGACGCGCTGATCAGGGCGCTGGAAGAGCTGGGCCTCAGCCGGCTGGAGGCCGCGGTCGACGCGGCCCGGCTCGACGAGGGTGACGCCGCAGACGCGGTCCGCCGCCTCGTCACCGAGGTCGAGCCCGTCGCCGGTGTCCTCGCCTTCCTCGTCACCGAGAACCAGCTCTTCGAGTCCGAGGGGATGAACGAGGGCTGGAGCCGGCTCGACGCCCGGATCGAGGCCCTGTTCCGACGCGGCCAGGAGTCCGGCGAGTTCCGGGTCGACCTGTCCGCCACCTGGCTGTCCGAGGCCCTGTACGGCCTCATCAGCTCCGGTGCCTGGGCCGTGCAGGACGGCCGGGTCGCCGCCAAGGATTTCCAGTTCATGATCGTCGAGCTGCTGCTCGGCGGCGTACGACGGAGTGCATAGCCATGACCACCACCCGAGACGCGATAACAGCCGAGAAGGCGGCCGCCCCTCACCCGGGCCGCTGGCTGGCCATGTCCGTCCTGGCCCTCGCCGTGCTGCTCGTCGGCATCGACGCGACGGTGCTCGGCCTGGCCACCCCCTACATCAGCGAGGACCTGCGCCCCAGCGGCACCCAGCTGCTGTGGATCGGTGACGTCTACTCGTTCGTGATCGCCGGTCTGCTGGTCTCCATGGGCAGCCTCGGTGACCGCATCGGCCGTAAGAAGCTGCTGCTCATCGGCTCGGTCGCGTTCGGCGCGGTGTCCGTGCTCAACGCGTACGCCACCACGCCCGAGATGATGATCCTGGCCCGCGCGCTGCTCGGTGTCGCCGGTGCCACCCTGATGCCCTCGACGCTCGCGCTGATCCGCAACATCTTCCACGACCCGCGCGAGCGCTCACTCGCCGTCGGTATCTGGGGTGCGATGGCCTCGGCCGGTGCCGCCGTCGGTCCCGTCGTCGGCGGTTTCCTGCTCGAGCACTTCTGGTGGGGCTCGGTCTTCCTGATCAACCTGCCGGTGATGGCCGTCCTGGTGCTCGTCGGCATCAAGCTCCTGCCCGAGTCGAAGAACCCGGCGCCCGGCCCGTGGGACCTGCTCAGTGTCGGGCTCTCCCTCGTCGGCATCGTCTCGATCGTGTACGCGATCAAGGAGGCGGCCGCCCACGGCTTCGGGCTCAACGTCCTGGCCACCGCGGTGATCGGTGTCGGCACGCTGATCTGGTTCGTACGGCGTCAGCGCACCCTGCCCGCACCGCTGCTCAACGTCGAGCTCTTCCGCAACCGCGGTTTCTCCGGGGCCGTCCTCGCGGATCTGCTGACCATCCTCGGTCTGTCGGGTCTGGTGTTCTTCCTGTCGCAGTTCCTGCAACTGGTCCAGGAACGGCAGCCGTTGGAGGCGGGCCTGGCCGAACTGCCGGCGGCCCTCGGCGCGGTGACGGCGGGTCTGATCGCCGGACACGTCGCCCGCCGCTTCTCGGTCCGTACCGTCGTCGCGGGCGGACTCGCGGCCGTCGGCGGTGCGCTCGGCGTGCTCACCCTGCTCGACCGCGGCACGGGCTACCCGATGCTCGGCACGGTGCTCCTGGTCGTCGGCGTCGGCGCGGGCTTCGCGTTCACCGTCACGGCGGACGTGATCCTCTCCAGCGTGCCGAAGGAGCAGGCCGGTTCGGCCTCCGCGGTCTCGGAGACGGCATACGAACTCGGTGCCGCGCTCGGTATCGCCCTGCTCGGCTCGATCGTCACCGGCGTCTACCGTGACTTCTCGGCGCCGGCCGGGCTGCCCGCAGGCACCACGGACGCCGCCCGTGAATCCCTGGGCGGTGCCTGGGAGTCGGCGGGCTCCCTGCCCGCCGAGCAGGGCGCGGCCCTGCTCACCACGGCGCAGGACGCGTTCGTGGACGGTCTGCGCATGGCGGCGGGCGTGGGCTCCGCGGTGCTGCTCGCCGCGGCGGTCGCGGCCTGGTTCCTGCTGCGCGGACAGAAGCTGGCGGACCACGTCGAGCACTGACGTATACGGACCACGTCGAGCACTGACGTACCGCGAGCCGTAAGAGTCGGGGAGCGCTGCCGGAAGGCGGCGCTCCCCGACGCCTTCTGTCCCGCGGCACCACCGGGTGGGACGCTCAATGGGTTGGGCAGCCCAGGAGGAAGCATGAGCGACCCCTACCGCCAAGGACCCGTCGACCCCGCCGTCACTCAGGGCATCGCGCAGCCCGGCAGCTTCGGACCGCCCCACCCGACGCAGGCGTATCCGGCGCGGCCGTATGCGCCGGTCCCTTCGTATACGACGCCGTACGCCCCGCTCCCCGAAACGCCCGGACCGAGGCGCCGCACCCCGCGCCCGGTCCTCGCCGCGGTCGTCGCCGCCGTCCTCGCGGGCGGAGCGGCCGGTTACGGGGCCGGGCAGTGGGGGGACAGGGACGGCGGGCCGCCCGGCGCGCGCGACACCACGGGGCTGGACTCCGTGGCCGCGCGGGTGCTGCCCAGCGTCCTTTCCGTCGAAGCGTCCGGCGGACAGGGGTCCGGATTCGTCTTCGACGCGGACGGACGCGTCCTCACCAACGCCCATGTCGTGGGCGAGAGTTCACAGGTGTCCGTCGTCCTGCAGAGCGGACGCCGGCTCGACGCCGAGGTGCTCGGCACGGATCCCGACCTCGACGTGGCGGTCCTGCGCCCCGCCCGTACGGAAGGTCTCAGGGCGGCCGTGCTCGCGCCCGACGCCGAACCGTCCGTCGGCGACACGGTCCTTGCCATCGGTTCCCCGCTCGGCCTGTCCGGGACGGTCACCGCGGGCATCGTGAGCGCGCTCGACCGCAAGGTCAGCCTCGGCGACGGCGACCGGCGCGCGCTGCAGACCGACGCGTCCATCAACCCGGGCAACTCCGGCGGACCGCTGGTCGACGCCGAGGGGCAGGTGATCGGGATCAACACCGCCATCGCCACCCTCGACCAGGAGCGCGGCGGCTCGATAGGGATCGGCTTCGCCATCCCGGTGGGCGAGGCGCTCCAGGCCGCGGAGACGATCGTGGCGTCGGGCGGGTGAGCCGCGCACCCACAGACCGAAGGGCGCCGTGCCCATCGGCACGACGCCCTTCGGAACTACCGACGGATCAGGCCGCCTTGGCCTTCGTGGCGTACATGTCCACGTACTCCTGACCGGACAGCGCGAGCACCTCGGACATCACCGAGTCGGTGACGGCCCGCAGCACATAGCGGTCGCGGTCCATGCCCTCGTACCGCGAGAACTCCATCGGCTCGCCGAAGCGGACCGTCACCTTGCCGGGCCGCGGCAGACCCGCGCCGCCCGGCTGGATCTTGTCGGTGCCGATCATCGCGAAGGGGATGACGGGCGCGCCGGTCATGAGCGTGAGCCGGGCGATGCCGGTGCGGCCGCGGTACAGACGGCCGTCGGGGGAGCGGGTGCCCTCCGGGTAGATCGAGAAGACCTTGCCCTCTTCGAGCACACGGCGGCCGGTCATCAGCGCGGCCACACCGCCGCGGCCGCCGTCGCGGTCCACGGGGATCATTCCGGTGCCGGAGAAGAACCAGGCCATGGCGCGGCCCTTGAGGCCCTTGCCCGTCACGTACTCGTCCTTGCCGATGAAGAAGACCTGCCGCTTCAGACACAGCGGCATGATCATCGAGTCGATGAACGTGAGGTGGTTGCCCGCGAGGATCACGGGCCCCGTGCCCGGAATGTTCTCCGCACCCTCCACCTGTGGGCGGAACATCAGGCGCAGAACCGGGCCGAGTACTGCCTTGATGAGGGTGAAGCGGGACAACGAATCCTCCGGAGTCAAGGGCTGGCGGGGTGGTCTGGGCGAGTTGTCTGTGCAGGTGAGGACGATACTCGCGGTTCCGCCGTCCTAGCGAGTCGGGTTCATCACGTGGATACGCAGAGTTGACGCGGCTTTGCGCTCAGTTTGCATTGCGTTGGCTTCAGGGGCTCCCCCTCGTCACATCAAGCCCCCTAGCATCGATGACTCGCGTTGACAGGTGCGGGACATCACAGACGGACGGTTACCACTCCTCGTACGAGGTCGTACGGCCTTACCGCAAGGCACGTACGGCGTCGTACGACGTCGGAAGGACCTCTATGACGCAGGGCAAGGCGACGCAGGGCAAGGCGAACGGGCAGCAGTCGAGCGGCGGGCCGGGACGGCGCGCACTGCTCACCACTGCGGTGCTCGGCGCGGGCGGCGTGGCACTCGGCGGTGCCGCACCCGCGGCCGCCGCGGATGAGCGCCGCCGTGGCGGCTACAGATCACTGCCGGTGCCGACCGTGATCGCGCACCGCGGCGCGAGCGGCTACCGGCCCGAGCACACCCTCGGCTCCTACCAGTTGGCGCTCGACATGGGTGCGGACGTGATCGAGCAGGACCTGGTGCCCACCAAGGACGGCCACCTCGTCTGCCGGCACGAGAACGACATCACGGGCACGACGGACGTCGCGGCCCACCCCGAGTTCGCCGACCGCAGGACGACGAAGAGCATCGACGGCGCCTCGCTCACGGGCTGGTTCACCGAGGACTTCACCCTCGCCGAACTGAAGACGCTGCGCGCCAAGGAGCGCATCCCCGGCAACCGCCAGGAGAACACCCTCTACGACGGCCGCTGGGAGGTGCCCACCCTGGAGGAGGTCTTCCAGTGGGCCGACCGCGAGGGACGCAGGCGGGGCCGCGAGATCTGGCTGCACATCGAGACCAAGCACCCCACGTACTTCCGGAGCATCGGCCTCGGTCTCGAGGAGCGGCTCGCGAAGCTCCTGCGCAAGTACGGGCGCCACAAGAAGCACTCCCCGAACTTCCTGCAGTCCTTCGAGCCGAGCAGCATCCAGCGGCTCGGCAAGCTGGTCGACGCCCCGCTCGTCGTGCTGCTCTCGTCGGCTAACTCGCGCCCCTGGGACTTCGTCGAGGCCGGTGACCCGCGGACGGTGGCCGACCTGGTCAAGCCCGAGGGCCTGAAGTGGATCGCCTCGTACGCCCAGGGCCTCGGCCCGACGCTCGACCTGATCATCCCGCGGGACGCGAGCGGCAAGCTCACCCAGCCCACCACGCTGGTGCGCGACGCCCACGCGAAGGGCCTGGTCCTGCACCCGTACACGATGCGCAACGAGAACACCTTCCTGCCCGCGGAGTTCCGCCGCGGGACCTCGGCCAACGACTACGGGGACGCCTTCGGCGCCTTCAAGGTGTGGTTCGAGACCGGCATCGACGGCATCTTCACCGACAACCCGGACACGGGGCTGCTCGCGGCCGCGGACTTCCGGAAGAACTGATCGTCAACCGGCCCGGCCCGAGCGCCCATTGCGGGTGATCCTGCGCTGCCCCGGCAACCCGCTGCCGGGGCAGCGCAGTCCTGAGGCGCATGAACGATCTCGTACACACCCTGGGTCCGCTGCTCACCGCCGAGGCCGCCGCCGAAGCGGCGCCGGGCATCGAGCCCGGCGACCTCGAACAGGCCGTCTGGCTGCGCCTCCTGGAACGGATCCACGAACAGGGCCCGCCGCCCGCGCCCGCCCGGTGGCTGCGCGACGCCGTCCGTGGCGAGGCGCGCCGTATGGCGCGGCGCGAGACGGGGTACGCGGACGACCCCGCGGCCGCCGCCGGCACCGGCCCCGAGGACCTCGTCCTGCGCTCCGAACACCGCCGCGCCCTGCACGCCGCGGTGCGCAGGCTGCCGGGCCGCTGCCCGCGGCTCCTGGCGGCGCTCCTGTCCCGCGAGGACCTCACCTACCGTGAGATCGCAGGGGAGTTGGGTATCTCACAGGGAAGTCTGGGCCCGGAACGTTCCCGATGCCTGGGTTGTCTGCGCAGAATCCTCGCGGCAGAGGTTGCGGCACCTGACCTGAGGGGAAAGGTGCGCTTGAAGCAACCGGCGGACAGGTGAGCGGGAGGCATGCGCACATGGGCATGAGCGTGACCATCTCTGCGGCGACCGAGCGGGACGCCGAGCAGATCCTCAAACTGCAGTACCTCTGCTACCAGAGCGAGGCGGAGCTCTACGGGGACTACTCGATCGAGCCCCTCACCCAGTCGCTCGACTCCATCCGGGCGGAACTCACCGCCGGCACGGTCCTCGTGGCCCGGCTCGGCACCGAGGTCGTCGCCTCGGTGCGCGGTCTCGTGGACGCGGACGGAACGGCCCGGATCAACAAGCTGATCGTGCACCCGCGGATGCAGCGGCACGGCCTCGGCGGCCGGCTCCTCATCGCGGTCGAGGAGCGCCTCGGCTCGGCCGGCCCCGTGAAGCACTACCAGCTGTTCACGGGCCACCGCTCCGAGAACAACCTGATGCTGTACCGCAAGCACGGCTACGTCCCCGTGGCGACCGAGGCGGTCAGCGAGCGGCTGACGCTGGTGACCCTCGCCAAGGACGCCGAGCCCGCGGCCTACGCGGCGAGCGCCTGAGCAGGCGGAGCGTCCTGAGCGGTCAGGGGATTCAGACGGCTGCGGCGGCGGTACGGGACCGGCGCAGCCAGAGGATCGCGGTGAACGGCAGCAGCACCGGGATGAACAGATAGCCCATGCCGAAGTCCGACCACACGGTGGCGTCGGGGAACGCGGACGGCTCGATCAGTGTCCACGTACCGACGACGAACACCCCCACCAACTCGGCGGCGCAGCAGGCCAGCGCGGCCTTGCGCGCCGTCTCGCCGCCGCGCACCAGGGTGTACGTGATGAAGGCGTACACCAGCGCGGCGATGGCGGAGAGGGAGTACGCGAGCGGGGCGCGGTCGAACTCCGTGGAGATCTGGTACGCCGAGCGCGAGACCGCGCCGACCACCATCACGCCGTAGAGCCAGACGAGCAGCATGCCGGGGCCGCTGATGAGCCGGGAGCGCCTGCCGCCCTGCGTGCCGTCCGCCATGTCAGCCACCCCAGATGTCATAGAGCCGCACCTCGAGCACGGCGAGAACCACCGCGGACGCGGCGACGGTCGCGCTGCCCCAGCGGGTGCGCTCGCCCAGCGACATGAACGCCGCCGCCGGAACCGCACAGGCCGAGCCGATCAGATACGCCACGAACAGCGTCGTGCCCTGCTCGGGCGCCTCGCCGCGCGCCAGCTGCACGATGCCCACGATCAGCTGCACCAGCGTGAGCAGGGTGACCACGGCCATGCCGATGAAGTGCCAGTCCTTGGTCGGCTGGTCACGGAAGGCGGCGAAACCGCACCAGGCGGCGAGCGCGAGCGCGGCCACCGAGGTCGCGATCGTCAGGGCGTCGAGCATGCCCGGAGCCTATTACGGGGCGAAAAGGCCCCGGTCGCCGGGCCTGACCGAGACGCGGTCTCCGGGCCTGACAGATACGAGGTCGCGACCAGCCGCCGCGCCCCCTTAGGGTCGAAACCATGAAGATCCAGGCCGAAGCCCTCCTGTTCGACAACGACGGCACCCTCATCTCCTCCATGGAGTCCGTCTACCGCTGCTGGACGCGCTGGGCGCAGGAGTACGGGATCACCGCCGAGGACTTCGAGGGGGTCGAACTGCACGGCCGCACCGCGGTCGAGATCATCGCCGAGCTGCTGCCCGCCGAGCGGATCCCCGAGGCCCTCGCCCGGATCGAGCAGCTTGAGGTCGAGGACGTGCCCGGCGGCGTCGTCGTCCTGCCCGGCACCAAGGAACTCCTCGGCTCGCTGCCCCGCGACCGCTGGGCCGTCGTCACCTCCGCGACCCGCCCGCTCGCCGAGGCCCGGCTGCACGAGGTCGGCATCGACTTCCCCACGTTGATCGCCGCCGACGACATCAGCCGCGGCAAGCCCGACCCCGAGCCCTTCCTGCTCGCCGCCGAGCGCCTCGGCGTCGACCCCGCCCGCTGTGTCGTCTTCGAGGACGCCCCCGCGGGCCTGGCGTCGGGCCGCGCCGCGGGCATGACGACCGTGGCGTTGGCCACAACGCACGACGCCGGCGAGCTGTCCGCCGATGTGGTCGTGACGGACCTGTCGGCGGTGTCCGCGCAGGCCGTGGACGGCGCCGTGGAGATCACCACCCGGGACTGAACCACCGTCGCGGGTGTCCGCACCATGGCATCCGTTGTCCGCTATACGGACACCCGCGGTCGATTCGTATGCAGGTCTGCTTTACTTGGGCCCATGACCACGACGAGCAGCCGCACCCTTGCGACCGAGGCGATGATGACGCCCGGTGCTCGTTGTATGTGTCGAATGCGCGCCTTCTAGAGGGCCCCTGCACGACTTTCCTCGCGCCCCGAAGCGAGACCGCCGCCCCGCGTCCCGACCTCGTGTCGGAGGACCGGACCGGCCCCCGCGCATGACGGACTCCCCGCTGAATCACGGCCTTTGCCGTGTCCTCGGACGTGCGGACGTCGCCGCGTGCGCGGGCTGTCAGAACTTCCGAAGAAGAATGCCCGTGCCCGGTGCACACGCTGCGCCGCGCACTCGACAGTGACGGAAACCCCAGTGATCACCACTTCCGGCCTGACCAAGGTCTACCGCTCACGCGGTCGTGAAGTAACCGCCCTCGACGGAGTCGACCTCCAGGTACGCGAGGGCGAGGTGTACGGCGTCATCGGCCAGTCCGGCGCCGGCAAGTCCTCGCTGATCCGCTGCGTCAACCTCCTGGAGAAGCCCACCTCCGGCACGGTGACCGTGGACGGCGTCGACCTCACCGCACTCGCCGGCCGCGGCCCGCGCGCCGGCAAGGAGCTGCGCGAGGCCCGCAGCAGGATCGGCATGGTCTTCCAGCACTTCAACCTGCTGTCCTCGCGCACCGTGCAGGGCAACGTCGAGGTGCCCCTGGAGATCCTCGGTGTCTCCGGCAAGGAGCGCTCCCGCAAGGCACTCGAACTCCTCGACCTGGTCGGCCTCGCCGACAAGGCGAAGAACTACCCGAGCCAGCTCTCCGGCGGCCAGAAGCAGCGCGTCGGCATCGCCCGCGCCCTGGCCGGCGACCCCAAGGTGCTGCTCTCCGACGAGGCCACCAGCGCCCTCGACCCCGAGACCACCCGCTCCATCCTGGAACTGATCCGCGACCTGAACCGCCAGCTCGGCCTCACGGTCCTCCTGATCACGCACGAGATGGACGTCGTCAAGACGATCTGCGACTCCGCGGCCCTCATGGAGCACGGCCGGATCGTCGAGTCCGGCACGGTCGCCGAGCTGCTCGCGACCCCCGGCTCCCAGCTCGCCGACGCCCTCTTCCCGGTCAGCGGCGAGGCCAGGGACGAGGACCGCACGGTCATCGACGTCACCTTCCACGGCGAGGCCGCCACCCAGCCGGTCATCTCGCAGCTCTCCCGTACGTACAACATCGACATCTCGATCCTGGGCGCCGCGATGGACACCGTCGGCGGCAAGCAGATCGGCCGGATGCGGATCGAGCTGCCGGGCCGTTACGAGGAGAACGTCGTCCCGATCGGCTTCCTGCGCGAGCAGGGCCTCCAGGTGGAGGTGGCCGGTGACGCCCCGGCCGCGCCCCTGCTCGTCAAGGAAGGGGTCGCGAAGTGACCTGGAACGAGATGCAGCCGCTCCTGGAGACCGCCTCCTGGGAGACCTTGACGATGGTCGGCTGGTCCACGCTGATCGCGATCGTCGGCGGACTCCCGCTCGGTGTCTTCCTGGTCCTGACCGACCGCGGCGGACTGCTGCAGAACGCGGCCGTCAACAAGGTCGTCGGCCAGATCGTGAACATCGGCCGCTCGATGCCCTTCATCATCCTGATGGTCGCCCTGATGCCGCTCACCCGGTCCATCACCGGCACCACCATCGGGGTCGAGGCCGCGATCGTGCCGCTGGCGATCGGTGCCATCCCGTTCTTCGCCCGTCTCGTGGAGACCTCCGTGCGCGAGGTCGACCACGGACTCGTCGAGGCCGTGCAGTCGATGGGCGGCAACACCTGGGCCGTGGTCCGCAAGGTCCTCGTGCCCGAGTCGCTGCCGTCGCTGATCTCCGGCGCCACCACGACGGTCGTCGCGCTCATCGGCTACTCGGCCATGGCCGGTGCGGTCGGCGGCGGCGGACTCGGCAACATCGCGATCACCTACGGCTACCAGCGCTTCGAGACCGGTCTCATGTGGGTGACCATCGCGATCCTCGCCGTGGTGATCTCCGTGATCCAGTTCGCGGGCGACTACGCGGCCCGCGCGGTGTCCCGCCGCGGCCGCGGCTCCACCGCTCCCAGGCTCCGTCTGCTCCGCAGCGCCCCGGCACCCGCCGCGGCCGTCGAGCCGACGAAGGCCTCCTGAGCCCCCGGCTCCCCACGACTTCCCCCCACAGCAATGCCCCCGGCCTCCCGCGCCGGGACGCACCACCCATTGGAGAAAGGCACTTTTCGTGCGTAACACTGCCAAGATCGCCGCTGCTGTCCTCGCCACCGGAGCTCTCACCCTCGGCCTCGCGGCCTGCGGCTCCGACTCCGGGTCCGGATCGGGCGAGGCCTCGTCCGACGGCCCGCTGATCGTTGCCGCCAGCCCCACACCGCACGCCGACATCCTCAACTACGTCAAGGACAACCTGGCGAAGAAGGAAGGACTCGACCTGGAGGTCAAGGAGTTCACGGACTACGTCCAGCCGAACACCGCGACCCAGGACGGCTCCGTCGGCGCCAACTTCTTCCAGCACAAGCCCTACCTCGACGACTTCAACAAGAAGAACGGGACCGACCTGGTCTGGGTCAACGACGTCCACCTGGAGCCGCTCGGCCTGTACTCGAAGAAGGTCGAGAAGGCGGACGCGCTGGCGGACGGCGCGACCGTCGCCGTGCCCAACGACACCACCAACGAGGGCCGCGCGCTCAAGCTGCTCGACGCCAACGGCATCATCAAGCTGAAGGCCGACGCCGGTCTCGACGCGACCCCCGCGGACATCGCCGAGAACCCCAAGAACCTCAAGTTCAAGGAGATCGAGGCCGCGCAGCTGCCGCGCTCGCTCGGTGACGTGGACGCCGCGGTCATCAACGGCAACTACGCCGTCGAGGCCGGCCTGAGCCCGAAGTCGGACGCGCTCGTCAGCGAGACCGCCAAGGGCAACCCGTACGCCAACGGACTCGTCGTCAAGAAGGGCCAGGAGAACGACCCGCGCGTCAAGAAGCTCGCGAAGCTCCTCAACTCCGACGAGGTCAAGAAGTACATCGAGGACAAGTTCGACGGCGCCGTCGAGCCCGCCTTCTAAAGCCGGTCGCAAACCGGTCACCAAGCGCCTCACCGACCGCTCTACCACAGGGTCCGCACTCTCAAGGTGCGGGCCCTGTGGTGCAGTTGTGCGCTCCGATGCTGCATGCTGGGCTCTTCAGCGGCTTGACTGGCCTGATGCTGAGCACTTTCAGCAGCCTGTAGTGACGGAGCGGCGCGATGACCACGGCTCACCGGATGTTCCCCGACATCTCCATCAGCACGGAGCGCCTTGTGCTGCGCCCGCTCGAGGACGCCGACGCGCCCGGCCTCGCCGAGATGATGAACGACGAGATGGTCGGGGCCTGGACGGCCGTTCCGCAGCCGTATGCCGAGTCCGACGCGAGCAGGTGGATCAGCGAGTACGCGCCGACCGAGCGCGCGGCGGGCCGCGGACTCGACCTGGCCGTCACGGAGTTCCTCACCCAGCGCCTCGTCGGCATCATCCAGCTCGCCAAGACCAACTGGCGGGTCCGCTCCACCGAGATGTCGTACATCATCGCGCCGTGGGCCCGCGGCGAGGGCTACGCCTCCGAGGCCTCCCTCGCCACCGCACAGTGGCTCTTCAGCGACCAGCGCATGGAACGGATCGAACTGCGCACGGCCGCCGACAACACCGCGTCGCAGCAGGTCGCCCAGAAGATCGGCTGCATCAGCGAAGGGGTGCTGCGAGGCGCCTGCATAGCGCGTACGCGCGGTGAGGACGGCGCCTGGAGCGACTTCCGCACGGACTACATCGTGTGGTCGCTGCTGCCCGAGGACCTCGAAGGCGTGGACGAGCAGCTGGCGGAGGCGTCCGGCTTCTCGGCCTATTCGGAGTGGAACTGATCCTGCCCTGATCGGGTACGGCCCCGGGGAGCCGCGGCCGGAGTCCGGGCCGTCCGCCGCGGGAGCGCTTTCACGCCGCTCACCAGGTAACCTCACCGGTGCCTCGACCCCGAGTACCGCAGGAGACTGACGACCATGGCCGACCGCGTCACTGTGATCGGCTGGGACGGCTCCCCGCTGACCGACGCGGCCCGCTCCGCGCTCGGCGCCGCCACCCTCGTGGCCGGCGCCGCCCACCACCTCGCGCTGCCCGAGGTCCCCGCGGGCGCCGAACGGATCAGGCTCGGCAGCGTCTCGCTCGCCGCCCGCCGGATCGCCCGCCACCGCGGCACGGCCGTGGTGCTCGCGGACGGCGACCCCGGTTTCTTCGGCGTCGTACGGACGCTGCGCGCCCCCGAGTTCGGCCTCGAGGTCGAGGTGGTCCCGGCGGTCTCCGCCGTCGCCCAGGCCTTCGCGCGGGCCGGGATGCCCTGGGACGACGCCCAGGTCGTCGTCGCGCACCGCCGCACCCTGCGCCGCGCGGTCAACGTGTGCCGCGCCCACACCAAAGTCGCCGTCCTCACCTCGCCCGGCGCGGGACCCGCCGAGCTGGGACTGCTGCTCGGCCCGGTCCAGCGCACCTTCGTGATCTGCGAGGAGCTCGGCACGGACCGCGAGCAGGTCACCGTCGTCACCTCGGACAAGGCCGCCGACCACTCCTGGCGCGACCCCAACCTCGTGATCGTCATCGGCGGCCCGGTCACCGCCGACACCGGCTGGATCGCCGGACGCGACCCGGCGGGCACCTCACGCGGCTGGGCGCTGCCCGCGGACGCCTTCCGCGAGGACGGCGACACGGTGGCTCTCGGCGAGGGCGAGAACGAGCGGGTGCGCGCCGCGCAGCTCGCCCGGCTCGGGCCGCGCGTCGGCGACCTCGTCTGGGACATCGGCAGTGGCAGCGGCGCCTTCGCGGCCGAGGCCGCCCGCTTCGGCGCCGCCGTCATCGCGGTCGACCGCGCCGCGGACGCCTGCGCCCGCACCACCGCCGTCGCCCGCCGCTTCGGCATCCAGCTGGAGGTCGTCCACGGCACGGCCCCCCACGTACTGGAAGACCTGCCCGAACCCGATGTCGTACGGGTCGGCGGCGGGGGAGCCGCCGTCGTCTCGGCCGTCGCGGACCGCCGTCCCGAGCGCATCGTCACCCACGCCGCGACCCGCGACGAGGCCGAACTCATCGGCCGCGACCTGACGGAACACGGCTACACCGTCGAGTGCGCGCTCCTGCAGTCCGTCGAACTCGACACCCGCGCATGGCGCGAACGCGAACGCGTGGTCGCCTTCGTCATCGCCGCCGAACGCCCCGAACCCTCCGGCCGCGCCGGGGATTGACGCCGGATTCCGTACCGGCCGCCGCGACCGGAACGGCACACGATCGGGCGGCAGGCTCCATGGCACGTGCACAGAGTCGGCGCTTCCCGGAGCAGGCCCGGTCAGGGCCGCTCAGGAGGCGCCGTAAATCCGCCCCGCGACCTTGGTGCGCCACCGCTCGCGGTAGGCTGGCCGATCGTTGTACTGCTCCGGGACGTTCGTCAGTTCGTACGTCAATGTCCGGAAGGCGCGCCCGTTTTGGGGTGTGTGTGGTACGGCAGGACCGGAGGACGCGCGACGTGGCGTAGTCCACAGCGGGCTGTGGTGGATCTGCTCGTCACGAGGGCGGTTCGGCCGCGACAATGCCTTGGGCGCCGATGCCTTTGGCGCTTTGTCGACGAGTCGTACGTGCCGCGGGGCGCGCCCGCTCGTTCTTGTTGCAGGGCGGGTGCTTCACCGCCCTGGCAGCCGGCCGAAGGAGAAGTACGACCAATGGGCGAGGGGTACGCATGACCGACACCGGCCAGGTCCCGGGCGAGGGACTGCCTCAGGACGCGGGCACGGTGGGCAGGCCGGGGGTTCCCGCTCCGGGTGCGCACACCTTCCATGAACCCTCCGGCCCCACCGCCGAGGACGATGACCTGCTCCTGATGCCGGGCGCGCAGGGAGCCTGGACGGAGGACCGTCCCGCACCCGCACCCGAGGGCTACGCGGCTCCCGCGGGGGCTCAGCTGACCGACGGCGCGGGCTTCGTGGTCGGCGCACCGGGTGTGTACGACAACGGAGTTCAGGGTGTGCCGCACGCCGGGCATCCGATGGCTCAGGAGGCAGGGCATCCGGTGGCGCACGAAGGGGGACTCCACGTGGCGCACGAAGCCGGGCAGCTCGGTCAGGCCGGTCAGGTCGGGGGTCAGGTGGGCGGCCACGACGGCAGCACCTACGAGGGCGCGTACGACGGCAGTCTTCTCGGCGCCCACGACGGGGGACTGCCGGGGGCCCACGATGCCGCGCAGTTCGGCCTGCACGACGCCGCGCAGCAGGGCCTTCCCGACGCCGGCCTCCAGGCCGCGCACGACTCCGGTCACCACGATGCCGGTTACAACGATGCCGGTCACCACGACTCCGGTCACCACGCCGTCGGGCCCGCGCTCCACATCGCGCCCGACGCCGCACTCCACGCCGCCCCCGAGGGCGTCGCAGTCCCCGCGCAGGACCTGAGCGTGCCCGGTGCGCCCGAGGCCGCGGCACACGACAGCGGCGCCATGAACGGCGCGCAGGTCCAGGGCGGCAAGGACGCACCCATCCGCCGCCCCCTGCACATGGGCCCGCCCACGCCGGGCGCCCCCACGACCTCCCCGGTGCGTTCCCTCGCCGACCGCGGCCCCGCGGGCACGCCCGCGAACCCCGTGCAAATGCGCCGCTCGGGCCCGCCGACCACCGGCCCCGAGTACCTGGACGTCCCGCAGGAGGCCGCGGCGGCCGCGTCCGGTGCGCACCCGGACGCCGAGCTTCCGGGCCCGCACCTCGGTGAGATCCCGTCGCAGGCCGCGGCCCCCTGGCCGCAGGCTCCGCAGGCGCAGAGTGCAGAAACGGTCGTCCCGCAGGGCCGGCCCGTCGGTGCCACCCCGGCCACCCCGGACGTCGAGGCGTTCCGCGCGGCCCAGGCGGCGGCCGGGTTCCAGGCCGTGCCGCAAGGCGCCGAGCTGCTCGGTGTGCCCGAGCCCGCGCACGCCGGAGCCCCGGCCGCCCACGGTGCCGCGCTCCACGCGGGCCAAGGGCCGGCGCACGGCCCGGCGCTCGCCGTCGACGGTGCCGCCCAGGCGTACGCGGCCCACCCGGGCGAGCCCGTTCAGGGGCCGGCCGAGCCGGTTCACGGTGCCGCTGGTCCGCAGCTGCACGTCGGACCTCAGCTGCACCTCGGTGCGGTCCAGTCGGCGGCCGACGCGATGCAGGCCGCCGGAGCGGTCCATCCCGCCGCCCCGGCCCAGGCCGGCGTGTCCGCCGGAGCCGTGCTGTCCGGCGGAGAGCAGCACACGCCTGCCGCCCCGGTCCCGATGCCCGCGGCCCCGTCCGACGAGCACGCCGGCGCCGACGCGGGCACCCCGGTAACCGCCGCCCTGACTCCTCAGGACCAGGGCCCCATCGGCGAGTTCGTCCCCGTCGACGGTGTCGTCCCCTCCACACCGCACCTCGCGCCCACGCCGCCGCACGCACTGCGGCTGCCCGAGGAGCCCGTCGTACCGGCCGAGGAGCAGCAGCCGGTCGCGCGGACAGAGGAGCAGGCCGCGCCCGTCGAGGAGCCGCAGGCGCCTGCGGCGGAAGCGCCGGCCGAGGACGTTCAGCCTCAGGCCGCCGCCCCGCATGCGGAGACCCCGCAAGCGGAGAACCCGCAGGCACCTGAGCCGGAGCAGGAGGCCGCCGTCGAGGTCCCCGCGCCCCGCGACGGCGAGCCCGTCGAGGCACAGCAGGCCATCGAGGCACAGCAGACCGCCGAAGCGGACGTCGAACAGGACCAGGACGCCCCGGACGCGCAGCAGCCCGAGGCCGCCGCCCAGCCGACGGACCCGGCCACCGCACCCGAGCCGAACGCCGCCGCCGTACAGGCGACGGAACAGCCCGCTGAGCAGCCGGCCGAAGAGCCCGCACTCGCAACCGAGCCCGAGCCCGCCCTCCAGGCCGAGCACCCCGCCCCCGGGGACGCCCAGGAAGAGGGCCCCGAACTCCTGCACTTCCCGGCGGAGTTGGACGACCCGGAGAACGTGGACATCCCCGAGCAGCCCGAAGCCCCCGCCCTCCACGAGGCCGCCGAAGCTCCCGCAGCCCCTGGCGAGACCGACGAGACCGACGGGACCTTCGAAGGCCAGGAAGCCCCCGAAGCCCACGAGGGCCCCGCCGCCCCCGGCTACGCGGACGCCGAGCGCGAGGCCGTGCTCCGTGTGATGCGCGAGCGCCGCGACATCCGCAACGGCTTCCGCAGCGATCCCATCCCGCACGAGGTCCTGCTCCGCGTCCTCGAAGCGGCCCACACGGCCCCGTCCGTCGGCCACTCGCAGCCCTGGGACTTCGTCGTCATCCGCTCCGCCGACACCCGGCGCACGATGCACGAACTCGCCATGCGCCAGCGCGACGCGTACGCGAAGTCGCTGCCCAAGGGCCGGGCGAAGCAGTTCAAGGAACTGAAGATCGAGGCCATCCTCGAGACCCCGGTGAACATCGTCGTCACCGCCGACCCCACCCGCGGCGGCCGCCACACCCTCGGCCGGCACACCCAGCCGCAGATGGCCCCGTACTCCTCCGCGCTCGCCGTCGAGAACCTCTGGCTCGCCGCTCGCGCCGAAGGCCTCGGCGTCGGCTGGGTCAGCTTCTTCGACGAGCGCGAGATGGTGCGCACGCTCGGCCTGCCCGAGCACCTGGAGGTCGTGGCGTACCTCTGTGTCGGATACGTGGACGAGTTCCCGGCCGAGCCCGAGCTGATGCAGGCCGGCTGGTCCAAGCGCCGCCCGCTGTCGTGGGTCGTGCACGAGGAGACGTACGGCCGTCGCGCCCTGCCCGGAGAGGACCCGCACGACCTGCTCGCCGAGACCGTCTCCAACATCCGCCCGCTCGACGCCAAGGCGCTCGGCGAGGCCTGGGAGCGGCAGAAGCGGATGACCAAGCCCGCCGGCGCGCTCGGCATGCTGGAGATCATCTCCGCGCAGCTGTCGGGCCTGTCCCGGATGTGCCCGCCGCCGATCCCGGAGCCCGCGGCCGTCGCGATCTTCGCGGGCGACCACGGGGTGCACGCCCAGGGCGTGACCCCCTGGCCGCAGGAGGTCACCGGCCAGATGGTCGCCAACTTCCTGGGCGGCGGCGCGGTCTGCAACGCGTTCGCGAACCAGGTCGGCGCCGAGGTCTGCGTCATCGACGTGGGTGTCGCCTCCGACCTGCCCGCCACGCCGGGCCTGCTGCCCCGCAAGGTGCGCGCCGGCACGGCGGACATGACCACCGGTCCCGCCCTGACCCGCGAAGAGGTCAAGGCGGCCATCGAGGTCGGCATCGAGACGGCCCGCGACCTTGTCGCGGCGGGCAACAAGGCGCTGCTCACGGGTGAGATGGGCATCGCCAACACCACGGCGTCCGCCGCCCTCATCTCCGTCTTCACGGACGCGGACCCGGCCGAGGTGACCGGCCGCGGCACCGGCATCAACGACGAGACGCTGGCCCGCAAGACCGATGTCGTACGCCGCGCCCTGGAGCTGCACCAGCCCGACCCGGCCGACCCCATCGGCGTCCTCGCGGCCATCGGCGGCCTCGAACACGCCGCGATCGTGGGCCTGCTGCTCGGCGGCGCCTCGCTGCGCACGCCGGTGATCCTGGACGGCGTCAGCGCCGGCGCCGCGGCCCTGGTCGCCCGCGCCATCGCCCCCGAGGTCCTGGCGGCCTGCATCGCGGGCCACCGCAGCGCGGAGCCCGGCCACGTGGCCGCGCTCAACAAGCTGGGCCTGCGCCCGCTGGTCGACCTCGACCTGCGCCTCGGCGAGGGCACGGGCGCTCTCCTCGCACTGCCGGTCGTCCAGTCGGCTGCACGTGCGATGCACGAGGTGGCCACCTTCGACTCGGCAGGCGTCACCGAGAAGTAGCGCGGCGGGCGGAGGGCGGTACGGGCAGCGCCCGGCCGCCCTCCGCCGCTGTTCGCCGTAATCTGAACTCGCACCACCCACCCCTCGCACCATCCACTTCTCGCACCATCCACCCATGTCAGAGCTGCTCCACCGCCGCAGCGGCTCACCCAGCCCTCCGCACCAGGAGCCGCACAAACCATGGCCGAACACCCCGCGTACCCCGTTGGCCTCCGCCTCTCCGGCCGGCGCGTCGTCGTCCTCGGCGGCGGCCAGGTCGCCCAGCGCCGCCTGCCCGCCCTGATCGCCGCGGGCGCCGCCATCACCCTGATCGCCCCCGAGGCGACCCCCTCCGTCGAGGCCATGGCGGACACGGGCGAGATCGAGTGGACCCGCAGGCCGTACGAGTACGGGGACCTCACCGACGCCTGGTACGCCCTGATCGCCACCAGCGACCGCACCGCGAACGAGGCCGCGAGCGCCGAGGCAGAGACCCGCCGCATCTGGTGCGTACGCTCCGACGACGCGAGCGCCGCCACGGCCTGGACCCCCGCGACCGGCCGCAGCGAAGGCGTCACCGTCGCGGTCCTCACCACCGACCGCCCCGACCCCCGCCACACCGCCGCGATCCGCGACGCGGTCGTCGAGGGCCTGCGCGACGGCACCCTCGTGGCACCCCACCAGCGCACCAGGACCGCGGGCGTCGCCCTCGTCGGCGGTGGCCCCGGCGACCCCGACCTGATCACGGTCCGCGGCCGCCGGCTCCTCGCCGAGGCCGACGTCGTCATCGCGGACCGGCTCGGCCCGCGCGACCTCCTCGACGAACTCCCGCCGCACGTCGAGGTGATCGACGCGGCGAAGATCCCGTACGGCCGCTACATGGCCCAGGAGGCCATCAACAACGCGCTGATCGAGCACGCGAAGGCCGGCAAGTCCGTCGTACGCCTCAAGGGCGGCGACCCCTTCGTCTTCGGGCGAGGAATGGAGGAGGCCATCGCGCTGGAGGCCGAGGGGATCCCGTACACCGTGGTTCCCGGCATCTCCAGCTCGATCTCCGTCCCCGGAGCGGCCGGGATCCCGGTCACACACCGGGGCGTGGCCCACGAGTTCACGGTCGTCAGCGGGCACGTGGCCCCCGACGACGAGCGCTCGCTCGTCAACTGGCAGGCGCTCGCGCAGGGCACCGGCACCCTCGTCGTCCTCATGGGCGTCGACAAGATCGGCCGGATCGCCGAGACGCTGATCGCCGGCGGCCGCGCCGCCGAGACTCCCGTGGCCCTGGTCCAGGAGGGCACGACGGCCGCCCAGCGCCGCGTGGACGCCACCCTCGCGACCGTCGCGGAGGCCGTCGAACGCGAGGAGGTCCGCCCGCCCGCCGTGATCGTCATCGGCGACGTCGTGACCGTCGGCGCAGGTAACCAGCGGTAACGGAGTTTCCCCGACCCCGTTGGCACCGAACCGAGGACAAGGCAGTATCAACCCCGTGGCCGATCTCATCACTGTCGACGACCCCGACGACCCGCGCCTGCGCGACTACACCGGACTCACGGACGTAGAGCTGCGCCGCAAGCGCGAACCAGCCGAAGGACTCTTCATCGCCGAGGGCGAGAAGGTGATCCGCCGTGCCAAGGACGCGGGTTACGAGATGCGCTCCATGCTGCTCTCGGCGAAGTGGGTCGACGTCATGCGCGACGTCATCGACGAACTTCCCGCGCCCGTCTACGCGGTGAGCCCCGACCTCGCCGAACGCGTCACCGGCTACCACGTCCACCGGGGCGCGCTGGCCTCGATGCAGCGCAAGCCGCTCCCGACCCCCGAGGACCTGCTCACGACGGCCCGCCGGGTCGCCGTGATGGAGGCGGTCAACGACCACACCAACATCGGTGCGATCTTCCGCTCCGCCGCCGCCCTCGGCATGGACGCGGTGCTGCTCTCGCCGGACTGCGCGGACCCGCTCTACCGCCGGTCGGTGAAGGTCTCGATGGGCGCGGTCTTCTCGGTGCCGTACGCGCGCCTCGAGTCCTGGCCGAAGTCCCTGGAGACCGTGCGGGAAGCGGGCTTCAAGCTCCTCGCCCTCACCCCGGACGAAAAGGCCGCCACCCTCGACGACATGGCCCCGCACCGCATGGACCGCGTGGCCCTGATGCTCGGCGCGGAGGGCGACGGTCTCTCCACCCAGGCCCTGGTCGCCGCGGACGAATGGGTCCGCATCCCGATGGCCCACGGCGTCGACTCGCTCAACGTGGGCGCGGCGGCCGCGGTGGCGTTCTACGCCGTCACCGCGGGACGGCCGAAGGTCTGAATCCCGGACGCGACCGAAGGGGGCCCGCCGATTTCGGCGGGCCCCCTTCGGTGTCAGGGCTCAGAGCACGCCGCAGGAGCTCAGAAGTTCCCCTCCGCCACCTGCAGAACCGTCAGGCCGATGGCACGCCAGGCCTGGACGACCTGCGTCCGGTCGTCCAGGACACAGACCACGTCGTACACATCGCGTACATGCGCGTCGAAGAGCTCGACCTTGACGACCGAGTCCTTCCGCGAGTCCCCGGACGGGCGCATGAACGGGCCGTCGAACGGGACGTTCACCTGCTCCTTGAGCCACGCCACGGTTGCCTCGTGGCACCCGTCGGTGCGGCCCGACAGGAACACGATCCGGTTCCCCGCCGCGTGCATGGCGCGAACGACGTCGATGACCGGCCGATTCGGCAGATCCTCGTGCACCCGCGTCTCGTCGAAGGGACCGCGCCCGTTCATCACGGCGACCGTCCCGTCGATGTCGACGAGGACCGCCTTCGGGCTGCCCGGCACGGGCTCGTACGTGCGCCCCACGGGCGCGGCGTCACGGCTCTCCTCCGGCAGCGGCAGCGGCGAGCTCTTCCCGGCCAGGAAGCGCAGGTGCAGACCGCGGATGGTCGCCTCGCCCACGGTCCGCTCGCGGGCCGCGTCCCGCTCGACGCAGACGTCGAGCGGGACATGGGTGAAGTCGTGCACCTGCAGCTCCGCACCGGCACGGTTCGCGAGGCGCGCCAGATCGCGGGCCACGCGCTGCGGCAGGTTGGTGTCGTCGCAGACCACGTCGTAGCCGCGGTGCAGCAGATCGAGGATCGTCGCGTCACGGACCGCCATGACGCGCTTCTCCGTCACGCCCTTGATGTGCTCACCGGAGTCGAGCATGGCGCGCAGGTCGTCACGGTTGACGCGGGCCCGCACGGCACGGTTCTCGGCCGTCCAGGCGCGCGCCCACGTGGTCTTGCCGCTGCCGGGCAGGCCCCGGGTGACATGCAGGGTGGGCATCAGACGGCGTCCTCGGTGTTCGTCATGGTGTCGGCGTTCTCGGTGTTCTCGGTGTTCTCGGTCGTGAAATTGGCCGGGCGCACGTCGCCCTCGGGACGCAGGGTGTGCCAGATCCGGGCGGACGGGTCGCGCCCGTCCAGGATCAGGAACAGCCAGGCGCGCAGCGGCGAACGGCCGGCGACGGCCGCGTACTCCTTGCGTGTCCACCCCTCGGGCAGAGCGTCCACGATGCGGCGGTGCTCGGCCTCCGCGTCGGCGATGACCGCGTCCCGCCGAGCCATCAGATCGGACGCCACGTCCTTGACCCAGTCATGGAACTCGTCGGGCAGACCGTCGCAGACCTCGGCCACGGTGTCACCCGCGCCGATCCGCTCCCACACCGCCCGGGCGTTGAGCCCGTTGATGATCCGGTGCAGGGCCACGTAGTCGTCCTGCTTGATCTTGATCATCGTGTGGTCGCGCTGGGGGAACCGCAGCACGAGACCCTCGGCGCCCGCACGCGGCTCGGCGGCCAGCGCCTCGGCCAGCGTCGCGAAGGCGAAGGTGCCCACCCGGGGGCCCGCCCAGGGCAGTTCGTCCGCGGGGACCGGCGCGCCGGTCGCCATGTCGACACCGCCGAGCAGGAACAGGTCGTCCAGCGGCCCGTAGTCGCAGACGATCCGGTTCTCCGGGAAGATGATCTCGAAGAGGTACGTGACACCGGGCGCGAGCTCGGCCGTCGCCGCGTACCGCTCCTGCCAGACTCGCGTCGCGTGCAGCGCCTGGTCCGAGGCGAACGAGCCCCGGGTCGCGACGGCGTGCCCGCCGTCCTTCACCGGGTAGAGGATGCCGAGCGAACCGTCCAGCTTGTCGGTCACGACCACCGGGTCGTCCAGACCGAAGGTGCCCTCGGGGTGCTCGGAGAAGTTGAAGAACTTCGCGTACGGCCGCGCCAGGATCTGTCCGCGCTCATCGACGACGAGCCCTCGGCACTGCCGGGTGACCTCGTTCCACTCGCGCTCGAACTGGGCCTTCTCCGTGTAGTTGAGAATCCGCAGCGGGAGCGAGGGGTGGAACTGCTCGCGGACATAGCCCTCTTCGAGGCAGCGCGCGAGCAGAGCGGGGTCGAGCAGGTCACCGATGTGGGACAGCATTGGCCTCTCCTGACAGGCCGGGGCAAACGGACCCGCCGATCATGCCAGCGAACCTCTGGCCAGCGCCTTCCCTTTTAGGGACGCGGCTCAGCCCGACGGGTCCGGGCCCGACGCGTCCGAACCCGACGCATACGGCGCCGAAACGGACGCCGCCCCCGTCATCTCCCGCAACCCTTGCGCCGGCCCCTGGCACCCCTGAGCCGCCGCGATCCCCAGCGCCACCAGCAACGTCACCACCACGAACACGAACAACCGCTGCCGCAGCAGCCGAGGATTCGCCGGAACCCGCCGCCCCGTCCCCGTCGTACGCGGCGCCGGCCGCCCCGCACCACTGCGCGGCGCAGGCCGGCTGCCCGTCCCGGGCCGCGAGGGCCGAGGCGCGGGCGCCCGCCGGGCGGCCGGCCGCACACCACTGCCGCCGGACGGCGGGGGAGTGGGCCCGCCCCGCCGCGGACGCTCGGTCGCGGACCGGCTCTGCGAATGGGACGCGGACTGCGTCCGCTCGTCCACCGGCGCCGTGGGCCGGTCGACATCACGCCGAGGCCCGGGCGCCCGGTGATCCGTCGGCGCCTGCGCCTCGCGCGCCGCGATCTCCTTGAGCCGCATCGACAGCTGCAGCGTGCTCGGCCGTTCCTCCGGATCCTTCGCCAGACAGGCCCGGATCAGCGGCGCCAGCGCATCCGGCACTCCCTGGAGCTGCGCCTCCTCGTGCACCACGCGATAGAGCATCACCTCGGAACTGCCGTGCCCGAAAGGCGAGTCGCCCATCGAGGCGTACGCGAGGGTGGCACCGAGCGAGAAGACGTCCGTCGCCGCGGTCACCGCCTGCCCGCGCACCTGCTCGGGCGCGAGGAAGCCGGGCGAGCCGACGGCGGTGCCGACGTGCGTGAGCGTCGAGGCCCCCGTCGCCCAGGCGATGCCGAAGTCGATGATCCGCGGGCCCTTGGGCGACAGCAGGATGTTGGACGGCTTGAGATCACGGTGGACGACCCCGGCCTCGTGCACGGCGACGAGCCCCTCGGACAGCGCCGACCCGACGACGGCGACCTCGGCCGCCGTCAACGGCCCTTCGTCGGCCACCTTGTCGTGCAGCGACGGCCCGGGCACGTACTGCGTCGCGAACCACGGCCGGTCCGCCTCCAGGTCCGCCGCCACCAGCCGCGCCGTACAGCCGCCGCGGATCCTGCGGGCCGCCGAGACCTCGCGCGCGAAGCGTGAACGGAACTCCTGGTCCTCCGCCAGATCCGGCCGGATCACCTTGAGCGCGACCCGCTGCCCCCGCCGGTCCGAACCGAGGTAGACGACACCCATTCCGCCCGCACCGAGCCTGCGGTGGAGCCTGAACGAGCCGACGACCCGCGGATCCTCGCGCCGGAGCCGCATCATCGCCATGTCCATCCCCGCTGCCTGGCCGCCCTCATGAATGACGAGCCACAGCTTACGTTTTCAGGCCCATTCGCGCGCATAGGCCGCGCCTTCGGCGACAGATCGATTGTCAGTGCCGGGTGGGAGACTTGAAGCATGGTCAGAAGACGTACGGACCAGGGCCGTTCGGGGTCCTCGGCCGGTCAACAGGCCGTAGCAGAAGGGGGATTGGACGTATGAAGGGTGACAGGGTCGAGATAGTCGTGGACGCCGGGGACACGACGAGGACATACGAAGTAGTGGCCAGTCGGGCGGGCCGGCGGGTGGAGACGGCGGTGCGCAGGGGCGTCGTCGAAGTGAGCGAAGTCACGCGCAGCGGCTCCGTCGTGCGCACGGCGCGGTTCATGGCCACGCGCGTCCTCGCGCTGGTCGAGCAGCCGGTGCCGCGCGAGCACGCATCAGAGGAAGAGCGCCCCCTCCGGGAAGACCCCAAGTCCTAGGTCCTCGTCTCCACCCAGGGGAGTACGGACAGGGCGCGGGGGTCCTCCTGCAGGAGGCCCGGCAATCGGTACGAGGGCATGACGACCGGGGCACCTCGCGCCCCTAGATTTGAAGTCAAGCGGCGGGTGCAGCACTCGTCCCCCGAGGTCAGACACCCGCCGCTGCCAACCACGACAGGAGAGGGACCATGGCGGACACGGCAACGCGGACGATGATCCGCACGCAGGGACGCAGGGCATACGCCACGTTCAGCGGCAGCCGTTCCGGCCGGCGCCACCCGCTGGTGGCCACGGCCATGGTGCTTCCCCTGGCGGCACTGCTCGTCGTCGTCTTCGGCGGCTGGGAAGCAGTGGTCACACAGGCGTCGTCCGTGGCTGTGATGCTGGGGCGCTGAGCGGCGCCTCCAGGCCCGGATGAGCGGTCCGGGCGGGGACACACGGCCATAACCCCGTGGGGACGGGGGTGCGGCGGACGGCACAAAGGGCCCGCGCAGCTGGGGAGCTGCGCGGGCTGTGTGCTGTCCGGGAGTCCGTACGGGCGCCTGAGCCCGGCGCGTACGCTGCCCGGGTACGTACGACCTTTGGGGGACCCGTGGCGGCAGGCCTGATCGAGGGGCTCGCGACCGCTGCCCGGGACATCGCCCACCCCGCGGTGCACGGCTGCGACTGCACCACCCCGGTCCTCGCCGACCGGGCCGACGGCACCGTGGTGCGCCACGGTCCGCTCGTCGTGAAGGCCCACGCGCCCGACACGGACCGCACCGCCCTCGCCGCCCAACTCGCCGTCGCCGCACACCCGTCGCTCACCGGCACCCTCCTGCCGCCGCTGCCGGGCCCCGCCACCGAGCTCGACGGCCGCCCCCTCACGTACTGGCCGCACGGCACCCCCGTCGACCCCGACCACCCGGAGCGCGCCCCCTGGGAGGCGGCCGCGGAACTCCTCGCGCGCCTGCACCGCACCCCCGTCCCCGCGACCCCGGCCCCCCTGCCGCCGATGCGCGGCCCCGTGAAGGCCGCCCGTGCCCTCTCCCGTATGCGAGCGGCAGGCCCTCATCCCGCGGCGGCCACCGTCGAGCGCGCCTGGTCCTGCGTGCCGCCCTGGGCCCGCGCCGAAGCGCCCCTGACGCACGCCGCGGTCCTCTGCCACGGCGACCTCCACCTCGGCCAGCTGATCCACCACGACGGCCGCTGGCTGCTCATCGACATCGACGACCTCGGCACCGGCGACCCGGCCTGGGACCTGGCCCGGCCCGCGGCCTGGTACGCGGCGGGTCTGCTCGCACCCGACGAGTGGTCCCGGTTCCTCGGTGCCTACCGTGCGGCCGGCGGCCCCGCGGTCCCCCGTGACGGCGATCCCTGGCCCGCCCTCGACATCCCGGCCCGCGCCCTCACCGTCCAGACCGCGGCCCTGGCCATTGCGAAGTCCCTGGGTGAAGGCAGAGCGCTCGATGAGGTGGAGGAGGCGGTGGTGCAATCCTGTGACCGTATTGCCGCACTCCCGCCGAGTTGAGCCGAAGATCCCCGAAGTAGTCTGCGGAGGACCGAAGCCGGGCAATGATCCGGTGAACCTGTCACGACCGGCGAGGAGTTGAGCCCACGATGCAGTGCCCGAAGTGCCACGCACCGATGCACACGTACAACAGGAACGGTGTTCAGATCGAGCAGTGCAGCGGCTGCCGCGGGATATTCCTGGACTACGGCGAGCTGGAGGCGCTGACCCGGCTCGAGTCGCAGTGGACGCAGCAGGCCCCGCCGCCCGCGCCCGCCCCGCAGGCCTACCCGTCGGCGCCCGCTCCGGCCTGGGGTGCCCCGCACCACGGCGGCCACCACGGCCACCACCGTCAGAAGAGCTTCGGCCGGATGCTGTTCTCGTCCTGACCCGGGCAACGCAGAAGCCCCGGCCGATCCGGCCGGGGCTTCTTGCTGGTGCGCGATACTGGGATTGAACCAGTGACCTCTTCCGTGTCAGGGAAGCGCTCTCCCGCTGAGCTAATCGCGCGGGACCACGACCCGGGGGCCGTGCGTACTGCGTGCGCGATACTGGGATTGAACCAGTGACCTCTTCCGTGTCAGGGAAGCGCTCTCCCGCTGAGCTAATCGCGCGGGGATCCTCGGAGAACAAGCACCAAGAACCAAGATCTTCAGTTGTGTTGCGTGCGCGATACTGGGATTGAACCAGTGACCTCTTCCGTGTCAGGGAAGCGCTCTCCCGCTGAGCTAATCGCGCTTGGAGGTGGAGACGGGATTTGAACCCGTGTAGACGGCTTTGCAGGCCGTTGCCTCGCCTCTCGGCCACTCCACCAGGAGTGTGGGGGTTCGGGAAGATCCCCCTGCTCTTTCGAGCGAACGACGAGGTTCGAACTCGCGACCTCAACCTTGGCAAGGTTGCGCTCTACCAACTGAGCTACGTTCGCCTGTCTCTCCGGGGGCTTTCGCGTCCCGGCGACGTGTTGAACTGTAGCGGATTCCAGGGCCAGTACAAAAACTCGTTTACGCAGCGTGCTGCGCTGACACCGGCTCGCGGCGGCCCCGGGGCGGCCGTACCGAGCCGGTCATAGACTCACAGCCGTGCACGACCCCGCTCCCATGGCACGCCTCGGCGGCCACATCGCCACCGATCTGCGCGATGTCACCAGTGACCCCGCCGCCCTCGACTCCACCGGCTTCTGGGCCGTCTCGGCCGACTTCGAGGGCCGTCTGGTGTGCGCCCGCTTCGGCGACGTACGCGAGGCGCCTCCCGTACGCACAGGGCGCTGGCACGGGCCGTCCGCAGACTCCTGGACGACGTCCCTGGACCGCGACGCCTACATCGCGGGCGTACGGAGGATCAGGGAGCACATCGCGGCCGGCGAGGTCTACCAGGCCAATCTCTGCCGCGTCCTGAGCGCCCCCATATGCCCCGACGCCGATGTGGACGCCCTCACCGCGGAACTCGCGTACGGAAACCCCGCCCCGTACGCAGGAACGATCCGGCTGCCGGAGCACGGCGTGGAGATCGCGACCGCGTCCCCGGAGCTGTTCCTGCGGCGGGACGGGCGGATCGTCGAGTCCGGGCCGATCAAGGGCACGGGACGGACCGAGGCGGACCTTCTGGAGAAGGACCACGCCGAGAACGTGATGATCGTCGATCTCGTCCGCAACGACCTCGGACGCGTGTGCGCGACAGGTTCCGTGACTGTCCCCGAACTGTGCGTGGTCGAGAAGCACCCCGGTCTCGTCCACCTCGTCTCGACCGTGCGCGGTGAACTGGCCGAGGGTGCGGGCTGGCCGGAGCTGTTCGCCGCCACCTTCCCGCCCGGGTCGGTGACCGGGGCACCCAAGTCCAGCGCGCTGCGGATCATCGAGTCCCTGGAGACGGCGCCGCGCGGCCCGTACTGCGGCGGCATCGGCTGGGTCGACGCGGACCGGGGCACGGGCGAACTGGCCGTCGGGATCCGCACGTTCTGGATCGACCGTGCCGAAGGGCTGCTGCGGTTCGGAACCGGAGCGGGGATCACCTGGGGTTCGGACCCCGAGCGCGAGTGGCAGGAGACCGAGCTGAAGGCCTCGCGGCTGCTGGCCGTAGCATCGGGCACGTACGGGGCAAGCGGAGGGAAGCACGCGTGAAGATCTGGCTCGACGGCGGCCTGCAGGAACTCGACGAGGCACGGGTCTCCGTCCTCGATCACGGACTGACCGTCGGCGACGGCGTCTTCGAGACCGTCAAGGCGGTTGACGGCACGCCCTTCGCCCTCTCCCGGCACCTCGACCGCCTCGCGCGCTCCGCCCGCGGCCTCGGTCTGCCCGAGCCCGACCTCGACGAGGTGCGCCGGGCCTGCGCCGCAGTGATCGAAGCCAACCCGATGGCGCTCGGCCGGCTGCGCATCACGTACACCGGCGGCATCTCCCCGCTCGGCTCCGACCGCGGCGACGTCGGCCAGACGCTGGTCGTCGCCCTCGGTGAGACCTCGCGCCGTCCCGACAGCACCGCGGTGATCACGGTCCCGTGGACCCGGAACGAGCGCGGTGCGCTCACCGGCCTCAAGACCACCTCGTACGCGGAGAACGTCGTCGCCCTGGCCCGTGCCCACGAACAGGGCGCCAGCGAGGCCCTGTTCGCCAACACGGTGGACCGGCTGTGCGAGGGCACCGGCTCCAATGTCTTCGTCGTGCTCGACGGCGAGATCCACACCCCGCCGGTCGCCTCCGGCTGCCTCGCCGGCATCACGCGGGCCCTCGCGGTCGAGTGGACCGGTGCGCGCGAGACCGATCTGCCCTTCTCGGTGCTCGCCGAGGCCGAGGAGATCTTCCTGACCTCCACGCTCCGCGACATCCAGGCCGTGCACCGCGTGGACGACCGCGAACTCGTGCCCGGACCGGTCACCGCGAAGGCGATGCGCGTCTTCGACGAGCGCGCGGCCGACGACCTGGACCCGTGAACCGGCCGCTGCCGAGGGGATGACGCGGGGCACCGCCGCTGGGTAGAAAGCCTGTGATGACCACGACCCTGCGGCCCACCGCGCCGCTCCAGCGCAACTCCGACGGCGCCCGGTCGCGCCCCTACCAGGTGTGCGTCAACAGCCGGCCCGTCGGCGCCATCGAGCTCGCCACCGATCCGGATGCCGGGCCGGACGCGGGCCGGATCCGTTCCCTGCACATCGAGGAGCCGGACCGGCGGCGCGGCCGCGGCACGGTGGCCGCGCTCGCCGCGGAGGAAGTGCTGCGCAGTTGGCGCTGCAGCCGCGTCGAGGCCCGGATACCCGCCGACGCGGAGGCGGCACTGCGCCTGGCCACGACCCTCGGTTATGTCGAGCGCAACCGCGCGATGGCCAAGGACCTCACCGGACCGGCGCCGGAACTGCCAGGGGGCTGCAGCGCCCGTGCGATGACCGAGGACGAGTACCCGGCCTGGCTGGCGGACACCAAGGCCAAGTACGTCCGGATGTGGACCGAACGCGGCCTGACCGAGGACCAGGCTCACGCCAGGTCCGAGAGCGACCACGCCCGCATGCTGCCCGACGGGCTCGCCACCCCGGACATGTGGATCACCTGTCTCCTGGACGCCGGTGAGGTGGCGGGCACCATCTGGGTCGCGGGCGAGGAGACGGGCCGTTACGTGTACTGGGTGCAGGTCGATGAGTCATTCCGGGGCCGTGGCCATGGCCGCTCCCTGATGCTGGCCGCCGAGCGCGAAGCCCGCGCCGCCGGGGTGCGGCGCATGGCCCTGAACGTCTACACGCACAACACCCCGGCCCTGCGCCTGTACGAGTCGCTCGGCTACCGGCCGACGTCGTACAGCCTCCACAAACCGCTCTGACTGGTCAGGTCAGGCCCTCAGGCGCTCGCGGCGAGCAGCCGGTCCACGATCGACTCGATCCGCTCGCGCAGCCCCTCCTGGCTCTGGCCGCCGTCCAGGCGCTCGCCGTCGATGACGTACGTGGGCGTGCCGGTCACGCCGATCGCCTTGCCCTCGGCCTGGTCGGCGTCGACGATCAGGGTGTGCCGGCCGTCGATCAGCGCGGTGTCGAACTCCTCGGCGTCCAGGCCCAGTTCGCGTGCCACGTCGAGCAGCAGCCGCTCGCCCTGCGTGTCGAGCTCCGTCACGCGCGCGAGCACCCCGGCGACGTACGGCCAGCCCTGTCCCTGCTCCAGCGCCTCCTCGGCGGCCTGTGCGGCCGCGTACGCGTGCTTGTGCTTCTCCAGCGGGAAGTGCCGCAGACGGACCTCGATGCGGTCGCCGTAGCGCTCACGCAGCGCGTCGACGTCGTCGAGGGCGGTACCGCAGTCGGGGCACTGGAGCTCGCACCAGACGTCGAGCACGGGACGGGCGGGGCTTGCGGGGACGGAGTCGGTCATGAGGGCAGTCTCCCAGCCCTGCGTGCGCGGACCCAATCCGGACCGCCGGCGCTGTCCCGACCCGGACCTGCGGAGGAGACGAACCCTTAGTTCTCCCTGAGGTCGCTCCGGATCGTGGCCCTCGGGCCCTCGTACGGTGCACGATGGAGGGACATACCGCCGGGATACCACCGACATACACCGAAGACCGCACCCCATCGCTGGAGGGCCGGATGCTTGCCGAGACCATCTGTTCCGCCGTGTCCGCGGCAGGCCTGGGCATCGCCGCGATCACCGCGTACCGCAAGCGTTTCCTGGCGGCGACCAGGATCGCGGCCTACTCCTTGGTCCCCGTCGGCCTGGTGATGACCGGAGTCGTCGAGTGGGTCTCGGACCTGGTCTTCAAGCCGGCCACCTGGGTCGGCGTCGGCATCCTGGGCCTGGCCTGGGCCTTGTTCATGACCACTCGCGCCATCGAGCGGCGTACGGGCGTCGGCGGGCGCAAGGAGCGCAAGGCCGCCAAGGCGGGCGGCCGCGAGGCCGTCGAGCCGAAGGCGTCGGCCCCCTCGCTCGGTGCGGGCCGCACGGGCACCCAGCCCGCGGCTCGTCCGAAGGCGGCGGAGGCGTCGGAGGACTTCAGCGACATCGAGGCGATCCTCAAGAAGCACGGCATCTGAGGACAGGGCCCGCGCACAGCGTCGGCCGGGGGAGCGCACCGGCCGTACGGCGTTCGGTTACGGGTGACCGCATAGGTATACGC
Source organism: Streptomyces sp. NPDC050418 (assembly GCF_044458745.1). Lineage (NCBI taxonomy): Bacteria > Bacillati > Actinomycetota > Actinomycetes > Kitasatosporales > Streptomycetaceae > Streptomyces > Streptomyces sp. NPDC050418. The sequence continues at coordinate 344,468 of NZ_JBITIG010000004.1, forward strand.
GAAACAGCGAACTCCCCCCATCTGTTGGCGTGTTGAGTACGGGCACCCCCATGCGTGCGCCATCATCACCCCGAGATGAACACCACCCGGGGCCAGGCCCCCGCACCCGCCGCGAACCCGCCCACGCCCCCCGGGCCCGCTCCCGAAGCGCGCGGCTGTCTGTTCGCGCTGTCCCAGCCGCCGCTGATGATCTTCCTGGGTGTGATCGGCTGCCTGCTCCTCGCGGCAGCCGTGCACGACCTGTTCCTGCTCTGACCGCGCACGGGCCCGGTGACGGCCCGTGACGGCCGCGAGAGGGCCTCAGCCCGCCGCTTCCTTGCGCCGTGCCCGGTACGCCGCGACATGCAGCCGGTTCCCGCACGTACGGCTGTCGCAGTACCGCCGTGAGCGGTTGCGTGACAGGTCCACGAAGGCGCGCCGGCAGTCCGGCGCCTCGCAGCGCCGCAGCCGCTCCTGCTCGCCGGCGACCACGAAGAAGGCCAGCGCCATTCCGCAGTCGGCCGCGAGATGGTCGGCGACCGAGGCGCCCGGTGCGAAGTAGTGCACATGCCAGTCGAAGCCGTCGTGGTCGGTGAGCTGCGGGGTGGTGCCCGCCGCGGCCACCAGCTCGTTGATCAGCGCCGCCGCCCGTGGCCCGTCCTCGGCCGCGAACACCTCGCAGAAGCGGTCGCGCACCTTCCGTACGGCCGCGAGGTCACGCTCGGTGAGCGCGCCCACGTCGCTGATGTCGTGCTCGCGCACGAAGTCCTGGAGATCGGTGACAAGGGACAGGCTGTCGTCCCCGTCGGCACCGTCGTCATCGGCTGCCGTGTTCACCAGATCCACCACGGCGTCCAGCGCGCACCGGGTGTCGTGGGTGATCAGCACATTCGCTCCCTGCAATGAAGGCCGGACCGCCGCCCGCCGATTGCTGGCCGATGCTAGCGGCTGCCCCGCGCGGACCCCTGCCCGCCTGCCCAGACCGGCGGGAGACATGCGCGCTTTGTTGCTACGACAACGGCGCCGCCACCACGGAGGTTCCCGTGGCGACGACGCCGATTTCTGCCTGTATGCAGTTGTACGGGCCCGGACCGTCTCCCCGAGTGGACGGTTCCGGGCTGCTCCCGGACTGGCTCAGTTCTCGGCCAGGATGTGTGAGAGCTCCGTGTCGAGATCGAAATGGCGATGTTCGGTGCCTGGGGGCACGGCGGCGTCGGTCCGCTTCAGGAACGACTCCAGGGCCCGCGCCGGGGCCTCGAGCAGAGCTTCGCCCTCGGGGGAGCTCAGGGCGATGCAGACGACTCCCTGCCCGTGACTGCGGGACGGCCAGACACGGACGTCACCGGTGCCTGTGGGGCGATGCAGCCCCTCGGCGAGGAGATCGCGGGCGAAGACCCACTCGACGGTCTCCTCCGCTCCGGTGTGGAAGGTGGCGTGCACGGCGTAGGGATCGGCCGTGTCATACCGCAGTCCTGCGGGTACAGGCAGTGAGGACTCGCTCGACACAACGAGGCGCAGGTGCAGCTCGCAGCTGACCGTGGTGTTCATAAGCGCCAGGGCCTTTCGCTCAGTGTGCGCTCGGGGATTCGCACGTCGGCGAAATCGACATGCCACCTACGGTGCCGTTGTAAACCCCTCTGAGGGTTTTGAGTCGGTTTTGGTCGCTCGTACAGCGGAGTCACAGTTCGTGCGAAGGGGCCATTCCGGTGAATGGTTTCTGTCGGGTAATGTTTAGCGGCATGAATACGGGGAGTAACGGGCGGGACGAGGCCGTCGCTGCGGTGGCGCAGCCGGACGGCGAACAGCAGGGGGAGACCCAGGCCGGCGAGGGGCTCGGGTCCAAGGCGCCGGACTTCATCAAGGCGCGCAGGGCACTGCATCTGAGCTGGCAGGTCGGCATCTTCATCATCGGCCTGGTGGTCGTGGTGGCCGGCATCATCATGCTGCCGCTGCCGGGACCCGGCTGGGTCGTGATCTTCGGCGGCATGGCGATCTGGGCGACCGAGTTCGTCTGGGCCCAGCTGGTGCTCCGCTGGACGAAGCGCAAGGTCACAGAGGCGGCACAGAAGGCGCTCGACCCGAAGGTGCGGCGGCGCAACATCATCCTGACGAGCATCGGCCTGGTGATCATCGGCGTGCTGCTCGGCATCTATCTGTGGAAGTTCGGCTTCACGATGCCGTGGAAGATCGACGAGTGAGCCACTGACCGCCGGGGTGGTCCGGGACGCCCCTGACGTGCGGTAAGGTTCTTCCTGCGCCCGGGCGATTAGCTCAGTGGGAGAGCGCTTCGTTCACACCGAAGAGGTCACTGGTTCGAACCCAGTATCGCCCACCCGGACAAGAAGTCCGCGAGATTCCGAATCTCGCGGACTTCTTGGTTTTTGTGGGGTGTTGAGGGAAATTCCGGCGAATTCCCGCGAGGCTCAGTGCATTCGGCCCATGAGGTCGCGCAAACGCCTTGCGTCGCGCAGTCGTTGTTCATACGTCGCGCCTGCCGCGAGCAGCAGCAGACCGGCCGCGGCCGGGGGCAGCCAGCGGGGGAGCGCGCCGATCACCTGCACCACGTACGGGGCGAGTTCGTGGAGCGCGACCAGGGCGAGCGTGGCGCCGCCGAGCGTGAGCGGGGCCTGCAGCCGGTGGTGGGCGCCGAGCAGAGTGATCACCAGGGCCGCCGAGCCGAGCAGCAGCGGGCGCTGCCAGTGCTCGTCGTTCCAGGACGCGGCAAGGCTGGGCAGCAGCGTCGCGGCGAGGCCCGGTCCGTACGCCGCCCAGGAGGAGGCCTCCGGGTCGCGGCGGCGGCGCAGCAGACCGATCACCAGCGCGGGGACGGTCACCGGGAGCGTGTACGCCTCCGGGGTCGTGACGTCCGAGGCGGCCAGACGCACCCACGTGGCCAGCAGGAACAGGATGCCCGCGGTGTACGCGGCGGCCGGACGGCGGTCCGCGCGCAGGGCCGTGCCCGCCGCGATCACTCCGGCCAGGGCGAGCGTCAGGGAGAGGGCGGGGGCGTCGGTCGCCGCGAGGATGATGGCCAGGCCCGCGGCGGTGGCGCCGGCGAGTTCGACCGGCAGCGCGTACGGCTCGGTGCGCAGCCGGGCGCCGAGCAGGGCGGTGGCCGCCGGGACGGCCAGGACGGCGAACGCGGCCTGATGGGCGGGGACTCCGAGTGCCGCCGGGATCGCGACCGCCAGACCGGTGGCCGCGGCGACCGCCGCGACCGCGAGCGTGGCCTGGTGGATGCCCCGCGGGTGCATGGCCGTTGCGGCGGTCGTCAGCGCGAGGAGCGCACCGAGCGCGGTGAACGTGGCCGGTTCGGTGGCGAGGGCGAGCAGGGTCGCCGTGAGGGCCGAGGCGTAGAAGCAGACGAGAGTGGTGAGCGGGAGTGTGCCGCTCTGTGGTGTTCTGCGGGCCACAAGGACCGTCGCCGTGAGCGCGAGAGTCGCGAGGACCAAGTGGGCGGTGAGTTCCGCCGGGTGCGCGAGACGGAGCGCCAGGGGGAGCACGGTGAGGGCGGCCCAGGCGGCGACCGTGGCGCCGACGCCCGGGTACGGACGCCACGTACGGCCTCCTCCCAGGCGGTACGCGGCTGTGAGAACCCCGGTCACCACCACGAGCACCGCCACCACGGCGAGACCGTCGGAGCCTGGCGTGGGCTGCCGCTCCCCGGCGCCCGTCCACACGCCGTCGAGCCGGGCGGCCGGGCCGGCCACCGCGGCGGTGAGCGCGGGCAGGGTCCAGGCGAGCGCCAGGGCGAACACGGCGGCGCAGGCTGCCGCGAGGCCGCGCCGCACCGGACGGGGCAGGGTGCTGCGGACGAGGGCCGACAGGGCGGTGGCGCAGAGGAGTTGGGCGACGACCGCCCAGTCGTCCGGCAGCGCGGCGCGCAGGATGCCGCCGGTCGCGAGGAGCAGGGCTGTGGTGCCGGCCGCCGCGGTGGCCGTGGCGAGGTCGGTGCGCGGGGAGCGCCAGGCCGCGTAGAAGGCGATCGTGGCCGCGGCCAGGAGGTGGAGGGAGGCCAGGGCGGCCTCGGGTGCGCTGTCGGCGTCGAGGACGAGGCCCGTCGCGGTGAGCGTGGCGAACAGGCCGAAGGCCGTTGCGCCCACGGCTGCCGTGATCCGGGCGGAGGCGCGGGTGACGTGCAGTGCGGTGAGGGTGGCCGCGGCCGTTGTGGCGAGCAGGGCGGCGCTCATCGCGTGCGCACCCGCGCCGGCCGCGAACGACCAGAGGAGCAGCGGGAGATGAGCGGTGGCGACTCCGGCCGGCAGGGGAAGGTGCAGAGCCGGCAGGAGCAGGCCGTACACGATCCAGAGTGCGGCGAGGACGGCTGCCGCGCCGGCCGCGTACGCCATCGGGTCCGTGTCCTGGAGCGCCACGGCATGCAGTGCGTACGCGTCGAGCACGGTCAGGAGCAGGCCGACGGCGGCGATCGCCTCGGCCGTCGACGCCAGACCGCGGCGCAGCAGCACCGCCGGCACGACGAGGGCCGCGAGCGTGACGGTCGCGAGCACCGCACTGCGTCCGCCGATCCCCATCGAGCCCCAGCTCACGACCGTGAACGCGATGGCGGCGACGGCGAGCAGGATGCCGCCGAGGGTCAGCAGGACGTTCTGCACCCCGTGCGGCGCGGCCTCGGGCTGACGCGGGGCCCAGGTCTGCGCCACGGCGCGGGGCGGCGCGGACGCCGCAGGTGCGGATGCCGGCGGTACGGACGCCGACGGTGCCGACTGCTGCAGCACGCTGACCAGCCAGGCCCTGCGGGCCAGCAGCTGGGCGCGGCGGGCGTCCAGGAGGGTCAGTTCGGCATCGAGGATGCGCAGTTCCTCGGCAGGAGGCGGAATGCTCGTCATGGCACGGAGTGTGGTCCGCGTCATACGCACGGGGGATGCGCACGCGTACTCATCTCCCCCTGAGTACGTCCCCGCGCGACACTTGGGGCATGGACTGGAGCCACTACCGCTTCCGCAGTGTGTGGGACCTGTCGGCTGCCCCGGACGCGGTCTTCCGGGTGCTCGAGGAAGTGGAGTCGTATCCCTCCTGGTGGCGCGAGATCCGCGAGACGATCCGGCACGACGAGGACACCGGCGTGGTCCGGATCAGGTCCTTCATCCCGTACGAGCTGCTCGTGACCGTCCGCGCGGAGCGGCGCGATCCCGAGGCGGGTGTGCTCGAAGTGGCCGCGAGCGGGGACCTGAAGGGGTGGGCGCGGTGGACCGTGTCCGCGCGCGACGGGGGTGCGCGGGCCGTGTACGAGCAGGAAGTGCGGGTGCAGCGCGGGCTGATGCGGCGCTTCGCCGTGCCGGGGCGGCCGCTGTTCCTGCTCAACCACGCGCTGATGATGCGCAGCGGGAGGAGAGGGCTGGCCGTATACCTGGCGCGAGGCTGATACCTGGCGCGCGGCTGGGACGTCACCGGAGCGCGGCGGGCAACGGGTTTGAACGACAGCCGCTCCGACCTGTATGGTTCAGTGCGTTCCCGGGCGATTAGCTCAGTGGGAGAGCGCTTCGTTCACACCGAAGAGGTCACTGGTTCGAACCCAGTATCGCCCACGCTCGGGGAAGGCCGGTCCGTCGATGACGGACCGGCCTTTCGCATGTCCGGAGTCGGAACGGGTCACGCCGCCGCCGGGAGTTCCGGGCGCAGGGGCCAGGCCGGGTCGACTGCCTCCTGGGTGCCGCTGCGGGCGAACCAGGCCTGCAGACCGCGCGCCTGGGCCGCGTGCCAGACCGCCTGGAGCGAGTGCAGCTCGGCGGGGTTGAGGCGTTCGAGCCGGGACGCGTAGCGGCGGCCGATCGCGCGGATGACATCGAGCGAGGCGCGGGCGTCGGCGCCCGCGTCGTGCGCGCCCGTGAGCTCCACGCCGTAGTGCTCGCACAGGTCGGTCAGGGTGCGGCGGCCCTTGCGGTAGCGGTCCAGGTGCTTGTCGAGGACGCGCGGGTCGAGCACGCACAGCGGGTGGTTCTGCAGATAGCGGGACAGCGAGGATGCCCGGTGGCGGCGCAGCTCGCGGTCGAGGAGCGTGAGGTCGAACGGCGCGTTCATCACGACCAACGGCCGCCCCGACGCGTGCAGTTCGGCCAGCTCGCGGGCTATCTCCTCCATGACAGGGGCCGGCCAGCGGCCGTTGCGCTGCAGATGGTCGTCGGTCAGGCCGTGCACTTCCGTGGCGGCCGCGGGCACTGGAACGCCCGGGTTGACCAGCCAGCGAGTGGCCCGCGCACGGGCGCCCGCCGAGTCCTGCACGATGATCGCGGCCGACACGATCCGGTCGTGTTCCACGTCCACGCCGGTCGTCTCGGTGTCGAATGCGGCCAGGGGTCCCTCGTACCAGCACGTCATAGTGATGCAACTCCCTGTTCATTCCTGGCAGATGATGCGCCACCCCTGCCCCGACCAGGTGATGCCCGGACCGTTTGCGGCGTATGCCGACCGGTCACAACAGAGATGAGGGACAAGGGAGTTGACGGCCATGGCGCTCGCGCAGCCCGAACCCAGTGGGCTGCTGCCCGAGCGGACCGCACCGCTGCGCGGCACCCTCGCCACCACCGCCTGCATGGAGACCCTGCAGGTGGGCTATCTGCACGCCGTGGCGGCCGCGGCCGGGTGCTCGCTCTCGCAGCCCTTTCCGGACAACGGCATCGACTGGCACGTCAGTCACAGCGCGCCCGGGCACGCGGTCGACGACGAGGTGACCATCAAGGTGCAGCTGAAGGCCACGTACCAGATAGCGCCAAACCCGCCGGGCGCGGCCTTCTCGTTCACGCTCGACAACGAGCATCTGGCGAAGCTGGCGCGCACCCCGGTCTCGGTGCACAAGATCCTCGTGGTGATGCTCGTGCCGCGGGCGCAGGAGGACTGGCTCAGAGCGAGCCATGACCGGCTCGACCTGCGGCACTGCTGCTACTGGGTCAACCTCGCCGGCCACCGCATCACGGGCCGGCGCCGCACGACCGTACGCATACCGACCGCACGGATCTTCGACGACCGGGCGCTCTGCGAGATCATGACGCGCGTCGGGACGGGAGGCAGACCATGACGCCTGTGGGGCAGCACCGTCCGGCCGACGAACCCCTGCGGCCGCACCCCGTCGACGGCTACGAATCCGCGCGTACGGCACCGGTGGACCCCGCCGTCCTCGGCGAACTGCTCCGGCGGCACGGCTGGCAGCGGCGCGGCGGAGCCGTCGGGCGCTATGCGCGGTGGACGGCGCCCGGCGGGGTGGCGGCCACCAGTCTGCTCGTGCCCGAGAGCCGCGCCTTTCCCGACAGCGAGGACCTGCTCGACGAGGCGCTCCTCGCCCTGTCCCGCAGCGCCGCACCCTCCGCGCGCGACGTGCTCGTGGCGCTCGCGCTGCCGAGCGACGAGGTGCGCTGGTCGCGCGATGTGCCGCCAGGGCCTGCGGGCACCGCCCCGTGGATGGCCGAGGAGGAACTGCGCGGTGCGGCCCGACGGATGCTGATCGCGGGGGCGCTCGCGGTCCGCGGACGCGCCGGGTACTACGGCGCGCGCCACCGCAGGCCGGCCGCGGCCGCGCTGCAGAACCTGCTGGTCGGCCCGGCGCCCGGCGGCCGCCGCCTCACGGCGTTCGTCCCCGTGGAGAGCGGCCGCTCCCTCGTCGTACGACTGCACCACGCGTTGTACGCGGCCCGGGAGGCCGTCGACTACCGGCGGGCCACGGGCGGGATGGAGGCCTTCGACACCGCGATCGAGGCGGGCGTCAGCCAGGAGCTGACCGAGGCGCTGGTCGCGCTGGTGCGCGGGAGCGAAGGGGCCCGGATCACGTTCGCGTGGGCGCCCGCGGCGGGGGTGCCCGAGGGGTGTGCGCAGCGGCCGGAGGAGGTGGAGTTCTCGCCGGGCGACCTGCCCGTGCTGCGGGAGGCGGGGGCGCGCTTCCTGCGCGAGGAGCCATCCCTGCCCGTACGGATCACGGGCACGGTCGTGCGGATGCGGCGCAGCGGTCCGCGCGGGACCGGCACGGTGCGGCTGCGCGTCATCGCGGGCGCCGACGTGCCGCACATACGCCTGAGCCTGGACGAGGAGGCGTACCGGATCGCGGGCAGTGCGCATCTGGTCGGGCTGCCGATCCGGGTGAGCGGGCGGCTGGAGAGCCGGGGCGGGTTCCGGCGGCTGACCGGGGCCTCGCAGGTGGTGCCCGTGCAGGTGGACGAGGCGGTACGGGACCGGATGATGAAGTCGCTGCAGGAGAACCTCGACTTCTTCGAGGAGGCGTGCAGCGGGGACGAAGCGGACTGAGGCCTGATCGGGCGGGGCCGCGGGGGCCGGTTATCCGTTTCGCGATCGGTGGGGTCGGCTCGGTACGATTCCACCGGCGTGGCCATTCGTACGGCGACGCGACCCCTTCAGCTAGGAGAGACCAGTGTCTGACGTCCGTGTGATCATCCAACGCGATTCCGAGCGGGAAGAGCGCGTGGTGACCACGGGCACCACGGCGGCCGAGCTCTTCCCCGGCGAGCGCACCATCGTCGCCGCCCGCCTCGCGGGCGAGCTCAAGGACCTCGCGTACGAGCTGCAGGACGGTGACGAGGTCGAGCCCGTCGAGATCGCGTCGCAGGACGGTCTGAACATCCTGCGCCACTCGACCGCGCACGTCATGGCGCAGGCCGTGCAGGAGCTGTTCCCCGAGGCGAAGCTCGGTATCGGCCCGCCCATCAAGGACGGCTTCTACTACGACTTCGACGTCAAGGAGCCCTTCACCCCCGAGGACCTCAAGCGCATCGAGAAGAAGATGCAGGAGATCCAGAAGCGGGGCCAGCGCTTCTCGCGCCGTGTCACCACCGACGAGGACGCTGCCGTCGAGCTCGCCGACGAGCCGTACAAGCTGGAGCTCATCGGCCTCAAGGGCAACGCGGCGCAGGCCGCCGACGGCGCGGACGCCGAGGTGGGCGCCGGCGAGCTGACCATCTACGACAACCTCGACGCCAAGACCGGCGAGCTGTGCTGGAAGGACCTCTGCCGCGGTCCCCACCTGCCGACCACCCGCGTCATCCCCGCGTTCAAGCTGATGCGCTCGGCCGCCGCCTACTGGCGCGGCAGCGAGAAGAACCCGCAGCTGCAGCGCATCTACGGGACCGCCTGGCCGTCGAAGGACGAGCTCAAGGGGTACCTGGAGTTCCTCGCGGAGGCCGAGAAGCGCGACCACCGCAAGCTCGGTGCGGAGCTCGACCTGTTCTCCTTCCCGGAGGAGCTCGGCCCCGGCCTCGCGGTGTTCCACCCCAAGGGCGGTGTGATCCGCAAGGTCATGGAGGACTACTCGCGCAAGGCGCACGAGACCTCCGGCTACGAGTTCGTGAACACCCCGCACATCTCGAAGGAGAAGCTCTTCGAGATCTCGGGCCACCTGCCGCACTACGCGGAGGGAATGTTCCCGCCCATCGAGTTCGACGAGCAGAACTACCGCCTCAAGGCGATGAACTGCCCGATGCACAACCTGATCTTCAAGTCCCGCGGGCGTTCCTACCGTGAACTGCCGCTGCGGCTCTTCGAGTTCGGCACCGTGTACCGGTACGAGAAGTCGGGCGTCGTGCACGGCCTGACCCGCTCGCGCGGCTTCACCCAGGACGACTCGCACATCTACTGCACCAAGGAGCAGATGCCGCAGGAGCTCGACACGCTCCTGACCTTCGTGCTCGACCTGCTGCGCGACTATGGCCTGAACGACTTCGAGCTGGAGCTGTCCACCCGCGACGACTCCGACAAGTTCATCGGCGACGACGCGGACTGGGCCGAGGCCACCGAGGCGCTGCGCCTCGCGGCCGAGAAGCAGGATCTGCCGCTGGTGGCCGACCCGGGTGGTGCCGCCTACTACGGGCCGAAGATCTCCGTGCAGGTCAAGGACGCGATCGGCCGGTCCTGGCAGATGTCGACCATCCAGGTCGACTTCAACCAGCCCAAGCGCTTCCAGCTGGAGTACACCGCCGCCGACGGTTCGCGTCAGCAGCCGGTGATGATCCACCGCGCGCTGTTCGGATCGATCGAGCGGTTCTTCGGCGTGCTTCTCGAGCACTACGCGGGTGCGTTCCCGGCGTGGCTGGCGCCGGTGCAGGCCGTCGGTATCCCGATCGGTGACGCGCACGTCGAGTACCTGCAGGAGTTCGCGGCGAAGGCCCGTGCCCAGGGCCTGCGGGTCGAGGTCGACTCGTCCTCGGACCGGATGCAGAAGAAGATCCGCAACCAGCAGAAGGCCAAGGTGCCCTTCATGGTCATCGCGGGCGACGAGGACATGAACGCCGGTTCGGTGTCCTTCCGTTACCGCGACGGCTCGCAGGAGAACGGCATTCCGGTCGACGAGGCCATCGCGAAGATCGCGAAGGTGGTCGAGGAGCGGGCTCAGGTCTGATCCCGTCGCGTCGGACGGTACGAAGGGCCCCGGGCACTCGCCCGGGGCCCTTCGTCGTGCTGAGCGCGCCGGGCGTCAGCGCTGGTTGCGCGCCCTGCGCTTCTCGTCCTCCAGCGTGAACACCTGGATCAGCCACGAGGAGAACGAACCCGTCACCGCTCCCAGCAGCCCGATGCCGCAGGCCATCATGCCGACGGCTACCAGCCGTCCGACGCCGGTCACCGGCGCTTTGTCGCCGTAGCCCACGGTCGAGAGCGTGGTGCAGGTCCACCAGACCGCGTCGCCGAAGGTGCGGATGTTCGCTCCCGGCGCGAGCCGTTCGTGGTGGTACACGGCAAGGGCGCCGGCGAAGCCGAGGAGCAGGGCCGAGAGGCTCGCGTAGACCATCACGCGTGCGTACAGGCTCAGCCGCGGTTCGCCGTGCCGTTTCTGGACGGCCTCGTAGAGCCGGACCACACGCAGCGGGCGAAGGAGCGGCAGGAGCAGGACGAGGGTGTCCAGCCAGTGGGTGCGGATGTACCGCAGTCCGCTGCGGCTCATCCGCCAGCGCACGCCGTAGTCGACGGCGAACAGGGCCCAGGCGCCGAAGGTCACCGCCACGCAGACGTCGCGCCATCCCTCCGGCATGCCGTGAAGCAGAACCCGGGCCGCGTACGAGCCGAGGAACAGCAGCGAGCCGACGGCGAGCGGGACTTCGGTGCGCCGGCGCCAGCGCTCCTGCGGGCTGTCGTCTTCCATCCGGTCAGCTTCGCCGCAGCGATCACGGCGAGGCCCCCGGCGACACGCTCCGAACGGGCGAAGCCATATGCTGCACAGCATGACGAGTGAGCCGGAACAGCAGATCGGAGTGGGGACCCAGGACGCGTTCCAGCGCCTGTGGACGCCTCATCGGATGGCCTATATCCAGGGCGAGAACAAGCCCACCGGCCCCGGGGCCGAGGACGGCTGTCCCTTCTGCTCGATTCCGGGGAAGTCCGACGAGGACGGGCTCGTGGTGGCACGCGGCGAGCAGGTCTACGCGGTGCTCAACCTCTATCCGTACAACGGCGGCCATCTGATGGTGGTGCCTTACCGGCACGTCGCCGACTACACCGAGCTGACCGCTCCGGAGACGGCCGAGCTGGGTGAGCTCACCAAGCAGGCGATGGCCGCGCTGCGGGCCGCGTCAGGTGCGCACGGGTTCAACATCGGGATGAACCAGGGGACCGTGGCGGGCGCCGGGATCGCGGCGCATCTGCACCAGCACATCGTGCCGCGCTGGGGTGGCGACACCAACTTCATGCCGGTGGTCGGCCACACCAAGGTGCTGCCCCAACTCCTCGCCGACACCCGGACGATGCTCGCGGACGCCTGGCCGGCTGTCTGAGCCTTCGCAGGCGGGCTCGCTCCGGCGCGAGCCCGCACCTGACGGGCCCGCTCACGCGTCGTAGACGTCCGCCTTCTGCGGGGTCGGGTCCTGGACCAGGTTGCTGAGGAGGAGCGAACGGGAGCCGAAGCGCTCGGTGTTCACGTCGTTCTCCTCAAGGACCTTGATCGCCGAGGCGTGCACGGCCCGAAGCACCGGCGTGGCCGCGCGCAGCGCGTCGTCCGCCATGAAACGGTGGCGCCAGGGCTTGTCGGCCCAGGCGTGCCGCAGCCCGAAGGGCTCGGGGAGCACCAGCTTGCCGCCGAGGTAGTCGAGCAGCGGCGGATACCAGGTGAAGGGCGCGCGGACCGCGATGCGGACCACGTCCATGGTGCTCATCAGGGGCAGCGTGACCTCCCTGACCTCCCAGAACCTGATGGTCTTGGAGACTTCCTTGGTCTTCGGCTTCGGCTTGGTCGTGAACAGCGAGTGCACCGGCCCGAGGGCATGGCCCGTGACCTCGATGCGGAGCGTGTCGGCCAGCACCGTCACGGTGATCAGCATCGTCAGCATCAACTGGCCGTCCCACAGTCGGAACTGGACTCCCAGGTAGTGCCGGTCGCCGCTGCTGAACTGCTGCTCGTTGCAGATCTTCTCGATCTGGCTGTCCTTGATCACGTAGGAGATGAGCTCATTGCCGTCGGGCGTCTTCGTCTTGGTGCCCTCAGGGCGTGCGACCTCGGAGGCGCCCTCCCCGATGGCCCGGACCACCCAGTGCCGGACGGACGGCGGGGGGAAGCCTCCGGTGTGCAGGGTGCCCCGCTCCAGCTCGCTCAGCTGTTTCTGGATCGCCCGTATGACGGTCCAGCTGCGAAACAGGTTGATCCCCTTGTCCTTGTTCTGCGGGATGAGCTCCTCCGCCAGCTGCCAGCTGCCCCAGCGTGTGCCCATGCCGAGGATGCCCTTGGGGCCCGCGTAGAACACGGAGTTGGCGCCCTGCTCGGACGCGAGGTTCCTGAGCCCGGCCTGGAGCTTCGCCGCCTCCGTGTCGCTCGGGCTGGTGGGCACCGCCTCGGGGATCTTCGCGCCGATGCCGCCGCCGCCGAGAAGGTTCCCCCAGCGGGAGCGCAGGTCGACCGCCGTGCGTTCGCATATCTGCTTGGCGAGCAGCCAGCCGATCACAGGGGCGACGACCATGGCGCGCAGATAGATGCCGGCGATACCGGTGAAGGGCAGCCGGATCAGGACGATCAGGAGCAGGCCCGCGGCGCCCACGAGGACGGCCGTGGAGATGGCCTGGACGCGCTTGTCCTTCTGGTCGCCGATCCACTTCTTGGCCTGGAAGATCAGCAGCCAGACGAGCAGGCCCGGCAGGAAGAGCAGCCCGAACACGCCCATCACCACGGTGAGCTTGCCGTCGCGCAGCCGGCGGATCCGGGTGGCGGCGAGGCAGTGCTCGACGACGGCCTCCGGGTCCGCGCCGAACGACTGGATCAGCGGCTTGCGGGCGCCGCCGATCATCCGCAGCTGCACCGCGCGCGAGAAGGCCTCGCCGAGATCGGGCTTGAAGAGCGAGAGCTTGCCCTTCTTTATCTCGGACTTGTGCCACTCGCTGTTCGCCTTGAGTATCTCGTCGACGGCGGTGTCCCGGTACGCGGCCGATGCCAGGGCATGGGTGGCCGTCACCTCGCTCCCGCTGCCCGCGAGGGGCACCTGGGCACCGATGTCCGGGTTGATTGTCACTGCTGCCCCCATCGCCGCGCTGTCGCTTCTGCGGCCTTCCCGACTTCCGTACGCGGCACACCTTCTGACGGAGTGTCAGCAGGTCGGACGCCGCGCGGGATGCGCAGATCAACCAATGTATCCGGGAGCCGCGAAGGCCGCCCGGGCCTGTGGAAAACCAGCGGTTCGGTTATCCACAGGCACGGACAACGGCGCATGCGCAGCAAAGGCGCAGGCACATGCGCAGGCAAAGGCGCAGGCAGTGGCGTCAGCTCGAACCCGCCGCCTCCTCGCGCAACTTGGCGGCCTGTTGCGGCGGCATCGGCTCGTGCCGCGCGTAGCTCCGGCTGAAGCGCCCGGTGCCGTGCGACAGCGAGCGCAGATCCACCGCGTACCGCCCGATCTCGATCTCCGGCACCTCGGCCCGTACCAGCGTCCGGCCGCCCGGCGACTGCTCGGTGCCGACCACGCGCCCGCGCCGCCCGGACAGATCGCTCATCACCGCGCCCACGTACTCGTCGGCGACCAGGACCTGCACTTCGCTGACCGGTTCGAGCAGATGGATCGTGACGCCCGCCGCCGCTTCGCGCAGCGCCAGCGCGCCCGCCGTCTGGAACGCGGCGTCCGAGGAGTCCACCGAGTGTGCCTTGCCGTCGAGCAGCGTGATCCGCACGTCGACCAGCGGATACCCGAGCGCCACACCGCGCGCGGCCTGGGCCCGTACGCCCTTCTCGACGGAGGGGATGAACTGCCGCGGCACCGCGCCGCCCACGACCTTGTCCACGAACTCGATGCCCGAGCCACCCGGCAGCGGCTCCACCTCGATCTCGCAGATCGCGAACTGCCCGTGCCCGCCCGACTGCTTGACGTGCCGGCCGCGCGCGGCCGCCTTGCCCGAGAAGGTCTCCCGCAGCGACACCTTGTGCGGTACGACGTCGACCTGCACCCCGAAACGGTGGCGCAGCCGCTCAAGGGCCACGTCCGCGTGTGCCTCGCCCAGGCACCACAGCACTACCTGGTGCGTGCTCTGGTTCTGCTCCAGACGCATGGTCGGGTCCTCGGCGACCAGGCGCGAGAGGCCCTGCGAGAGCTTGTCCTCGTCCGGCTTGCTGTGGGCCTGGATGGCGAGTGGCAGCAGCGGGTCGGGCATGCTCCACGGCTCCATGAGCAGCGGGTCGTCCTTCGCGGACAGGGTGTCGCCGGTCTCGGCCCGGCTCAGCTTGGCCACACAGGCCAGATCGCCCGCGATGGCCTGGGACAGCGTGCGCTGCTGCTTGCCGAACGGTGCGGAGAGCGCGCCGATCCGCTCATCCACGTCATGGTCCTCGTGCCCGCGGTCGGCCAGCCCGTGGCCGGACACATGGACCGTCGCGTCCGGGCGCAAGGTCCCGGAGAAGACCCGTACGAGAGAGATCCGGCCCACATAGGGGTCGGAGGACGTCTTCACGACCTCGGCGACCAGCGGCCCGTCCGGATCGCACGCGGCCACCTCGCGTGCGGCGCCCGCCGGGGTGCTCACCTCGGGCGCCGGGCGCTCCAGGGGGGTGGGGAAGCCGCCCGTGATCAGTTCCAGGAGCTCCAGAGTGCCGAGGCCCTGCTTGGAACCCTCGGCCGCGGGGGCCGCGGCGAGCACCGGATGGAAGATGCCGCGCGCCACCGCGGTCTCCAGATCGCCCACGAGGGTCTTGAAATCGAGCTCCTCGCCGCTCAGATAGCGGTTCATGAGGGACTCGTCCTCGCTCTCGGCGATGATCCCCTCGATCAGCCGGTTGCGTGCCTCGTCGATCAGCGGCAGCTCCTCGCCCGACGGCGGCCGCTCCTTGCGCTCGCCCGACGAGTAGTCGAAGACCTTCTGCGACAGCAGGCCGATCAGGCCGAGTACCGGGGAGTGCCCGTCCGCGCCCGCCTCGCCGTGCAGCGGCAGATACAGCGGCAGGACGGCGTCGGGGTCGTCACCGCCGAAGGTCTCGGCGCAGGCCCGGGTCATCTGCTCGAAGTCGGCCCGGGCGGTCTCCAGGTGCGTGACCACGATGGCGCGCGGCATGCCCACGGCCGCGCACTCGTCCCACACCATGCGCGTGGCGCCCGGGATGCCCTCGGTGCCCTCGGCCGCCGAGACAATGAAAAGGGCCGCGTCCGCAGCTCGCAGACCGGCCCGCAGTTCCCCGACGAAGTCCGCGTATCCCGGAGTGTCGAGGAGGTTGATCTTGATACCGCCCCATTCGACGGGGACCAGCGACAGCTGGACCGACCGTTGCTGGCGGTGCTCGATCTCGTCGTAGTCCGATACGGCGGTGCCGTCCTCCACCCGGCCCGCCCGGTTCACCGCCCCCGTGGTGAGGGCGAGGGCCTCCACCAGAGTCGTCTTGCCCGAGCCGCTGTGGCCGACCAGCACCACATTCCGTACGGACGCGGGGTGGTCGGCCGCCAGAGCCCTGCCGGCGGCCCCAGGGTGTGCATTCGCCTTGTCGCCCATGCCTTGCCTCCCGGTTTCTTGCACGGTGAGGAGTGGGCGCGGACACGCGGAAACCGCGTGCTGGTCAGGCTCAACAAGGCCGGCGGCTTCGGCGACGCCCGCGGTCCTTCGAGCTTTCCACTCCGGACATGGTGCGTCCATACGTCGTACGGGATCGCCCGCCTGCGGGCGCGCGGCAGGGGCTGGGCGGGTGGAGCGGGCGGCTCCGTGACTACGATGGGCCAGCCGGTGGCCACTGGGGCCGCGCGGACCCGCCACCCCCATTGGGAAGAGGCTCGAAGGCCATGCTGAACAAGTACGCGCGTGCGTTCTTCACGCGTGTTCTCACGCCGTTCGCCGCGTTTCTGCTCCGCAGAGGGGTCAGCCCCGACGCGGTGACCCTGATCGGGACGGCGGGTGTGGTGGCGGGAGCGCTCTTCTTCTTCCCGCGCGGGGAGTTCTTCTGGGGCACCATCGTCATCACGCTGTTCGTCTTCTCCGATCTGGTGGACGGGAACATGGCGCGCCAGGCCGGGATCTCCAGCCGCTGGGGTGCGTTCCTCGACTCGACGCTCGACCGGGTCGCCGACGGCGCGATCTTCGGCGGCTTCGCGCTCTGGTACGCGGGCAAGGGCGACGACAACATCCTGTGCGCGGTCGCGATCTTCTGTCTCGCGAGCGGTCAGGTCGTCTCGTACACGAAGGCCCGTGGTGAATCGATCGGCCTGCCGGTCGCGGTGAACGGGCTGATCGAGCGGGCCGAGCGCCTGGTGATCTCGCTCGTGGCCGCCGGTCTGGCGGGTCTGCACAAGTTCGGCGTGCCCGGGATCGACGTCCTGCTGCCGATCGCGCTGTGGATCGTGGCCGTGGGCAGCCTTGTCACGCTCGGCCAGCGGGTCGTGACGGTGCGCCGGGAGTCGGCGGAGGCGGATGCCGCGGCGGCCGTGGAGGCGGCAGCGGCGCAGGAGAGTCCGGTACAGGAGAGTTCGGCGCAGGGCACGGGGAGCGCCGCACGGGGGAGTGAGACGGCGAAATGAGCAAGGCGACCGAGAAGCTGACGGACGCGCTGTACGGGCTCGGCTGGGGGACGGTCAAGAAGCTCCCCGAGCCGGTCGCCGTGCGGCTGGGCCGGACCATCGCCGACATCGCCTGGAAGAAGCGCGGCAAGGGCGTCCAGCGCCTCGAGGACAATTACGCGCGCGTGGTGCCCGACGCGAGCCCGGAGCGCCTCGCCCAGCTGTCCAGGGCCGGGATGCGCTCGTACATGCGCTACTGGATGGAGTCCTTCCGGCTGCCGGCCTGGTCCAAGGACCGGATCCGCAATGGCTTCGAGTGCAAGGACGAGCACTACCTCACCGACGGCCTGGCCTCCGACCGCGGTGTCGTGCTCGCCCTGCCGCACCTCGCGAACTGGGACCTGGCCGGTGCCTGGGTGACCACGAAGCTGGAGACCCCGTTCACCACGGTGCAGGAGCGGCTCAAGCCCGAGTCGCTCTACGACCGCTTCGTCGAGTACCGCGGCAGCCTCGGCATGGAGGTCCTGCCGCACACCGGCGGTTCCGCGTTCGGGACGCTGGCGCGGCGGCTGCGCGCGGGTGGTCTGGTGTGCCTGGTCGCCGACCGTGATCTGTCCGCGTCGGGCGTCGAGGTGAAGTTCTTCGGCGAGACCGCGCGGATGCCCGCGGGACCGGCGATGCTCGCCCAGCAGACGGGTGCGCTCCTGATGCCCGTGACGCTCTGGTACGACGAGACGCCGGTGATGAAGGGCCGCATCCACGCCCCCATCGAGGTGCCCGAGACAGGTACGCGGGCCGAGAAGACGTCCTCGATGACGCAGGCCCTGGCGGACGCCTTCGCCACGGGCATCGCCGACCACCCGGAGGACTGGCACATGCTGCAGCGGCTGTGGCTCTCGGACCTCGACCCCGCCAAGGCGCCGGCCGCGCCGGAGGACGGCCAGTGAGGATCGGCATCGTCTGCCCGTACTCCTGGGACGTGCCGGGCGGCGTCCAGTTCCACATCCGCGACCTGGCCGAGCACCTCATCCGGCTCGGCCACCACGTATCCGTCCTGGCCCCGGCCGACGACGACACCCCGCTGCCGCCGTACGTGGTGTCGGCGGGCCGCGCCGTGCCCGTGCCGTACAACGGCTCGGTCGCGCGGCTCAGCTTCGGCTTCCTGTCGGCGGCGCGTGTGCGGCGCTGGCTGCACGACGGCACCTTCGACGTGATCCACATCCACGAGCCGGCCTCGCCCTCGCTGGGGCTGCTGACCTGCTGGGCGGCGCAGGGCCCGATCGTGGCGACCTTCCACACCTCGACCGCGCGGTCGCGGGCCATGGTGGCGGCGTATCCGATCCTGCAGCACGCGCTGGAGAAGATCAGCGCGCGGATCGCGGTCAGCGAGTACGCGCGGCGCACGCTCGTCGAGCACCTCGGCGGCGACGCGGTGGTCATCCCCAACGGGGTCGACGTGGACTTCTTCGCGCGGGCCGAGCCCAAGGAGGAGTGGCAGGGCGGCACGCTCGGCTTCATCGGGCGGATCGACGAGCCCCGCAAGGGCCTGCCCGTCCTGATGAAGGCGCTGCCGAAGATCCTCGCCGAGCGTCCCGGCACCCGGCTGCTCGTCGCGGGCCGCGGTGACGAGGAGGAGGCCGTGGCCTCGCTGCCGGCCGAGATGCGCTCGCGCGTGGAGTTCCTCGGCATGGTCAGCGACGAGGACAAGGCGCGGCTGCTGCGCAGCGTCGACGTGTACGTGGCGCCGAACACCGGTGGTGAGAGCTTCGGCATCATCCTGGTCGAGGCGCTGTCCGCCGGAGCCCCCGTCCTCGCCTCGGACCTGGATGCGTTCGCGCAGGTCCTGGACCAGGGTGCGGCCGGTGACCTGTTCGCCAACGAGGACGCGGACGCGCTGGCCACGGCCGCGCTGCGGCTGCTCGGCGACGCGGAGCGGCGGACCGGGCTCAGCGAGCGGGGCAGCGCGCACGTCCGCCGCTTCGACTGGTCGACGGTCGGCGCGGACATCCTCGCGGTGTACGAGACGGTGACGGACGGGGCGGCCTCGGTCGCGGCCGACGAGCGGTCCGGCGGGCTGCGGGCGCGGTTCGCGCGGGCCAGGGACTGAGGTCCCGGCGACTGATCAGGTATGTGGGGGCGTCGAGGCAACGCCCCCACATCCTCAGATCCCGGTCTGCAGCGCCGGGTTGACCCGTCCGAGAATCATGTCGGTCCGCGGCTGCAGCGCCGCGTCCACCATGTCCGGCTGCGGGAACACCCAGTACCGACCGGCCGCGATCTGCTCGAAGCTCCGCCGTGCGTGCTCCTGCGGCGTGATGCCGTCGGAGTCGGCGCGGGCCTGCAACTGCGCGTTGAATCCGGCCACTTCGGGACGGGTGTCGGCATCGGGACCGGCCGCGCGGAAGATCTCGCTCTTCACCGAGTCCGGGAAGACCACCGAGACCTGGATCGCGGACTGCTTCATCTGCAGCTCGTACGCGAGAGACTCGCTGAGCGCCAGCGTCCCGAACTTGGTGACGCTGTACGGCGCCATCAGCGGGCTCGGCAGGAAGCCGCCCACCGACGACACGTTGACCACCCATGCCTTGCCGCCCTGGGCGAGCAGCCGCGGGACGAACGCGCGGATCCCGTTGACGTAACCGCCGACGTTGACCCGCAGGGCCGCGTCCCAGCGCTCGGCCGGGATCTCCCACGAGTAGCCCATGGTCATGATCCCTGCGTTGTTGAGCAGCAGGTCGACCGTGCCGAAGCGGGCGTACGCGCGCTCGGCGAGCGCCTCGACGGAGGCCGGGTCGGCGACGTCCGTGACGACGTCCTCGACCTCGGCGCCCGCGGCCCGAAGCTCGTCGGCGAAGGCCGCGAGGCGCTCGGCGGCGATGTCCGCGAGGACGAGCCTCATGCCGAGGGACGCCGCGTGCCGGGCGAAGCCGGCGCCGATGCCCGCCGAGGCGCCGGTGATGACGGCGACCTTGCCGCCGAAGGTCTCTTCAGGAGTCAGCTGGTCGGCGCCCATCACATGTGGCTTCCGCCGTCGATGCGCACCTCGGTGCCGGTGATGAAGTAGCCGTCGTGCGAGGCCAGCATGGCCACGACGGAGGCGACCGAGTCGGGGCCCGCGAAGTTGTACGGGCCGGTGCCGACCTGCAGCATCGGCGCGGTCTTCTGGAGCAGCGACATGTCGGCGTCGGCGGGCAGGCCGGGGCCCACGGACTGCTTGGACCGGCCGGTGCCGTCCGTCATGCCGGAGGAGATGGAGCCGGGCTGCACGGACGTGAAGCGGACGTTCTGCTTGCTGAACTCCATGGCCAGCGCGTGCGTCATGGACTGGATGCCGCCCTTGGAGGCCGCGTACGCCGCCATGTACGGGTGGGCGTAGTTCTGCGCGGTGGACGAGAAGTTGACGACCGCGGGCTCGTTGCCTTCCAGGAGCGCGGGGAGCGATTCGCGGATCATCAGGAAGGTGCCGACCAGGTTGATCTGGATCACCTGGTTGAAGTCGGCGAGGGTGACCTCCTGGGTGTGGCCGGAGCGCAGGATGCCCGCGGCGTTGACGAGGACGTCGAGCCCGCCGAGCGCCTTGACGGCCTCGGCCACGCCGGCCTTGACGGAGTCCTCGTCGCCGATGTTCACGACGACCTTGATGAGGCGTGCGGCGTTCTCGCCGGCCTTCGCCTCGGTGTCGGCCAGACCGGCCTCGCTGACGTCGGCGGCGACCACGGTCCCGCCCTCGGCGAGCATCCGCAGCACGGTGGCCTGGCCGATGCCGGAGCCGCCGCCGGTCACGAGGGCGCGGCGGCCTTCGTAGCGGTTCATGATCTTGGTGGTGCTCATGGCGCGCATCCCGTTCCTGGTGCGCGGGCCGCGGAGGGGCGGTCCGCTGGTTGGTTCTTCAACTTCTTGACTTCATGCTACGCCTGAGTGGCACGTTTTGCCATGCTGTCTTTACGTGTCATTCGGGGTGGGGGTCGATTAGGCTCGTCCGGTGACCACTCAGCACCGCACCCTCACCGAGCGCCGCAAGGCCGCGACGCAGCTGGACATTGCGCGGGCGGCCGTGGATCTCTTCACCGAGCAAGGTCCCGACGCGACGACCGCCGAGGACATCGCGCGGCGGGCCGGGGTCGCCCTGCGCACCTTCTACCGCTACTTCCGCAGCAAGCAGGACGCCGTCGGACCGCTGCTCGCGGCGGGCGGCGATCACTGGCGCGAGCTGCTCGCCGCGACCGAACCGGGCACACCGCTGCCGCAGGCCCTCGAAGCGGCCGCCGTGGCCTCCCTCTCGGAGCCCGGCGCGGAGGCGCGCGAGGGCCTGGAGCGCACCAGGACGCTGCTGCGCGCGGCGGTGCACGACGCCGCGCTGCGGGCCGTCTGGTACCGGGTGAACCAGGAGTCCGAGGAGAAGCTGGTGCCGGTGGTGGCCGCGCTCGCCGGGCGCGACGCGGATCCGTTGGAGCACCGCCTCGTCGCGGCCGCGGCCACCGATGCCATACGGATCTCGCTGGAGGTCTGGTCGCAGACGGACGCGGGGACCTCGGGCGCCGGTTCGCCCGCGGACCTGGTCATCCGCTGTCTGCGCTCGCCCGGGCTCGGGGACGCCGGTTCCCGCCCCCGGGGCGGCGCAGGTGAAGGAACCGCCGGCCCGTCCCGGTAGCCTTTCCGCCCGTGACCGTAACGCTGATCTGGATCGCCGTAGCCCTGTTCGCCATCGGCCTGTACCTGAGCTGGACCGCCGGGCGGCTCGACCGGCTGCACACCCGGATCGACGCTGCGCGGGCGGCACTTGACGCCCAGCTGCTGCGCCGCGCCTCGGTCGCCCAGGAGCTCGCCACGTCCAACGTGCTCGATCCGGCCGCCTCGATCGTCCTGTACGAAGCGGCGCACGCCGCGCGGCAGTCCGAGGAGGACCAGCGCGAGGTCGCCGAGAGCGAGCTGAGTCAGGCGCTGCGCGCGGTGTTCGCCGACGCGGACCAGGTCGAGGCGGTCCGCGAGGCGCCCGGCGGCGAGGCGGCGGCCGAAGAGCTCGCGCAGGCGGTGCGCAGGGTGCCGATGGCACGGCGCTTCCACAACGACGCCGTGCGCGCGGCGCGTGCGCTGCGGCGCCACCGCAAGGTCAGGCTGTTCCGCCTCGCGGGCCACGCACCGTTCCCGATGGCCTTCGAGATGGACGACGAACCTCCCGCCGCTCTGGCGGACCGTCCTGGGACCTAGGCCTGCCCCACCCCTGCCGCAAGCCCCTGACCAGCCAGTACGCCGCCCTCGTGGCGGAAAATGAGCCACCGGCTGTGCATTGGCCCTTGTTGTGGACTGGTCGGCGGAGTTGGCTGTGAGCCACACAGTCTTCATTCACTTCAGTGAGGTCCTCCGTGGCTAGCACCAACACCCCCGAAGCCCCCGCGACCGGCACGGCGCGCGTCAAGCGCGGCATGGCCGAGCAGCTCAAGGGCGGCGTGATCATGGACGTGGTCAACGCCGAGCAGGCGAAGATCGCCGAGGACGCGGGCGCCGTCGCGGTCATGGCTCTGGAGCGCGTGCCCGCCGACATCCGCAAGGACGGCGGCGTGGCCCGGATGTCGGACCCGAACATGATCGAAGAGATCATCGAGGCCGTCTCCATCCCGGTCATGGCCAAGTCCCGCATCGGCCACTTCGTCGAGGCGCAGATCCTGCAGTCCCTCGGTGTCGACTACATCGACGAGTCCGAGGTCCTGACCCCCGCCGACGAGGTCAACCACAGCGACAAGTTCGCCTTCACGACCCCGTTCGTCTGCGGCGCCACCAACCTGGGCGAGGCCCTGCGCCGTATCGCCGAGGGCGCGGCCATGATCCGCTCCAAGGGCGAGGCCGGCACGGGCAACGTGGTCGAGGCCGTGCGCCACATGCGCCAGATCAAGAACGAGATCGCCCGCCTGCGCGGGTACGACAACAACGAGCTGTACGCCGCCGCCAAGGAGCTGCGCGCCCCGTACGAGCTGGTCAAGGAAGTCGCCGAGCTCGGCAAGCTGCCCGTCGTGCTGTTCTCCGCGGGTGGCGTGGCCACCCCGGCCGACGCCGCCCTGATGCGCCAGCTCGGCGCCGAGGGTGTGTTCGTCGGCTCCGGCATCTTCAAGTCGGGCGACCCGGCCAAGCGCGCCGCCGCCATCGTGAAGGCCACCACCTTCTTCGACGACCCGAAGATCATCGCCGACGCCTCCCGCAACCTGGGCGAGGCCATGGTCGGCATCAACTGCGACACCCTGCCCGAGACCGAGCGTTACGCGAACCGGGGCTGGTAGTCCCTATGGGAACGACTCCCGTGATCGGAGTGCTCGCACTCCAAGGTGATGTACGGGAGCACCTCATCGCCCTGGCCGCGGCGGACGCCGTGGCCAGGCCGGTGCGGCGCCCCGAGGAGCTCGCCGAGGTCGACGCCCTGGTCATCCCGGGCGGCGAATCGACCACGATCTCCAAACTGGCCGTCCTCTTCGGCCTCCTCGCCCCCCTGCGCGAACGCGTACGCGGCGGTATGCCGGTCTACGGCACCTGCGCGGGTCTGATCCTGCTCGCCGACAAGATCCTCGACCCGCGCTCGGGCCAGGAGACGATCGGCGGCATCGACATGATCGTGCGCCGCAACGCCTTCGGGCGGCAGAACGAGTCGTTCGAGGCGTCCGTCGAGGTCGCGGGTGTGGGCCCCGTAGAAGGTGTCTTCATCCGGGCCCCGTGGGTCGAGTCCGTCGGCGCCGAGGCCGAGGTGCTCGCCGAGCACGAGGGCCACATCGTCGCCGTACGGCAGGGGGACGTGCTCGCCACGTCCTTCCACCCGGAGCTGACGGGCGACCACCGGATGCACGGACTGTTCGTGGAGATGGTGCGGGAGAAGGCCGCCGCAGGATCCCGGTAGGATCTCTGTCGTTCGTACAGAGATTGGTTACGCGAAGGAGACAGGCAGATGTCCGGCCACTCTAAATGGGCCACGACGAAGCACAAGAAGGCCGTGATCGATGCCAAGCGCGGCAAGCTCTTCGCGAAGCTGATCAAGAACATCGAGGTCGCCGCGCGTACCGGCGGCGCCGATGTCAGCGGCAACCCGACGCTCGAGGACGCCATCCAGAAGGCGAAGAAGAGCTCGGTCCCGAACAAGAACATCGACTCCGCGGTCAAGCGCGGCGCGGGCCTCGAGGCCGGCGGCGCCGACTACGAGACGATCATGTACGAGGGTTACGGCCCCAACGGTGTCGCGGTGCTCATCGAGTGCCTGACCGACAACCGCAACCGTGCCGCCTCGGACGTCCGCGTCGCCATGACGCGCAACGGCGGCAACATGGCCGACCCGGGCTCCGTGTCGTACCTGTTCAACCGCAAGGGCGTCGTGATCGTCCCCAAGGGCGAACTGTCCGAGGACGACGTCCTCGGTGCGGTGCTCGACGCGGGCGCCGAAGAGGTCAACGACCTGGGTGAGTCCTTCGAGGTGCTCTCCGAGGCCACCGACCTGGTCGCGGTGCGCACCGCGCTCCAGGAAGCCGGGATCGACTACGACTCGGCCGACGCCAACTTCGTCCCGACCATGCAGGTCGAGCTGGACGAGGACGGTGCGCGCAAGATCTTCAAGCTGATCGACGCGCTCGAGGACAGCGACGACGTGCAGAACGTCTTCGCCAACTTCGACGTCTCCGACGAGGTCATGGAGAAGGTCGACGCCTGATCCGGGCTTCGCCCGAGCTTCGAGGGGGGGGGGGGGGGGGGGGGGGGGGGGGGGGGGGCGGCGGGGGGGGGGGGGGGGTGGGGGGGGGGGGGGGGGGGGGGGGGGGGGGGGGGGCGGGCCCCCCCCCCCCCCCCCCCCCCCCCCCGCCGCTTTGTCGGTGGCCGCCGTTGTCGGTGGCAGCAGATAGCCTGCACAAACAGACGAGCGAAGGAGGGGCGGGGGTGCGGGTTCTGGGAGTCGACCCGGGATTGACCCGGTGCGGAGTCGGCGTCGTCGAAGGTGTCGCGGGCCGCCCGCTCACCATGCGCGGCGTCGGTGTCGTGCGCACGCCCGCGGACGCCGAGTTGGGCTCGCGCCTCGTCGCCATCGAGCGGGGCATCGAGCAGTGGCTCGACGAGCACGAGCCCGAATGCGTCGCCGTGGAGCGGGTGTTCAGCCAGCACAACGTACGGACGGTGATGGGCACCGCCCAGGCCAGCGCCGTCGCGATGCTGTGCGCGGCCCGCCGCGGCATCCCCGTCGCCCTGCACACACCCAGCGAGGTCAAGGCGGCCGTCACCGGGAGCGGCCGGGCGGACAAGGCCCAGGTCGGCGCGATGGTCACGCGGCTGCTCCGGCTCGACGCACCGCCCAAGCCCGCGGACGCCGCCGACGCCCTCGCGCTCGCCATCTGCCACATCTGGCGCGCCCCCGCGAAGAACCGTCTCCAGCAGGCCGCCGCGCAGAACCGTTACCAGCAGGCCGTCGCCGAGCAGCGCCTGAAGCAGGCCGCCGCCGAGACCCGCCTCAAGCAGGCCGCAGCCCTGCACGCCCCGAAAGGCCGGACCTCATGATCGCTTTCGTCAGCGGCCCTGTCGCAGCCCTCGCCCCCGATGCCGCTGTGGTCGAGGTCGGCGGGATCGGCATGGCGGTGCAGTGCACCCCGAACACCCTCTCCACCTTGCGGATCGGCCGGCAGGCCAAGCTCGCCACGTCCCTGGTCGTACGGGAGGACTCGCTCACCCTCTACGGCTTCGCCGACGACGACGAGCGGCAGACCTTCGAGCTCCTGCAGACCGCGAGCGGAGTCGGGCCGCGCCTGGCGCAGGCGATGCTCGCGGTGCACTCGCCGGACGCCCTGCGCCGGGCGGTGTCGACCGCGGACGAGAAGGCCCTCACCGCGGTGCCGGGCATCGGCAAGAAGGGCGCCCAGAAGCTTCTGCTCGAACTGAAGGACCGGCTCGGCGCCCCGCTCGGCACCGCGCCCACGGCCGGCGCCCGGGCAGCGGCCTCCTGGCGCGACCAGCTGCACGCGGCCCTGATCGGCCTCGGCTATGCGACCCGTGAGGCGGACGAGGCCGTCACCGCGGTCGCCCCGCAGGCCGAGGCGATGGAGGGCGTCCCGCAGGTCGGCCCGCTCCTCAAGGCCGCGCTGCAGAGCCTCAACCGCACCCGCTGACCCATCCGCACGCCGCCCGCCCTCCGTATGCCAGTACCGACCGGGCGCCCCCACTCCTTTCCGCACTCCACGAACTCGCGAGGCACTCCACCGTGAACTGGGACGACACCGCACAGCCGGCCGACGACACCGCGGGCCGGCTCGTCGGATCCGCCGCGGACGGCGAGGACCAGGCCGTCGAGGCGGCGCTGCGCCCCAAGTCGCTCGATGAATTCGTCGGCCAGGAGCGGGTCCGCGAGCAGCTCGACCTCGTCCTCAAGGCCGCGCGTCAACGCGGCGCCACCGCCGATCACGTGCTTCTGTCCGGGGCGCCCGGCCTCGGCAAGACCACCCTGTCCATGATCATCGCGGCCGAGATGGGCGCCCCGATCCGCATCACCAGCGGCCCCGCGATCCAGCACGCGGGCGATCTGGCCGCGATCCTCTCCTCCCTCCAGGAGGGCGAGGTGCTCTTCCTCGACGAGATCCACCGGATGTCCCGTCCGGCCGAGGAGATGCTCTACATGGCGATGGAGGACTTCCGGGTCGACGTCATCGTCGGCAAGGGCCCCGGCGCCACCGCCATCCCGCTGGACCTGCCGCCGTTCACGCTGGTCGGCGCCACCACCCGGGCCGGACTGCTGCCGCCGCCGCTGCGCGACCGCTTCGGCTTCACCGCGCACATGGAGTTCTACGAGCCCGCCGAGCTGGAGCGGGTCATCCACCGTTCCGCCGAGCTGCTCGACGTGACGATCGACACCGCGGGCGCCGCCGAGATCGCCGGCCGCTCCCGCGGCACGCCCCGTATCGCCAACCGGCTGCTGCGCCGCGTGCGCGACTATGCGCAGGTCAAGGCCGACGGGCTGATCAACGAGGAGATCGCGGCGGCCGCGCTCGGGGTGTACGAGGTGGACACCCGCGGGCTCGACCGGCTCGACCGCGCGGTCCTCGAAGCGCTGCTCAAACTGTTCGGCGGTGGACCTGTCGGTTTGTCGACGCTGTCGGTCGCCGTGGGGGAGGAGCGGGAGACCGTCGAGGAGGTGGCCGAGCCCTTCCTCGTACGGGAAGGGCTGCTCGCCCGGACTCCGCGGGGCCGGGTCGCCACCCCTGCCGCGTGGGCCCATCTCGGCCTCACGGCGCCGCAGGCGCAGGGAAGCGGCGGATCGGGACAAGGCGACCTGTTCGGGGCGTGACGGCCCGGATGCTCGCTCCGTGTGGAACCCCGGTGCCATGCTGAGCGTTGTTCCATCCGTGCGGACTCGCTTAGACTCCGCCGATGCCGCCCTTATAGGCGGTGTGCCCACCCCCATCCAGTAGGCCGCTCATCTGCGCGGTCGTGCGAAGGAAACCCGTTCCCGTGAATATCTTGAGCCTCCTTCCGTTCATCTTGATCATCGGGGTCATGTTCCTGATGACCCGTTCTGCCAAGAAGAAGCAGCAGCAGGCGGCCGAGATGCGCAACCAGATGCAGCCCGGCACGGGTGTCCGCACGATCGGGGGCATGTACGCCGTCGTCAAGGAAGTCAGTGACGACACCGCCACGCTCGAGGTCGCCCCGGGCGTCCACGCGATCTACGCGAAGAACGCGATCGGTGCCGTCCTCGACGACGAGGAGTACAACCGCATCGTCCACGGCATCACCGCCGAGGACGTCAAGGTCGACACCGTCCCCGACGACGCCTCCTCCCTGACCCAGGACGACGAGACCGCCGCCGCTGATGACTCGGCCGATTCGCCCATCGACCTCGGCAAGAAGGACGCCGCCGTCGACGCCGCGGAGCCGAAGAAGACCGACGGCGAGGGCGACACGAAGTAACCACGGCCGGGAGCCGCGCGGCGCACACCTGCCGCGTGGCCCCCGGAGCGTGCGGCTTCGTGTGGTCTCTCGACACCACTTCATGGCCGCCAAGGGTCCGCTGACCGGCTACGAGCCGGCTGCCCGGGCGGTTGGACAGGGAGAAACGAGAAGGTGGCAGCACCGAAGAAGGCCAGGAGGCAGAGCGGCCAGCCCAGGCCGGGTCGCGCTCTGGCCCTGATCGCGATCATCATGGTGGCGCTCACCGGGGGGATGTTCCTGTCCGGGCACACCACCCCGCGTCTGGGCATCGACCTCGCGGGTGGCACGAGCATCACGCTCGAGGCCAAGACCGAGCCGGGCGCGAAGAACGCGGTCAACCCGACCAACATGAACACCGCGGTCAACATCATCGAGCGCCGTGTCAACGGCCTGGGTGTGTCCGAGGCCGAGGTACAGACCCAGGGCGACAAGAACATCATCGTCAACATCCCCAAGGGGACTGACGAGGAGCAGGCGCGCGAGCAGGTCGGTACGACCGCTCAGCTCTACTTCCGCCCGGTGCTGCAGCTCGCGGCCGGTGAGCCGGCGAAGGACCCCGCGGCCACGCCGTCCGAGTCGCCTTCCGCGTCGGACGGCAAGAAGGACGACAAGGACGCAAAGGACAAGGCCGGGGAGAACGACGAGAAGGCCACGCCTTCGTCGAGCTCCAGCGGCACGCCGCAGGGCCGCGCCGTCACGGACGCCCTGAAGGACACCACGCCGTCTCCCTCGGCGACGCCGTCCGACGACCCCAAGGCCTCCCCGAGCGCCACTCCGTCGCAGGACCCGGAGACGTCCGCGCTGCAGGCCAAGTTCGCCGCGCTCAACTGCAAGGACGAGAAGCAGCGCACCGAGACCGCCACGGGCACCAAGCCCGGCGACACGATCGTGGCGTGCGGTCTGAACAACGCGAACCAGTGGGAGAAGTACATCCTCGGCCCGGCCGCCGTGGACGGTAAGGACGTCAAGGACGCCAACGCCGAGATCGACCAGCAGCAGGGCTTCTGGAAGGTCACGATGGACTTCACGGGCGGTGGGTCCAAGAAGTTCGCGAAGATCACCGGTGAGCTCTCGAAGCAGCAGCAGCCGCTGAACCAGTTCGCCATCGTCCTCGACAACGACGTCGTCTCGGCGCCGACCGTCAACCAGACCCTCAGCTCGAACGCCGAGATCACCGGCTCCTTCGACCAGGAGTCGGCCAACGAGCTGGCGAACATGCTGAAGTACGGTTCGCTGCCGCTGACCTTCCACGAGCAGAGCGTCGACACCGTCACCGCCGCGCTCGGCGGGGACCAGCTGGAGGCCGGTCTGATCGCCGGCGCCATCGGTCTCGCCCTGGTCGTCATCTACCTGGTGGTCTACTACCGCGGTCTGTCGCTCATCGCGCTGGCTTCGCTCGCGGCCTCGGCGATCCTCACGTACACGCTCATGGCGCTGCTCGGCCCGGCCATCGGCTTCGCGCTGAACCTGCCCGCGGTCTGTGGTGCGATCGTGGCCATCGGTATCACCGCCGACTCGTTCATCGTGTTCTTCGAGCGCATCCGTGATGAGGTCCGCGAGGGCCGTACGATCCAGCCCGCCGTCGAGCGTGCCTGGCCGCGTGCCCGGCGCACAATCCTGGTCTCCGACTTCGTGTCGTTCCTGGCCGCCGCGGTGCTGTTCATCGTGACCGTCGGCAAGGTGCAGGGCTTCGCGTTCACGCTGGGCCTGACCACGCTGCTCGACGTCGTCGTGGTGTTCCTCTTCACCAAGCCGCTGATGACGATCCTGGCGCGCAAGAAGTTCTTCCGCAGCGGCCACCCGTGGTCCGGTCTCGACCCGAAGCGTCTGGGCGCCAAGCCCCCGCTGCGCCGTTCCCGTCGTACCACTGGCCCCGCCGCCGGTACCGTCGACCCGAAGGAGGCGTGAGATGTCGAAGCTCGGCAACCTCGGCGCCCGGCTGTACCGCGGCGAAGTCGGCTATGACTTCATCGGCAAGCGGTTCATCTGGTACGGCGTCTCGGTCCTGATCACCATCACGGCCGTCGTGGCCCTCGCGGTGCAGGGCCTCAACATGGGCATCGAGTTCAAGGGCGGCGCGGTCTTCAACACCCCGAAGACCTCCGCCTCGGTGGAGCAGATCACCGACGCCGCCTCGGACGCCTCGGGCCACCAGGCCATCGTGCAGAAGCTCGGCAACGGCACGGCCCGTGTCCAGATCGCCGGCGTGGACGTGAAGAAGTCCTCCGAGATCAAGGAAGCGCTCGCCGAGGACCTCGGTGTGCCGGCCAAGGAGATCAACGCCGAGCTGGTCGGCCCCAGTTGGGGCGAGCAGATCGCGCAGAAGGCCTGGACCGGCTGCATCGTCTTCATGATCCTCTGCGTGATCTACCTGGCGATCGCCTTCGAGTGGCGGATGGCCGTCGCGGCGCTCGTCGCCCTGATCCACGACATCACGATCACGGTCGGCATCTACTCGCTGGTCGGCTTCGAGGTCACCCCGGGCACCGTGATCGGTCTGCTCACGATCCTCGGTTACTCGCTGTACGACACGGTCGTCGTCTTCGACTCCCTCAAGGAGGGCTCGAAGGACATCACGAAGCAGACCCGTCTCACGTACAGCGAGATGGCCAACAAGTCGATCAACGGCACGCTGGTGCGTTCCATCAACACCACCGTTGTGGCGCTGCTCCCGGTCGCGGGCCTGCTGTTCATCGGTGGCGGTGTCCTGGGCGCCGGCATGCTGAACGACATCTCGCTCTCGCTGTTCGTGGGTCTCGCCGCCGGTGCGTACTCCTCGATCTTCATCGCCACGCCGCTCGTCGCCGACCTCAAGGAGCGCGAGCCGCAGATGAAGCTCCTGAAGAAGCGGGTGCTCGCCAAGCGCGCGGCCGCCGCGGCCAAGAGCGAGTCCACGGGCGAGCCGGTCGATGGTGACGAGTTCGAGGACGCGGTCCCCGCGGACGCTGCCGCTGCCGTCGTCGGCCAGCGCGGCGGTCAGGCCACGGCCCGCACCCAGCCCTCGTCCCGCTCGCGCGGCAAGGGCCGTCCCTCGGGGAAGCGCCGATGACCGACGCACGTGAGCTGCTGCTCAGCCGGATCCGCGATGTGGCGGACTACCCGAAGCCGGGCGTGGTGTTCAAGGACATCACCCCGCTGCTCGCGGACCCGGCCGCGTTCACCGTCCTCACGGACGAGCTGGCCGCGCTCTGCGTACGGCACGGCGCGACCAAGATCGTCGGTCTGGAGGCCCGGGGCTTCATCCTCGCGGCCCCCGTCGCGATCCGCGCGGGCCTGGGGTTCATCCCCGTGCGCAAGGCGGGCAAGCTCCCCGGAGCGACGCTGAAGCAGAGCTACGACCTGGAGTACGGCAGTGCCGAGATCGAGGTGCACGCCGAGGACCTGTGCGCGGGCGACCGCGTCATGGTCATCGACGATGTCCTCGCCACCGGCGGCACGGCCGAGGCCTCGCTGCACCTGGTGCGGCGGGCCGGGGCCGAGGTCGCGGGTGTGGCGGTCCTGATGGAGCTCGGTTTCCTGGGCGGCCGGGCCCGCCTGGAGCCCGCGCTCGAAGGCGCTCCGCTGGACGCGGTGCTGGTCGTCTGACCCCAGTTGTCACCCTCGTGAGGGCGGGCTCCGGAAGCTTCCGGAGCCCGCCCTCACGGCGTTCTCGGGCCTTGCGCGGGCCCCGGGGCGACGTGCGACGGACCACAGCGTGAACCGTCGGGCACGAGCGAAGGCCCCGAGGTCGATACCATGGCAGTTCCGGACCTGATCGGGGGGCCGGGATTCTGCAATGAGGAGCGCTCTTGCAAGACGAGGCCCGACAGCCACTCACCGCCGCGAAGCCCGAGGCAGCCAAGCCTGCAGACCCCACGGCCGCGGCGGCCGCTGCCCTGCCCGCCAAGAGCGACCCGGCGGCCGAGCAGCACCCCCCGACGCCCAAGCCGGGCCCCAAGCCCGCCGAGCGGCCCGCGGCCCCCGCGATGCGCCCGGCCGGTGCCACGCCCTCGCGTGGTGCGGCTCCGGGCAGCGGCTCCTCGCGGTCCAATTCCTCGTCGAACCGCGTCCGCGCCCGCCTCGCCCGTCTCGGCGTGCAGCGCTCCAATCCGTACAACCCCGTCCTGGAGCCTCTGCTGCGGATAGTGCGCAGCAACGACCCCAAGATCGAGACCTCCACGCTCCGCCAGATCGAGCGGGCCTACCAGGTCGCCGAGCGCTGGCACCGGGGCCAGAAGCGCAAGAGCGGCGACCCGTACATCACGCACCCGCTCGCCGTGACGACCATCCTCGCCGAGCTCGGCATGGACCCGGCCACGCTGATGGCCGGGCTGCTGCATGACACCGTCGAGGACACCGAGTACGGCCTCGACACCCTCAAGCGGGACTTCGGCGACCAGGTCGCCCTGCTCGTCGACGGCGTCACCAAGCTCGACAAGGTCAAGTTCGGCGAGGCCGCCCAGGCCGAGACCGTACGCAAGATGGTCGTCGCCATGGCCAAGGACCCGCGCGTCCTGGTCATCAAGCTCGCCGACCGCCTGCACAACATGCGCACCATGCGCTACCTCAAGCGCGAGAAGCAGGAGAAGAAGGCCCGCGAGACGCTGGAGATCTACGCTCCGCTGGCGCACCGCCTGGGCATGAACACCATCAAGTGGGAGCTGGAGGACCTCGCCTTCGCGATCCTCTACCCCAAGATGTACGACGAGATCGTCCGACTCGTCGCCGAGCGCGCCCCCAAGCGGGACGAGTACCTGGCCGTGGTGACCGACGAGGTCCAGGCGGATCTGCGGGCGGCCCGTATCAAGGCCACCGTCACCGGGCGGCCGAAGCACTATTACAGCGTCTACCAGAAGATGATCGTCCGCGGCCGGGACTTCGCGGAGATCTACGACCTGGTGGGCATCCGCGTCCTTGTCGACACGGTCCGCGACTGCTACGCGGCGCTCGGCACGGTGCACGCGCGATGGAATCCGGTCCCCGGCCGGTTCAAGGACTACATCGCGATGCCCAAGTTCAACATGTACCAGTCGCTGCACACGACGGTGATCGGCCCCAGCGGCAAGCCCGTCGAGCTGCAGATCCGTACGTTCGACATGCACCGCCGCGCCGAGTACGGCATCGCCGCGCACTGGAAGTACAAGCAGGAGGCCGTCGCCGGCACCTCGAAGGTACGCAGCGACGTACCGAAGAAGACCGGCAAGGACGACCACCTCAACGACATGGCGTGGCTGCGCCAGCTGCTCGACTGGCAGAAGGAGACCGAGGACCCCTCCGAGTTCCTGGAGTCCCTGCGCTTCGACCTGTCGCGCAACGAGGTCTTCGTCTTCACGCCGAAGGGCGACGTCATAGCGCTTCCGGCGGGAGCGACCCCGGTCGACTTCTCGTACGCCGTGCACACCGAGGTCGGCCACCGGACCATAGGAGCACGGGTCAACGGGCGGCTCGTGCCGCTCGAATCCACCCTGGACAACGGTGACTTGGTGGAGGTCTTCACCTCCAAGGCGGCCGGAGCGGGTCCGTCCCGCGACTGGCTGGGCTTCGTCAAGTCGCCGCGGGCGCGCAACAAGATCCGCGCGTGGTTCTCCAAGGAGCGCCGCGACGAGGCGATCGAGCAGGGCAAGGAAGCCATCGTCCGCGCGATGCGCAAGCAGAACCTGCCCATCCAGCGGATCCTCACCGGCGACTCGCTCGTCACGCTCGCGCACGAGATGCGCTACCCGGACATCTCCTCGCTGTACGCGGCGATCGGCGAGGGCCATGTGGCCGCGCAGAACGTGGTGCAGAAGCTGGTCCAGGCGCTAGGCGGCGAGGACGCGGCCAACGAGGACATCGCCGAGACGGCGCCGCCGACCCGCGGCCGCTCCAAGCGGCGCTCCAGCGCGGACCCGGGTGTGGTCGTCAAGGGCGTCGACGACGTGTGGGTCAAGCTCGCACGCTGCTGCACCCCGGTGCCCGGCGACCCGATCATGGGCTTCGTGACGCGCGGCAGCGGTGTCTCCGTCCACCGCAAGGACTGCGTCAACGTGGACTCGCTCTCGCAGCAGCCCGAGCGGATCCTGGAGGTCGAGTGGGCCCCCACGCAGTCCTCGGTCTTCCTGGTCGCCATCCAGGTCGAGGCCCTCGACCGCTCCCGGCTGCTCTCCGACGTCACGCGCGTGCTGTCCGACCAGCACGTCAACATCCTGTCCGCGGCGGTCCAGACCTCCCGCGACCGGGTGGCCACCTCCCGGTTCACCTTCGAGATGGGCGACCCCAAGCACCTCGGTCACGTCCTGAAGGCGGTACGGGGCGTGGAGGGCGTGTACGACGTGTACCGGGTGACGTCGGCGCGCCGGCCGTAACGGCACCAACTGCTCGTACGAGAAAGGGGCTTGCGTACAGCGCGTACGCAAGCCCCTTTCGTATGGCGTCAGTTGCTCAGCCGCCGAACTCCTCAAGCCCCTTCAGCGCCTGGTCGAGCAGCGCCTGGCGCCCGTCCAGTTCCTTCTGGAGCTTGTCGGCCTTGGAGTTGTTGTCCGAGGTGCGGGCCGCCTCGACCTGGTCGCGGAGCTTGTCGACCGCGGCCTGGAGCTGGCCGGTGAGACCCGCGGCACGCGCACGCGCCTCCGGGTTCGTACGGCGCCACTCCGACTCCTCGGCGTCCTGCAGCGCGCGCTCGACCGAGTGCATCCGGCCCTCGACCTTCGGGCGCGCGTCCCGCGGGACGTGGCCGATGGCCTCCCAGCGCTCGTTGAGCGTGCGGAAGGAGGCACGGGCCGCCTTCAGGTCCGTGATCGGCAGGAGCTTCTCGGCCTCGTCGGCCAGCTCCTCCTTGAGCTTCAGGTTCTCGCCCTGCTCCGCGTCGCGCTCGGCGAAGATCGCGCTGCGGGCCGTGAAGAAGATGTCCTGGGCGCCGCGGAAGCGGTTCCACAGGTCGTCCTCGTGCTCGCGCTGCGCGCGGCCCGCGGCCTTCCACTCGGTCATCAGATCGCGGTAGCGCGCCGCGGTCGGACCCCAGTCCTGCGAGTTCGACAACGACTCGGCCTCGGCGACCAGCCTCTCCTTGGCCTTGCGGGCCTCCTCGCGCTGCGCGTCGAGCGAGGCGAAGTGGGCCTTGCGGCGCTTGGAGAAGGCGGACCGGGCGTGCGAGAAGCGGTGCCACAGCTCGTCGTCGGACTTGCGGTCCAGACGCGGCAGACCCTTCCAGGTGTCCACCAGGGCGCGCAGCCGCTCACCGGCGTGGCGCCACTGCTCGCTCTGCGCGAGCTCCTCGGCCTCGACGACCAGCGCCTCCTTGGCGTGGCGCGCGTCGTCGGTCTGCTTGGCCTTCTGCGCCTTGCGCTCCTCACGGCGGGACTCGACGGACTCGACCAGCTTGTCCAGACGCTTCGCGAGGGCATCGAGATCACCCACCGCGTGGGCGTCGGTGATCTGCTCCCGCAGATGGTCGATGGCCGTCGTCGCGTCCTTGGCCGACAGGTCCGTCGTCTGCACCCGGCGCTCGAGGAGGCCGATCTCGACGACGAGGCCGTCGTACTTGCGCTTGAAGTAGGCCAGCGCCTCGTCCGGCGAGCCGGCCTGCCACGATCCGACGGCACGCTCACTGCCGTCCGCCGTCCGCACGTACACGGTCCCCGTCTCGTCGACGCGGCCCCACGGGTCGCTGCTCACAGCGCCTCCTCCACATGATGCGCTCGCGGGCCCGGCCCGGGGCATCGTCCACAGTTTCCTCAGGGCAGCCGCACACGGCGCCCTGCACAACGCCAACATAGGCGACGAGCAGGGCGGCTGTCCGCATCCAGCGCTACAGAATCCCTGGGGATCAGCTCTTCTTTACCGTCGCCTTTTCGATGGTGACGGCCTTCTTCGGCGCGCCGTCCCCGGGGCTCTGGCTTCCGTCGGCGACGCCTGCCTTGCCGACCGCCTCGACGGCCTTCAGACCGGCGTCGTCCATCGTGCCGAACGGCGTGTACGCCGGCGGAAGCTTGGAGTCCTTGTAGACCAGGAAGAACTGGCTGCCGCCGGTGTTCGGACCCGCGTTGGCCATCGCGACCGTGCCCGCCGGGTACGTCACCGAGCCGTCCTTGGCCTCCGGCTTGCCGAGACCGTCCAGGTTCTCGTCCGGGATCGAGTAGCCCGGGCCGCCCGCGCCGGTGCCCTCGGGGTCACCGCACTGCAGGACGTAGATGCCCTGCGTGGTGAGCCGGTGGCACTTCGTGCCGTCGAAGAAACCCTTGTCGGCGAGGTGCTTGAAGGAGTTGACGGTCTGCGGGGTCTTCGCCGCGTCCATCGCGATGGAGATGGCACCCTCGTTGGTCTTGACGTCGAAGGTGTACTTCGCCTTCTTGTCGACGGCCATCTTCGGGGCCGGCGACTCCTCGGGCGCCGACGGCGTCTCGGACGGGGTGGAGCCCGCGGAGGTGTCCTTCTTCTTGTCGTCGCCCTTGAATGCACCGGCCGCCCAGGCGCCGCCGCCCGCCGCGAGCACGACCACGAGAGTGGACGCGATGATCGCGTTGCGCTGCTTGGACTTGCGCCGTGCCGACTCGCGCCGCTGCTGCTGACGCGCGAACTTCTCCCGCGCGAGCTGCTTCCGCCGCTGTTCGCTGCTGACCACCGGGTCTCTCCTCGTACGTTCGATCTGCCTGTCCGAAGCCTGCCCGTACCGTATATGGGTTCGCTGTGTGCTGAGCCGCGCCGGTAGGGTTTGATCCGCAGCCCTCGCTGCATTCCGCTGCTCTCGGACCGAAAGTAAGGACGATCGTGCTGATTGCCGGGTTCCCCGCAGGGGCCTGGGGCACCAACTGCTACTTGGTCGCCCCCGCCGCAGGCGAGGAGTGCGTGATCATCGACCCGGGCCACCAGGCCACCGAAGGAGTCGAGGAAGCGCTCAGGAAGCATCGGCTCAAGCCCGTCGCCGTCGTCCTCACCCATGGCCACATCGACCATGTCGCCTCGGTCGTCCCGGTGTGCGGAGCCCATGACGTCCCGGCCTGGATCCACCCCGAGGACCGGTTCATGATGAGCGACCCCGAGAAGGCCCTCGGCAGGGCCTTCGGGCAGCAGCTCCTCGGCGAGCTGACAGTGGGGGAGCCGGGCGACGTGAAGGAGCTCACCGACGGCGCCAAGCTGGAGCTGGCCGGTCTGGAACTGACCGTGTCGCATGCGCCCGGCCATACCAGGGGGTCGGTGACCTTCGGGATGCCCGAGGCGGAGGACATCCCTCCGATCCTGTTCTCGGGCGACCTGCTCTTCGCCGGCTCCATCGGACGCACCGACTTCCCCGGTGGCTCCATGGACGAGATGCTCGAATCGCTGGCCCGCGTGGTCCTGCCGCTCGACGACTCGACCGTGGTCCTGCCCGGGCACAACCAGCAGACGACCATCGGCCAGGAACGCGCCACCAATCCGTATCTGCGGCAGGTGGCCGCTGTCCGACAACAGGGCAGCATGGACGCTCCCCGACGAGGAATGTGACGAGAGTTTTCCCGTGAGCACTTTTCAGGCCCCCAAGGGCACGTACGACCTGCTTCCGCCGAATTCCGCGACCTATCTGGCAGTGCGCGACGCCATCTCGGCCCCGCTGAAGAACTCCGGCTACGGCTATGTCGAGACGCCGGGCTTCGAGAACGTCGAGCTGTTCGCGCGCGGTGTCGGTGAGTCCACCGACATCGTGACCAAGGAGATGTACGCCTTCGAGACCAAGGGCGGCGACCGGCTCGCGCTGCGCCCCGAGGGCACCGCCTCCGTGCTGCGCGCGGCCCTGGAGGCCAACCTGCACAAGGCGGGCAACCTGCCGGTCAAGCTCTGGTACTCGGGCTCGTACTACCGCTACGAGCGCCCGCAGAAGGGCCGTTACCGCCACTTCTCGCAGGTCGGTGCCGAGGCGATCGGTGCCGAGGACCCGGCGCTCGACGCCGAGCTGATCATCCTGGCCGACCAGGCGTACCGCTCGCTCGGGCTGCGGAACTTCCGCATCCTGCTGAACTCGCTGGGCGACAAGGAGTGCCGTCCCGTCTACCGGACCGCGCTCCAGGATTTCCTGCGGGGACTCGATCTCGACGAGGACACCCTGCGCCGCGCCGACATCAACCCGCTGCGCGTTCTCGACGACAAGCGGGCCGACGTGCAGAAGCAGCTCGCCGGCGCGCCGGCGATGCCGGACTACCTGTGCGACGCGTGCACCGCGTACCACAAGGAAGTACGCGAGCTGCTCGACGCGGCCGGCGTGGTCTACGAGGACGACCCGAAGCTCGTGCGCGGTCTCGACTACTACACGCGCACCACGTTCGAGTTCGTGCACGACGGTCTCGGCTCGCAGTCCGCGGTGGGCGGCGGCGGCCGCTACGACGGTCTGTCCGAGATGATCGGCGGCCCCTCGCTGCCGTCCGTCGGCTGGGCGCTCGGCGTCGACCGTACGGTCCTGGCGCTGGAGGCGGAGGGCGTGGACCTGCAGCTGCCCGCCACCACCAGCGTGTTCGCGGTGCCGCTCGGCGAGGAGGCCCGCCGGGTGCTCTTCGGCAAGGTCGTCGAGCTGCGCAAGGCCGGGATCGCCACGGACTTCTCGTTCGGCGGCAAGGGCCTCAAGGGCGCGATGAAGAACGCGAACCGCTCGGGCGCGCGCTTCACGCTCGTCGCCGGTGAGCGGGATCTGGCGGACGGGGTCGTCCAGCTCAAGGACATGGAGTCCGGGGAGCAGGGGCCCGTGGCGCTCGACGCGGTCGTCGAGACGCTGAAGGCCAAGCTCGGCTGAGCCGTCGCTGTCGTACGTGAGCCCCGGGGCGCTGCTCCGGGGCTCACGCACGTCAGTGGTCGAGCAACCCGAGCCGCATCGCGCTCGTCACCGCCGACGTACGGTCGTCCACGCCCAGCTTGCCGAACGTGCGCAGCAGATGGGTCTTCACCGTGGACTCGCCGATGTGCAGCCGCCGGCCGATCTCCGCGTTGGTGCAGCCCTCGGCGACCAGCCGCAGGACGGCGGTCTCGCGCTCGGAGAGCCGGGGCCGCTCGGGACGGGTCCGCAGCTGGTCCACCAGGCGCGCGGCCACCGAGGGCGCGAGCACCGTCTCGCCGCGGGCGGCCGCCCGTACGGCGTCGGCGAGTTCGCCGCGCGCGAGGTCCTTGAGCAGATAGCCGGCCGCGCCCGCCTCGACGGCGCGCAGGATGTCGCGGTCCGTCTCGTACGTGGTGAGCACGATGACACGGCAGGTCAGACCGGCCGCCGCCAGCCGCTCGATCGACTCGACGCCGCCTCCGCCGGGCATCCGCAGGTCCATCAGGACGATGTCCGGGGTCAGGGTGGCGATGAGCGCCTCGGCCTGCGGACCGCTGGACGCCTCGGCCACGACATCGAGATCGGGCTCGGCGCTCAGCATCGCGCGCAGGCCCTCGCGGACGACGGGATGGTCGTCGGCGAGCAGGATGCGGATCATGGCGTGCTCCTCGACAGACGCGTGGACCGGTCCTCGCCGGGGGCGGACGGGGGATCGGGCCGCTCTCCCGGATCCGACGGGTCGGGCGGGCCTGACGAGGCCGCCGGACCGGACGGCCGCGGCGGCACGGCGGCCGGCACCGGCAGCCGTACGGTGACGGTCGTCCCCGCACCGGGCCGGCTCGTCACGGCCGCGGTGCCGTGCACCTCGGCCGCCCGGGCCCGCAGGCCGCGCAGCCCGAACCCCGCGTGCGGGGCGCCGGTGTCGAATCCGCGCCCCGAGTCCCGTACGGCCACGACCAGTTCCTCGTCGTCGTAGGAGAAGTGCACCTCGGCCGTGACCTCCTGACCCGCGTGCTTGCGTACGTTGCTGAGCGCCTCCTGACAGGAGCGCAGGGCCACGACCTCCAGGCCGGGCGGCAGCGCGCGCGGCGTGCCGGTGACGGTCAGGGTGGCGCGGTGGCGGTCCGCGAGCCGGCGCAGCGCGTCCGGCAGCGAGCCGCCGTCGTCCAGGTCGGCCGGAGCGCGGCCGGCCACGAGGGCGCGGGCCTCGGCCAGGTTCTGCCGGGCCGTCTGCTCCATGAGCGCCAAGTGCCGTCGTGCGCCCGGCAGATCGTGCTCCACCTCGGAGTCGACGGCCTGGACCAGCATCAGGAGGCTGGTGAACCCCTGGGCGAGCGTGTCGTGGATCTCGCGGGACATCCGTTCACGCTCGGCCAGCGCGCCGCGTTCCGCCGAGAGCCGGGCGACCTCCTCGCGTGAGGCGTCGAGTTCGGCGATGAGCGCGGCCCGTTCCTGGCTCTGCTCGATCACCTTGATGATCCAGCTGCCGAAGACGAGGGAGAAGGCCAGGGTCACCAGCGCCGAGACCGCGTTGAAGAACAGCGACTCGCCGTCCGGCCGCCAGATCGCCGCCCAGCCCACGATGGGCAGGACGTTGACCAGAGCGACGGCGATCATCGCCCGCCGGTAGCGGAGCACCATGAAGCACTGCGGGACGAGGGCGAAGGTGGCCAGACGGCTCTCCGGCAGCATCCAGGTCGTCGCGATGAACAGCACCGCGGCGACGACGATGTACCGCAGCGCCGCGCGCTCGTCCTCGCCCTCGGTCCGCAGCACGGTACGGCCCACGCAGAGGTGCCAGGGCACGAGGAGCACGAACAGGCAGCACGCGACGATCCGTACCGCGAGCGGAGCGGGGAACGAGCCGCCGATGACGAACACCACCGTGCCGACCCACACGACCGCGAAGTAGACGTCCCAGCCGAGCCAGACGCGGCTGTGGACGTCCATGTCGACGCCGCGCGGCCCGACGGGACCGGCCGGGCCGCGTGCCGCCTCGGCCGGCCCGCTCAGCCGTCGCTCCTGCTCTTCCACCGGAAGGTCCCCAGACACAGCAGCAATCCTCCGATGCACCAGGCCCCCAGCACCAGGGCGATGCGTCCGTACTCCCAACTTCCCGCGACTTCCAGGACGCTCGCGGACTCCGGCAGGAACACTCCGCGCAGCCCCTGGCACATCCACTTGAGCGGGAACAGCGCGCCGATGTTGAGCATCCACTCGGGCAGGGTGTCGATCGCGATGTAGACGCCAGAGATGAACTGCAGCACCAGGAAGGGCAGGACGACCACGGAGGACGCGCTGCGCGCGGACTTCGGCACGCTGCTGATCGCGATGCCGAGCAGGGCGCAGCCGGTCAGACCGAGCACGAACACCCAGGCGAAGGTCAGCCAGGACGCGGCGTCGCCCGGCAGGCCGACGTCGTAGAAGACCGTGCCCACCGTCACCAGGGCGATCGTCTCCAGGACGCCGGTGACGAGCACCAGCCAGATCTTGCCGAGGAAGTAGACGCTCGGCGGCATCGGGGTGCCGCGCAGCCGGCGGAGCACCTTCTCGTCGCGCTCGATGGCGATCGAGATGCCGAGCGACTGGAAGCTGGTGGACATGATGCCCGCGGCGATCATGGCCGGTACGTAGAGCTGGGACGCGGTGATCCCGGCGCCCTCGACGTCGTCGCTGAAGATCGATGCGAAGAGGAAGAGGAACACGATCGGGAACGCGAAGGTGAAGACCACCTGGTCGCGCTGGCGGAAGAACTGCCGCAGTTCCAGGGCCCCTTGGTGGACCCCGAGCCCCCAGGTCCCGGGCATGCGCGCGTCTGCCGCCTTACGGGTGGGCTGTGCCGTCGTCGTCATCGCACGCTCTCCTGTCCGGTGAGCCGGAGGTAGACGTCCTCCAGCGTGGGGCGGCTGATGCGCAGGTCCGGGATCTCGCCGTCGAAGCGCCCGGTGAGTTCGGCAACCGTGCGGGTGGGCGTCGTGGTGCGCTCGCTGCGCGGGGCGCCGTCGGCCTCGGTCCACTCGACGGTGGCCTCGCCGCTGTACGCGTGGCGGAGCTCCGCGGGCGCGCCCTCGGCCGCGATCCGGCCGCCCGCGATGATGGCGAGCCGGTCGGCGAGCGCCTCCGCCTCCTCCAGGTAGTGCGTGGTGAGCAGGATGGTCGTGCCCTCGTCGGCGAGCCGGCGGATCAGGCTCCAGAACTGGCGGCGCGCGGCCGGGTCGAAGCCGGTGGTCGGCTCGTCGAGCAGCAGGAGTTCGGGCCCGCCGATCACTCCGAGCGCCACGTCGAGCCGCCGTCGCTGTCCGCCGGAGAGCGCCTTGATCCGGCTGCCGGCCTTCTCGTCCAGGCCGACCAGGGAGATGACTTCATCTGCTTTACGAGGATTGGGGTAGTAACGGGCGAAATGCTGCACTGTCTCCCGTACCGTCAACTCGGCGGGCGCCGATTCGTCCTGCCAGACGATGCCGACTTTCGCCCGCCAGGCGCGCGAGCCGTGCGCCGGGTCGCTGCCGAGCACGCTGACCTCGCCGCCGTCGCGGCTGCGGTGGCCCTGCAGGATCTCCACGGTGGTGGACTTGCCGGCGCCATTGGGCCCGAGCAGGCCGAACACCTCGCCGGACCGGATCGACAGATCGATACCGGCCACCGCGTCCACCGGTCCGTATCGCTTGCGCAGCCCCTTCGCGAGGACCGCGGGTTCGCTCGTGGTGGTTGTCATGGCACCGAGCGTCCCGCCGTCACGCCTGCGGGGGCACCACCGTCCGTACCGGCCGATGTCCACCGAACGATGGACACACAGTTCGGTACGGCACAATGACCCCGGGTCCACGCCGGGCGGCGCGCGCGCCGGAACTGCTGATGAGACGGAACTGCTGATGAGCAAGACGACCACGGCGAGCACAGACGTACTCGACGGCCACGACGACGACGCGACGGGCTCGGCGCCCGGGCGCCGGGTCGGGGGCAGCCGTGCGCTCGGCATCCTCCTGGTGGTCACGGGTCTGGCCGGACTGCTCGCCGCGTGGGTGATCACCCTCGACAAGTTCAAGCTGCTCGAGGACCCGACCTTCAAGCCCGCGTGCAGCCTCAACCCCGTGGTCTCCTGCGGCAACATCATGCAGAGCGATCAGGCCTCGGCGTTCGGCTTCCCGAACCCGATGCTCGGCCTCGTCACGTACGGCATCGTCGTGGCCGTCGGCATGAGCCTGATCGCCCGTGCGCGCTTCCCGCGCTGGTACTGGCTGACCCTCAACGCCGGGATGCTCTTCGGTGTCGCCTTCTGCACCTGGCTGCAGTACCAGTCGCTCTACAACATCAACTCGCTGTGCCTGTGGTGCTGCCTCGCGTGGGTCGCCACCATCGTCATGTTCTGGTACGTGACCTCGCACAACATCCGCAACGGGCTGCTGCCCGCGCCGGCGTGGCTGCGCTCCTTCTTCGACGAGTTCACCTGGGTGCTGCCGGTCCTGCACGTGGGCATCATCGGCATGCTGATCCTCACGCGCTGGTGGGACTTCTGGACCAGCTGAGCCGAGCGGCCGAGTCCTGGGCTCAGGCGAGCGCCAGGAACAGCTTCTCCAGCTCGGCCTCGGTGAGTTCGCCGCCCTCGGCGCCCGCGCAGTCGCGCATGCCCGAAGCGATGATCTTGAACCCGGCCCGGTCGAGGGCGCGCGAGACCGCCGCGAGCTGGGTCACGACCTCCTTGCAGTCGCGCCCCTCCTCGATCATCGAGATCACCCCGGACAGCTGACCCTGCGCGCGGCGCAGCCGGTTGAGGACAGGGGTCCGGGTCTCTTCGTTGACCTGCATGGCACGTTCCTTCCGGGGCAGGGTCAGGCGTTCTGCAGCGCCGCACGCACGGGGGCGAGGGCCGCGGGGCGCGGACGGTTGAAGGGCAGCTTGCCGAGCATCGCGGCCATGCCGCAGGTGTTGCTCACACCGGAGTAGACGAGACCGCCCGCGATCCCGGCGGACAGCAGCGCCGCCCACGGCGTGACCAGCGAACCGGCCAGACCCGCCAGGACCAGAGAACCGGCCGTGAACCGCACCTGCCGGTCCATCGCCCACACGTTCCGCTCGGGCTGCGCGGCGGTCTCCACGGGGAGCCCGGCCGCACGCCACGCGTCCGTACCGCCGTCGAGCCCGGTGGCCGCGACCCCGGCGTCGGCGAGCTGCGCGCACGCGTTCGCCGAGCGCATCCCGGCGGCGCACACGACGATCAGCTCACGCCGGGACGCCGCGGCCCGCAGGTCGTCGAGCAGCTGCGGAAGGCTGTCCAGCGGGAGGTTGAGCGCACCGGGGACATGACCGGCGGCGAACTCGCCGGGCCCGCGGACGTCGATGACCAGCGTCGCGTCGGCGTCCTTCGCGGAGAGCTCGACGGCGGTGAGGGTGGGGTTCATGGGGCAGGGGCTCCAGGGGTTGTGGCGGGGATGCGGGGGGGGGCGTTACGGAGGGCGGGCCGGGGGCCTACGAGGTGAGGGCGGCGGTGGCCGAACGGCCCGCCGCCCACGTCGCGTACCCGCCGTCGAGGTTGACGGCCTCGCGGCCGAGCGCGGTGA
Source organism: Streptomyces sp. NPDC050418 (assembly GCF_044458745.1). Classification (NCBI taxonomy): domain Bacteria; kingdom Bacillati; phylum Actinomycetota; class Actinomycetes; order Kitasatosporales; family Streptomycetaceae; genus Streptomyces; species Streptomyces sp. NPDC050418. The sequence continues at coordinate 388,567 of NZ_JBITIG010000004.1, forward strand.
GCAGCCGCTGCGCGTTGTGCCCGCGCAGACCGACCTGGCAGTGGACGATGAGCCGGCCGTCGGGCAGCTCGCCGGCGCGGTCGCGCAACTCGTCCAGCGGGATGTTCACGGCGCCGGGGATCGACCCGGCGGAGTGCTCGGCGGCGGAGCGCACATCGATGAGCGAGCCCGGTGCGCCGTCGAGTTCATGCCACTGCAGGGTACGGGTGGTGCCGTTGGTGAGGTTCTCGGCGATCAGACCCGCCATGTTCACCGGGTCCTTGGCCGAGCCGTACGGCGGAGCGTAGGCCAGCTCCAGGTCGGCGAGGTCGGAGACGGTCAGACCGCCCGCCATCGCCGTCGCGAGCACGTCGATGCGCTTGTCGACACCGTCCGCGCCGACGGCCTGCGCACCGAGGATCCGCTCGTCGCGCGGGTCGAAGAGCACCTTGAGCGCGATGGGCGAGGCGCCCGGGTAGTACCCGGCGTGCGAGCCCGGGTGCAGATGCAGCGCCTGGTACGGGCGGCCGGCGGCGCGCAGCCGCTTCTCGTTCCAGCCCGTGGCGGCCGCGGTGAGGTCGAAGATCCGCACGATGGCGGTGGCCGTGGCGGCGCGGGCGCGCACCGGGCGTCCGGTGATCGCGTCGGCGACCAGGCGGCCGTGCCGGTTGGCGAGGTTGGCGAGCGGCACGAGCACCGGGTCGCCGGTCAGGGCGTCCCGCTTCTCCGCCGCGTCGCCGACCGCGAAGATCGCGGGGTCGCTCGTGCGCTGCGCCTCGTCCACGGCGATCCCGCCGCGCGGGCCGAGCTCCAGGCCGGCGGCCCGGGCCAGCGAGGTCTCGGGACGTACGCCGATGGAGAGCAGGACGAGATCGGCGGGCAGCTCGCGGCCGTCCGCGAGTTCGACGGCGGTGGGCAGCACCTTGGCGGCCTGCGCGCCGAGCTCCACCCGTACGCCGTGGGCGCGCAGCCGGTCGGCGACCGGGGCGGCCATCTCGGGGTCGAGCGGTGTCAGGACCTGGTCGGCGAGCTCGACGAGCGTGACGTCGAGACCGCGCTCGCGCAGGTTCTCGGCGGCCTCGACCCCGATGAACCCGCCGCCGATGACGACGGCGCTGCGCACGTCCTGGTTGAGGGCCTCGGCGATCCGGTCCGCGTCGGTCACGTCGCGCAGGGTGTGGGCGCGGTCGATGCCCGGCAGCTCCGGCACGAAGGGGCGGGCGCCCGGACTCAGGATGATCCGGTCGTACGACTCCGCGTATGCGCGTCCGGTCTCGGCCTCGCGCACCAGGACCGTACGGTTCTCGCGGTCGATGGCGACGGCCTCGTTGCGCACCCGTACGTCGATACGGAAGCGGGCCGCGAGGGACTCGGGGGTCTGCAACAGCAGGGCGTCCCGCTGCTCGATGCTGCCGCCCAGGTAGTACGGCAGGCCGCAGTTCGCGTAACTGACGTGCGCGCCGCGTTCGAGCACGACGATCTCCGCCCGCTCGTCGAGCCGGCGCAGCCGGGTCGCGGCGGACATTCCGCCGGCGACACCGCCGATGACGACCACCTTCATCGAATCCACGGTTTCGCTCACTCCTGAGTCACTCCTGACGCGTGTCGCTCTGACAGCCCCCTTGTCCCGATACCCCCCACCGTATCACGGGATACCCCCGAGGGTATTTTCACCAGCGGTCACGACGGCATTGTCAGAGGCGTGTCCTAGGGTTGGCGTCGTGGAGCCCGATCTGTTTACCGCCGCCGCCGAAGAGCGCCAGGAGAAGGACCCGGCCAGCAGTCCGCTGGCGGTGCGGATGCGTCCGCGCACCCTCGACGAGGTCATGGGCCAGGGACATCTGCTGAAGCCCGGAGCGCCGCTGCGGCGGCTCGTCGGCGAGGGCGGGGGAGGCCCGGCGGGGCCGTCGTCGGTGATCCTCTGGGGTCCGCCCGGCATCGGGAAGACCACGCTCGCGTATGTGGTGTCCAAGGCCACCAACAAGCGCTTCGTCGAGCTCTCCGCGATCACCGCCGGCGTCAAGGAGGTGCGCGCCGTCATCGAGGGCGCCCGCCGGGCGACCGGGGGGTACGGCAAGGAGACCGTCCTCTTCCTGGACGAGATCCACCGCTTCAGCAAGGCCCAGCAGGACTCCCTGCTCCCGGCCGTCGAGAACCGCTGGGTCACGCTCATCGCGGCCACCACGGAGAATCCGTACTTCTCGGTGATCTCCCCGCTCCTGTCCCGCTCCCTGCTCCTCACCCTCGAACCGCTCACGGACGACGACCTGTTGGGGCTGCTCCGGCGGGCCCTGACCGAGGAGCGCGGTCTCGGCGGCTCGGTCACGCTCGCCGAGGACGCCGCGGAGCATCTGCTGCGGATCGCCGGCGGCGACGCGCGGCGTGCGCTCACCGCGCTCGAAGCCGGTGCGGGCGCCGCCCTCGCCAAGAGCGAGCAGGAGATCACCCTGCGGACGCTCGAGGAGTCGGTGGACCGCGCGGCCGTGAAGTACGACCGCGACGGTGATCAGCACTATGACGTGGCCAGCGCCCTCATCAAATCCATCCGCGGCTCGGACGTGGATGCGGCGCTGCACTACCTGGCGCGGATGATCGAGGCCGGCGAGGACCCGCGGTTCATCGCCCGCCGCCTGATGATTTCCGCGAGCGAGGACATCGGCCTCGCCGACCCGACCGCGCTGCCCACCGCGGTCGCCGCCGCCCAGGCCGTCGCCCTGATCGGCTTCCCCGAGGCCGCGCTGACGCTCAGCCACGCCACGATCGCCCTCGCCCTGGCCCCGAAGTCGAACGCGGCGACGACCGCGATCGGCGCCGCCCTGCAGGACGTACGGGCCGGTCTCGCCGGCCCCGTGCCGCCGCATCTGCGCGACGGGCACTACAAGGGCGCCGAGAAGCTCGGCCACGCGAAGGGCTATGTCTACCCGCACGATGTGCCCGGCGGGATCGCGGCCCAGCAGTACGCACCGGACGTGCTCAAGGACAAGCGGTACTACCAGCCGACGCGGTACGGGGCCGAGGCGCGGTACGCGGATGTCGTCGACCGTGTCCGTGAGCGGCTCGCGGGGGAGAAGGGCCCGGAGGGCCCGGCCGACGCGCGATAGTCGTCACCCGCGCCTACGCTCGGCGGCATGGCAGGCAGCGGGACGACAGCGCGGCGCGGCAGGCTCCGCACCTTGCTGCTCGCCTCCTGCGCGGCCCTCACGGTGGCAGCGGGCTGCACCCCGCTGCAGGTCGAGCGCGCGGACGGCCACTTCGGCACGACCTCGCCCTCGGCGCGGAAGTCTCCGGTGAAGGCGTCCCAGAAACCGAAGCCGACGCCGACCCCCACACCGCAGCGCACCCCGACGCTCGCGAGCAAGGGCTTCCCGCCCGACGCACGGACCGCCCGCGCCCAGCTCGCCGAACTGCAGGTCGCGTGGGGCAAGAACTGGGAGACGTACAAGAGGGCCGAGTTCGGCGAGACATGGTCGGACGCCGTGGACGTACCCGGCGGGCGCAACGGCTGCGACACCCGCGACGACGTACTGCGCCGCGATCTGTCGGACCTCAAGGAGGGCGACCGCAACCCGTGCGTCGTCGTCTCCGGCACCCTCACCGATCCGTACACGGGCAGCAAACTCCCGTACTACTACCGCCGCGCCTCCCGGATCCAGACCGACCACGTCGTGGCGCTCGGCGCGGCCTGGCGGGCGGGTGCCTGGGCGTGGACACCGCAGCGGCGGCTCGACTACGCCAATGACCTCGACGTCCTGCTGGCCACCGACAAGGCGGTCAACGAGGTCAAGAGCAGCCAGACCCCTGACAAGTGGAAGCCGCCGCGGCAGGCGTACTGGTGCGAGTACGCCCGCCGCTGGACCGGGATCAAGGCCAAGTACAAGCTGACGGTCACGGCCCCGGAGAAGCTGGCGCTCCAGGATCTGCTCGCCACCTGCAAGTAGGGCTCCACCACGGGGAGAAGGGGCCTCAGCGCCAGGGCCGAGCCCCAGGACCCGTCGGGTGCAGGCCGGTGACGCCCATGACCACGGAGTACAGGCTCGTCTCCGCTGCGATGAACAGCCGGTTGCGCTTGGCGCCGCCCCACGTGATGTTCGCGACCGTCTCCGGCACGGTGAGCCGCCCGATGAGAGTGCCGTCCGGGTCGTAGCAGTGCACCCCGTCGTCCAGGGCGGCGGCCCAGAGCCGGCCTCCGTCGTCGAAGCGCAGATTGTCGAAGCGCGCCTTCGGCCGGGCCGCCGCCTCGGCGAACACCTTGCCGTCCGACAGCGTCCCGTCCTCGCGCACGTCGAAGACACGGATGCAGCCCGCCCTGGTGTCGGAGACGAACAACTGCCGTTCGTCGGCCGAGAAGACGAGGCCGTTGGGCGCCCCGAAGCAGTCGGCGACCAGACGCACGTCGCCGCTGTCCGGGTCGATCCGGTAGACGTTGTTGGCGCCGATCTCGCTCTCGGCCCGGTAGCCCTCGTAGTCGCTGGTGATCCCGAAGTCGGGGTCGGAGAACCAGACCGAACCGTCCGACTTCACGGCCGCGTCGTTGGGGCTGTTGAGCCGCTTGCCCTGCCAGCGGTCGGCGAGCACCGTCACGGTCCCGTCGTGCTCGGTGCGGGTGACACGGCGGTTGCCCTGCTCACACGTGATCAGACGGCCCTGGCGGTCGAGCGTGTTCCCATTGGTGTGCCCGGCCCCGCGCCGGAAGACGCTGACGGCACCCGTCTCCTCGTCCCAGCGCAGCATCCGGTCGTTGGGGATGTCGCTCCAGACCACCTGCCGCCAGGCCGGCACGTACAGCGGGCCCTCGGCCCAGCGGCAGCCGGTGTACAGGACCTCGAGGTCCGCGTCCCCGTTCATGCACCGCCCGGTACGGAACCGCTCGTCGAACATCTCGTACAGCGCAGGCTGCTCAGTGCCGCTCATGGAACCCCTCCCGGTTGGGCCGAACCGTTCGCCATTGAACGTCGTTCGGCATGAACCGCAGATTGCAGGATGAGCTATGGTCTCGGCAAGTCCCTACCGGATGGAGAGTTGTGGATCACATCGACCGCACCCTGCTGGCACATCTGCAGGAGGACGCCACGCGTTCGTATGCCGCGCTGGGCGAGGAGGTGGGCCTGTCCGCGGGCGCCGCGCACGAGCGCGTACGGAAGCTGCGCGCGCGGGGCGTCATCCGCCGCACCGCCGCCGAAGTGGACCCCTCGGCCGTCGGTGCGGGCGTCCTGGCCTACGTCATGGTCGACTCGGCCGCGTGGATGGGGGATTCGGGCGCGGACTTCGCCGCGATCCCGGAGATTCTGGAGGCGCACATCATCGCGGGCAGCGCCTCGGTCCTGGTCAAGGTCAGAACTGCGACGACCGAGCAGCTCCAGGACGTCCTGCGCCGGATCTACGCGATCGACGGAGTCAGCGGTACGCAGGCCACGGTCGCCCTGGAGACCTTCTTCGAGCGTCAGGTGTCGCCGCTCGGACCGCCGTCGGCCGAGCGGCCGGCCGGCTGACCGCCCGGTCACTCCGAGGCGGCGGTGAACAGCTGGTGCATCGCCCGCCGCAGCTCCGTCACGTTCCCGACCGGCTCGGGAAAGTCGAAGCGCGCGTCGAAGCACTGTCCCTCGCCCGCGAAGCGGATCCGCAGCCCGAACCGGTCGAGCGCGAGCGGTACGGCCCGTTCGGTGTGCGCGAGCCCGGCGCGGGTGCCCAGCAGTGAACCGAGCAGCCGCACCTGATCGCCGTGGGCCGCGTGCAGATGCTGGAGGAGCTCCGCCTCGTGCTCGGCCAGCGGGTCGGCGGCCGCGGCGGCGAACGCCTCGGGCTCGGCCTTGCCGGAGCCCCAGAGGTCGTCGACCGAGATCTCGCCGATCTCCAGACGCAGCATCATCCGCCCGGGCTCGGCCTGCTCGGGCACCCGCGTCAGCCAGCCCGACAGCCAGGCCCGTCCCCGGATACGGTGGGGGACGGCGACCGGGGCCACGTCCGTGATCTCGAGCACGGCCGACAGCTCGTCGGCCTGTGCGTGCGTCGCGGCCCGTACCGGCGGTGCGTCCGCCGGGAACAGCAGATGTACGTCGCCGTCGGACGTGACCTCGCGCGCCAGGGGCATCAGCAGCTCCTGGGGTGCGCGGACGGCCCCGGGGACGAGCAGCACCGCCGAGCATGTACTCTGTACGAGAGTTCGTGTGCGTTCGGCAGCTGACGGCTGTCGGGCGACTTCAAGCCTGCTGGGATGCGGCTGACCACGATCTGATCGGCCCGCCGTCATGTCGATGCCCTCGACGCCGCCTTCGTTTGCGTGCGCTGCATCGGCGTTCTTCGTGCTGTCCGTGATGGGTGTGGTTTTCCCTGGGCGAGACATGCGATCTCCCTTAGTAAGGTGAGCCTAACCTAACCTATTTCGGAGGTCTGGAGAACGTGCCTAACCAGTCGCGTCCCAAGGTCAAGAAGTCTCGTGCGCTCGGCATTGCGCTGACGCCGAAGGCCGTCAAGTACTTCGAGGCCCGTCCGTACCCGCCGGGCGAGCACGGCCGTGGCCGTAAGCAGACGTCGGACTACAAGGTCCGTCTGCTCGAGAAGCAGCGTCTGCGCGCGCAGTACGACGTGTCCGAGCGTCAGCTCGTCCGCGCCTACGAGCGTGCCGCCAAGACGCAGGGCAAGACCGGTGAGGCCCTGGTCATCGAGCTCGAGCGTCGCCTCGACGCCCTGGTCCTGCGTTCGGGCATCGCCCGCACCATCTACCAGGCCCGTCAGATGGTCGTCCACGGCCACATCGAGGTCAACGGCGGCAAGGTCGACAAGCCGTCGTTCCGCGTCCGTCCCGACGACGTCGTGACCGTCCGTGAGCGCTCGCGCGAGAAGCCGCTGTTCCAGGTCGCGCGTGAGGGTGGCTTCGCCCCCGACGGCGAGACCCCGCGTTACCTCCAGGTCAACCTGAAGGCCCTGGCCTTCCGCCTGGACCGTGACCCGAACCGCAAGGAAATCCCGGTCATCTGCGACGAGCAGCTCGTCGTCGAGTACTACGCCCGCTGATCTTTCAGCAGGTGTAGGACCCTTCGCGGCAAGCCCGCTGCTCTCCCGCCCTTCGGCGGGGGAGCAGCGGGCTTTCGCGTGTTCCGGGGCGGGCGGCAGACGAAAGTGCCGCCCGTCACCGAAGTGACGGGCGGCAGGGTTCAACCGGCGCTGTGCGGAGGTCAGTTGCCGAACGGCTTGACCGTGTTCCAGGAGTAGACCTCGATGCCGTCATCCATGTTCCCTGCGTACTCGACCTCGCCCGGCGCCTGGATCGTCTCGACCTCGGCGGTGTCGGGGTTGTTCATCTGCAGGGACAGGCGGATGGACGTGAAGTAGTCGTCCTCGGCCTTGACGCCCTGGGTGACCGCGATCGCGGAGTAGACGCGGCCGCCCGGCTTGACGACCAGCGGCTGCGCCGGCTGCTCGTCGTCCTTGGCCTGCGGGACGTCGCCGTTGGCCTTGCCCGGCGTGACGACCGGGAACTTCTGCACGGTGCAGGCGCCGGCGGAGCGGTTCTCGGCGGTGATCAGCAGGTGGTCGCCCTGCTGCTCGGGGTTGCGGCGCTCCAGCTTGTAGGTCAGGTAACCGACCTTGCACTCGGGCGTCTTCTTCGAGGCCGTGCCCGAGCCGCCCGTGGTCGTACCGGTCTTCTTCGAATCGGCCTGTGCGGCGCCGCCCGAGCTCTTCGCCGAGTCGTCACCGGCGTCCGAGCCGGCCTCGGCGCCCTCGTCCTGCGCGCCCTTGTCCTTCGCGTCGCTCGCGGCGTCCGCCGTCGACGCGGGCTTCTTCGCGGCGCCCTCGTCCTTGGTCCCGCTGTCGCCGCTGCAGGCGGTGAGCGAGAGGCTCAGGGCGGCGGCAGCGGCGGTGAGGACAGCGGTACGGACGGTGGTGCAGGTCATGGTGGTTCTCCCCCGGATCAGGTGGGCCGCCTGGTCCGGTCGGCCCCTTGTGATCACCACTCTGCCGGGCGCCGTCGCCGTCCGGTCGTTCCCCCGCTATCGCCCCATTGCCGTTTCGCTTCCGGTTCGCTTCAGCCGCTCCTGCGCCTTCCGGATGCCGGCCTCGAAACCCCGCTCCACCGCTTCGTCGTGGGCCTCACGCAGACATACGACGGCTTCCGCTTCGCGACCCAGCGCGTGCAGGGACGCGCCGCGCCTGATCCGCAGCAGGATCTGCCGCAGCGGGGCGAGCCCCTCGGTGGAGGCGCCCGGCAGGTTCAGTCCGCGCTCGGTGCAGTCGAGCACCGCGGCATGGTCGTCGAGGGCCAGGAGCTGGCGGCTGCGGTGCTCCAGGGCAAGGAGCTCCGTGAGGATGTCGTCGATGCCGCGGGCGAGTTCCGCGGCCCGTACGACATGCGCGAGGGACTCCGGGCCAGGCCCGCCGTCCTTGTCCAGGGCGACGGCCAGGTTCACCAGCGCGGTGGCCTCGCTGGACGGGTCGCCGGCGCGGGCCGCGAGCCCCGGGGCGAGCTCCAGCTGCTCGATGGCCTGCGCGAGCCGCCCCTCCTCCGTGAGCACCCAGCCGTACAGGGCGCGCACCCGGGACTCGGCGTCCGGGTCGCCGAGCCGCTGCGCCGCGGCGAGCCCCTGCTCCATGAGCGGCACCCAGTCGTCGCGCACATAGCCGACGACATACGGCCACTGCAGGACGGCGAGCCGCCAGGCGCGGTCGTCGTGGCCCGCGGCGCGAGCGGCGACGGCGGCGGCGACGAGGTTCTCGCGCTCCGCGGCGTACCAGGCGAGGCCGGTCGCGCGGTCGGTCAGACAGGGGCCGCCGAGGTCGGGCCGGACGCCGGTGGGCAGCACACAGCAGGGCCGGTCGTCGGGCTCGGTGACGGCGGCGGCACGCAGCGCGGTGCGTACGTAGTGGTCGAGGAGGCACACGAGGGCGTCGTCGGTGTCCTGCTGCTCGTCGGCGCGGGCCAGGCCGCGGGCGTAGAGCCGTACGAGGTCGTGCATCACGTAGCGTCCCGGCGCCGGCTCCGTGACCAGGTGCGCTCCGGCCAGCCGGTCGAGGGCCGCGGCTGCCTCGCCGGGTGAGAGCGCGGTGAGCGCGGCGGCCGCGTACCGGTCGAGGTCGGGCCCCGGCAACACCCCGAGCCGGTGGAAGAGGAGACGGGCGTCCTCGGGCAGGGCGCGCAGCGTGAGCCGGAGCGCGGCGGCGACGCCGGTGTCGTCGACGTCGAGGAGAGCCAGTCGGCGCTGCTCGTCGGCGAGTTCGTCGGCGAGGCCCGCGAGCGGCCACTGGGGTCGGGCATTCACGCGCGCCGCGACGACGCGCAGCGCGAGCGGCAGCCCGGCGCAGAGTTCGGTGAGGCGCGCGGCGGCCTCCGGCTCGGCGGCCAGCCGGTCGGCGGCACCTGTCGCGGCGGCCAGCAGGGCGGCCGACCCGGCCGGATCGAGGACGCCGAGCGCGACGGTCCGGGCCAGCTCGCTCACGGCAAGCCCGTCGAGCCGCAGCCGCGAGGTGACCACGGCCGCGCTGCCGGGCCCGGCCGGGAGCAGCGGGCGGACCTGCGCCGCGGTGCGCGCGTTGTCGAGGACGACGAGGTGGCGCCGGTCCTCGGTCCGGGTGCGGTACGCGGCGGCCAGTGCGCCCTGGGTCTCGGGCAGCTCGCGGCCGGGCACCCCGAGGGCGATGAGGAATTCGCGCAGGACGTCGGCGGTCTCGGGCACGCAGTCGCCGCTGCCGTCGTCGTCGCTGAAACCGCGCAGGTCGGCGAAGAGGACGCCGTCGTAGCGGTCGCGCACCGAGTGCGCCCAGTGCAGGGCGGCGGCGGTCTTGCCGACGCCGGCCGGTCCGGTGAGGACGGTGACGGCGTGCTCGGGTCCGCACGCGGCGCCGAGCGCGGCGAGCTCCCGCTCACGGCCGACGAAACCGCGCGGCGGGCGGGGGAGCAGGTCGGGCCCGTCCGGGGCCGCGGGGGTACGGGGCGGCTGCGGGGCCTCGGGCTCGGACGCGGGCTGCGGTTTGCCGGGCGGCGCGCCGGGGCCGTCCCCGGCGAGGATCTCCGCGTACACCTCGCGCAGCGCGGGCCCTGGGTCGACGCCGAGCTCCTCGGCGAGAAGAGTGCGCGTGCGGTGGTACTGGTCGATGGCATCGGACTGCCGGCCCGCCCGGTACAGGGACCGCATCAGCGCGGCGGCCAGCGACTCCCGCATGGGGTGCGCGACCGCCTCCGCGTGCAGCAGCCCCGCCGCCCGGGCATGATCGCCGAACTCCCCGTACGTACGGGCCAGATGCTCGACCGCCGATATCCGGGCCTGCTCCAGACCGTCCGCGGCGACCCGCAGCGCCCCGCCCGTCGCCACGCCGACCAGGGCGGGCCCGCGCCACAGCGCGAGCGCCTCGCGCAGCAGCGCGGCCGCGTCGTCCGGGGAGCGCTGCTCGTGGGCGAGCCGCACCAGCTCGTCGAAGCGGTGGGCGTCGAGCAGCGACTCGGGCATCTCCAGGACGTACGCGTCGCCGCGCGTCACCAGATGGACGCCCCACTCGTCGGCCCCGCCCTGCGCGAGCAGCGCCCGCAGGCGCGAGACATGGCCCTGGGTGACGGTGCGGGCCCGGGCGGGCGGACCCTCCGGCCACAGCGCGTCGATCAACTGGTCCAGCGGGACCGCGGTGTTGGGGCGCAGCAGCAGCGCGGCGAGGAGGCTGCGCCGCTTGGCCGGGCCCAGGGGGAGCTCGCCGGTTTCCGTGGCCACGCCGACGGTGCCGAGCAGCCGGAACTCCACGCGTGCGCTCCCCCTTGTGACTGGCTTCAGTGCAGCCCCGATGTCGTAAGACCTCAGAGTCCCGATGTCGTAAGACCTCAGAGTAAGGGGCGCAGACGGGTCGCCGGTTCGCAGGTCCGCCGCCCCGCGCGGGAGGCAGGGGCCACGCAGCGTACGCAGATCCGCACACTCCGTACAATCTGATCGCGCAACTCCCCGGTCCCGAGCGACAATCCGGTGCGGAGCGCCAGGCCCGGCGCGATAAGGTCGGACCCGATGTAATCCATGGCCTGGAAGGCTCGCAAACCCCGCAGGAGCGCACAGCTCCGAGGCAGTGCGTCAGAGCAGCAAGGCCCCGACAGCAGAGAGCGGTGCAGCGTGACCGGTGGAGAGGTGGCCGGGATTCTCGTGGCCGTCTTCTGGGCGATCCTGGTCTCGTTCCTCGCCGTCGCACTCGCGAGGCTCGCGCAGACGCTCAAGGCGACCACCAAGCTGGTGGCGGACGTGACCGAGCAGGCCGTGCCGCTGCTCTGTGACGCCTCCGCGACCGTGCGCTCCGCACAGACCCAGCTCGACCGGGTCGACGCCATCGCCACGGACGTCCAGGAGGTCACCTCCAACGCCTCCGCGCTGTCCTCCACCGTCGCCTCGACCTTCGGCGGCCCCCTCGTGAAGGTCGCGGCCTTCGGGTACGGGGTGCGCAAGGCCGTCGCGGGCCGCAAGGGCGGCGCGACCGGTGATTCTCAGAGAATGCCGCGCAAAGCGCCCCGGCGTACGGTGATCGTGGGCCGGGCCGTGCCTGCCGCTCGCAGGGGCAAGCGGAACGACAGGAACGCGAGGGACTGACGCAGCCATGTTCCGCCGTACGTTCTGGTTCACCGCCGGCGCAGCCGCCGGCGTGTGGGCCACCACCAAGGTCAACCGCAAGCTCAAGCAGCTGACCCCCGAGAGCCTCGCGGCCCAGGCCGCCAACAAGGCGCTCGACGCGGGCCACCGCCTCAAGGACTTCGCCCTCGATGTGCGGGACGGCATGGTCCAGCGCGAGGCCGAACTCGGCGAGGCGCTGGGACTCGAGCACGACCCCGACGCCGAACTGCCCGCGCAGCGGCGCGTCGTCGCGATCGAGAACCGCGCGCCGCGCGGCAGCAAGCACCGGATCACTTCGCACCAGACGTACGAGAACGGCTCGTACACGTACAACCGGAATGAGGACCACTGATGGAGTCGGCTGAAATCCGCCGCCGCTGGCTGAGCTTCTTCGAGGAGCGTGGGCACAAGGTCGTGCCGTCGGCGTCGCTGATCGCAGACGACCCGACGCTGCTCCTCGTCCCCGCAGGCATGGTGCCGTTCAAGCCCTACTTCCTCGGCGAGACGAAGCCGCCCGCGCCGCGCGTCACCAGCGTGCAGAAGTGTGTGCGCACGCCCGACATCGAAGAGGTCGGCAAGACGACCCGCCACGGCACGTTCTTCCAGATGTGCGGCAACTTCTCCTTCGGCGACTACTTCAAGGAAGGCGCCATCAAGTACGCCTGGGAGCTGCTCACCAGCCCCCAGGACAAGGGTGGTTACGGTCTGGAGCCCGAGAAGCTCTGGATCACCGTCTATCTCGACGACGACGAGGCCGAGCGCATCTGGCACGAGGTCGTCGGCGTCCCGAAGGAGCGCATCCAGCGCCTGGGCAAGAAGGACAACTTCTGGTCCATGGGCGTCCCCGGCCCCTGCGGCCCGTGCTCGGAGATCAACTACGACCGCGGCCCCGAGTTCGGCGAAGAGGGCGGCCCGGCCGTCAACGACGAGCGCTACGTGGAGATCTGGAACCTGGTCTTCATGCAGTACGAGCGCGGCCCGGGCACCGGCAAGGACGACTTCGAGATCCTCGGCGACCTGCCCTCGCAGAACATCGACACCGGCCTCGGCCTCGAACGCCTCGCGATGATCCTGCAGGGCGTCCAGAACATGTACGAGACGGACACCCTCCGCGTCGTCATGGACAAGGCCACCGAGCTGACCGGCGTCCGCTACGGCGCCGACCAGGGCACCGACGTCTCCCTGCGCGTGGTCGCCGACCACATGCGCACCTCGGCGATGCTCATCGGAGACGGCGTCACCCCCGGCAACGAGGGCCGCGGCTACGTCCTGCGCCGCATCATGCGCCGCGCGATCCGCAACATGCGCCTGATGGGCGCCACCGGACCCGTCGTCCAGGACCTCATCAACGTCGTGATCGAGACGATGGGCCTGCAGTACCCGGAGCTCATCACCGACCGCAAGCGCATCGAGACCGTCGCGCTCGCCGAGGAGGCCGCGTTCCTCAAGGCCCTCAAGGGCGGCACCAACATCCTCGACACCGCCGTCACCGAGACCAAGGCCGCCGGCGGCACGGTCCTCGCCGGCGACAAGGCGTTCCTGCTCCACGACACCTGGGGCTTCCCGATCGACCTCACCCTCGAGATGGCCGCCGAACAGGGCCTGAAGGTGGACGAGGACGGCTTCCGCCGCCTCATGAAGGAGCAGCGCGACCGCGCCAAGGCCGACGCGCAGGCCAAGAAGACCGGCCACGCCGACATGTCCGGCTACCGCGAGATCGCCGACGAGGCCGGCGCCACCGACTTCATCGGCTACACCTCCACCGAGGGCGAGTCCAAGGTCGTCGGCATCCTCGTCAACGGTGTGCCCTCGCCCGCCGCCGTCGAGGGCGACGAGGTCGAGATCGTCCTCGACCGCACCCCCTTCTACGCCGAGGGCGGCGGCCAGATCGGCGACACCGGCAAGATCAAGCTGCACTCCGGCGCCGTCGTCGAGGTCCGCGACTGCCAGAAGCCCGTCCCCGGCGTCTACGTCCACAAGGGCGTCGTCCAGGTCGGCGAGGTCACCGTCGGCGCCCCGGCCCAGGCGATCATCGACGGCTCCCGCCGCCGCGCCATCGCCCGCGCCCACTCCGCCACCCACCTCACGCACCAGGCCCTGCGCGACGCGCTCGGCCCGCAGGCCGCCCAGGCCGGTTCCGAGAACCAGCCCGGCCGCTTCCGCTTCGACTTCGGCTCCCCGTCCGCCGTTCCGACGGCCGTGATGACCGACGTCGAGCAGAAGATCAACGAGGTCCTCTCGCGCGAACTCGACGTCCAGGCCGAGGTCATGTCGATCGACGAGGCCAAGAAGCAGGGCGCCATCGCCGAGTTCGGCGAGAAGTACGGCGAGCGGGTCCGCGTCGTCACCATCGGCGACTTCTCCAAGGAGCTGTGCGGCGGTACGCACGTGGGCAACACCGCCCAGCTCGGCCTGGTGAAACTGCTCGGAGAGTCCTCGATCGGCTCCGGTGTGCGCCGTATCGAAGCCCTCGTCGGAGTCGACGCGTACAGCTTCCTCGCCCGTGAGCACACGGTCGTCGCCCAGATCCAGGAACTGGTCAAGGGCCGCCCCGAGGAGCTCCCGGAGAAGATCTCCACCATGCTCGGCAAGCTCAAGGACGCCGAGAAGGAGATCGAGAAGTTCCGCGCGGAGAAGGTGCTGCAGGCCGCCGCCGGTCTCGCCCAGGGCGCCGCCGACGTCCGCGGCGTCGCTCTCGTCACCGGCCAGGTGCCCGACGGCACCGGCGCCGACGACCTGCGCAAGCTGGTCCTCGACGTGCGCGGCCGCATCCCCGGCGACCGCCCGGCCGTCGTCGCCCTGTTCACCACGGTCAACGGCAAGCCGCTGACCGTCATCGCCACCAACGAAGCCGCACGCGAGCGCGGCCTCAAGGCCGGCGACCTGGTGCGCACCGCGGCCAAGACCCTCGGTGGCGGCGGTGGCGGCAAGCCGGACGTCGCCCAGGGCGGCGGCCAGAACCCGGCCGCCATCGGCGAGGCCATGGCCGCCGTCGAGCGACTGGTCGGCGAGACCGCCTGATGACGCTGCTCAGGCGAGGTCGCCGGTTGGCGATCGACGTCGGGGACGCCCGGATCGGGGTCGCCTCGTGCGACCCCGACGGGATCCTCGCCACCCCCGTCGAGACGGTGCCGGGACGTGACGTCCCGGCCGCCCACCGGCGGCTGCGCCAACTGGTCGAGGAGTACGAGCCCATCGAGGTCGTCGTCGGACTCCCTCGCTCCCTCAACGGGGGCGAGGGCCCGGCGGCCGTCAAGGTACGGGCCTTCGCTCAGGAGCTCGCCAAGGGCATCGCCCCTGTTCCGGTGCGGCTCGTGGACGAGAGGATGACCACAGTGACGGCCAGTCAGGGCCTGCGCGCCTCGGGCGTGAAGTCCAAAAAGGGCCGTTCTGTGATCGACCAGGCTGCCGCTGTGGTGATCCTCCAGAACGCTCTGGAGTCCGAACGGGCGTCGGGTAAAGCTCCGGGCGAGGGCGTCGAAGTGGTCATCTGATCGCGATACGGTAACGTTCCGCGCGATGCGCCGGTGTTCGAACAGCATGGCGTGCAGCAGGAGAGGCGGAGCGATCCGGTCGCACAGCGATCGGCAGCCGCCTCGCGGCTCGTAGGGGATCGATGACTGAGTATGGCCGGGGCCGAGGCCCCGAACCGTGGCACCCCGAGGACCCGTTGTACGGGGACCAGGGGTGGTCTGGACAGCAGGCCGCCGGTGGCCACAGTCCGTACGGCGGCCAGCCGCAGCAGCAGTACCCGCAGCAGCCCCAGCAGCAGTACGACACCGGTCAGCAGCAGGGCTATCCGTCCTACGACACGGGGCAGCAGCCGACGTACGGCGGCGGTACGCCCTCTTCGTACGACACCGGACAGCAGGCCGCCTATGGCGGCAACGCGCAGGGCGGCTATCCGCAGCACGACTACAACGGCGGCTGGGACACGGGGCAGCAGCCCTCGTACGGCGCGGGACCCGACCCCTACGGGCAGCCCGCGCAGTACGGCGGCGAGCGCCCCGATCACTACCGCACGCCCGAGGCCTATCCGCCGCCGCAGCCCCCGGGCCGCCGGCGCGCGGTGCCCGAGCAGAAGCCCGACTGGGATCCGGGACCGGACCAGGGCGAGCACGCCTTCTTCTCCGGCGGCGGGGACGATGACGACGACTACGACGATGACGACCGCGGCCGCGGGCGCGGCGGCCGTGGCGGTGGCCGCGGAGGCCGCGACGAACGGCGCGGACGCGGCGGCAAGAAGCGCCGCAGCGGCTGTGCCTGCCTGGTCGTGGCGGCGGTGTTCGCCGGGGGTATCGGTGGCGTCGGTTACTTCGGGTACCAGTTCTACCAAGACCGTTTCGGGACGGCTGAGGATTACTCGGGCAGCGGGAACGGCGAGACCGTCTCCATCGAGATCCCCAAGGGCGCTGGCGGCAACGAGATCGGCCAGATCCTGAAGCAGAACGGAGTGGTGGCCAGCGTCGAGGCGTTCGCCGCCGCTCAGCAGGACAACCCGGACGGGCTCAGCATTCAGGCCGGTGCGTATGTCCTCCAGAAGGAGATGTCCGCCGAGGCCGCGGTCGCCATGCTGCTCGACCCCAAGAGCGGCAACAACCTCGTCGTGATTCCCGGCGCCCGTAACACGACGATCTACAAGGAGATCGACAAGCGCACGGGGCAGAAGGCGGGCACCACGGCGAAGTACGCCAAGGAGCACTGGAAGGAGCTCGGTCTGCCGAAGTGGGCCGAGACTCCGAGCGAGCACGTCAAGGACCCGCTGGAGGGCTACCTCCACCCGGCGACGTACGCGGTCTCCGAGGGCATGAAGTCCGAGGACGTCCTCAAGAAGATGGTCGCGGGCGCGACCGCTCAGTTCGAGGACTACAACCTCGAGTCCAAGGCGAGGGACCTCGGGTTGAAGAACCCGATCGAGATCGTCACCCTCGCGAGCATCGTGCAGAAGGAAGGCAGCAACAAGGCCGACTTCGAGAAGATCGCCCGCGTTGTCTACAACCGTCTCAAGCCCAACAACACGGAGACGTACGGCCTCCTGGACATGGACTCGACGGTCAACTATGTGCGCGGCGAGTCCAAGCTCGACACCGGTTCGGTCGATGATCTGCGCAAGATCGAGGACCGCTACAACACGTACTGGCCGGGCATCAACAACGACAACAAGGGCCTGCCGCCCGGTCCGATCAGCACCGTCAGCAAGGAAGCCCTTGATGCGGCGCTCAAGCCGGCGAAGGGCAACTGGTACTACTTCGTCTCCCTGAAGAACGAGACGCTCTTCGCGGAGACGAACGCCGAGCATGAGCGCAACCGCAAGAAGTACCAGAAGGAACAAGAGAGCAATTGATGGCAGACGTGCGACGGCGAGCCGCGGTTCTCGGTTCGCCCATCGCCCACTCGCTCTCGCCGGTCCTGCACCGGGCGGCGTACGAGCGGCTGGGCCTGCGGGACTGGTCGTACGAGCGGTTCGAGGTCGACGAGGCCGGGTTGCCCGGGTTCCTCGAAGGGCTCGACGGCGAGTGGGCCGGGCTCTCGCTGACCATGCCGCTCAAGCGGGCGGTGCTGCCGCTGCTCGACGAGATCACCGACACGGCGGCCTCGGTCGAGGCCGTCAACACGGTCGTCTTCGGCGAGGACGGCCGCACGGTCGGCGACAACACGGACATCCCCGGGATGATCGAGGCCCTGCGCGAGCACGGTGTCGAGCAGGTGGAGACGGCGGCGATCCTGGGCGCCGGGGCCACGGCGTCGTCCGCGCTGGCCGCCCTGTCCCGGCTCTGCACCGGTGAGGTGGTCGCGTACGTCCGCAGCGAGGCGCGCGCCCTGGAGATGAAGCAGTGGGGCGAGCGGCTCGACGTCGAAGTGCGGACCGCTCCCTGGAGCGAGGCGGCCGCCGCGCTCGAACTGCCGTTGGTGATCGCCACGACGCCTGCGGGGACGACGGACGAGCTGGCGCAGTCCGTGCCCGAGAAGCCGGGCACGTTGTTCGACGTTCTCTACGAGCCGTGGCCCACCGAACTGGCCGCGCGCTGGTCGATGTTCGGCGGTGCGGTGGTCAGCGGGCTCGACCTGCTGGTGCACCAGGCCGTGCTGCAGGTGGAGCAGATGACGGGTCGCTCGCCGGCCCCGCTCGGTGCGATGCGCAAAGCGGGGGAGCGGGCGCTGACGGACCGCTAGGATTCCGGGGTTCTTATCAAGATCCTTGGGGGGATCCATGGAATCCGGTATGCCGCTGGCCTCGATCGGCAGCAAGATTTTCGACGGTGTGTTCGGGTTCCTGCCCGACTGGATCAAGATCACTGTCCTGGCGCTCGTGCTGCTCGCCGTGGTCGTGAGCTGGGTCGTGAAGATCAAGCGCAAGGTGGACGCCCGCAGGGCGCTCCGCCAGGGCCGCCCGACGCCCACGGTCGCGCAGGGGCAGCCCTCCGGTGCCGACTATCTCGGTCCGTACGCTCCGCAGCAGTCCTCCGGCGCCGACCACCTGGGCACCTACGCTCCGCAGCAGCAGTCCTCCGGCGCCGACCACCTCGGCTCGTACGCCCCGCAGCAGGACCAGTCCCGGCGTCAGGGCTGAGACGCGCGTCCGCCTGCTGGACCGGCGGGCGGGGCGGGCCGTCGCTCGTGGGAGGATCTAGGGGAGGCGGGCCAGGGCCGCGCACCCGGTCGCGCCGCCGCTGTACCAGGCGCGAGCATGAGGAGCACCGTTGAGCAGGTTGCGTTGGCTGACCGCGGGCGAGTCCCACGGCCCCGCACTCGTGGCGACCCTTGAAGGGCTGCCCGCGGGCGTCCCGATCACCACCGAGATGGTGGCGGACCACCTGGCGAGGCGGCGGCTCGGCTATGGACGCGGCGCGCGGATGAAGTTCGAGCAGGACGAGATCACGTTCCTCGGCGGCGTGCGCCACGGTCTGTCCATGGGTTCCCCGGTCGCGATCATGGTGGGCAACACCGAGTGGCCCAAGTGGGAGCAGGTCATGTCGGCCGACCCGGTCGACCCCGAGATCCTCGACGGGCTCGCGCGCAACGCGCCGCTGACCCGTCCGCGTCCCGGTCACGCCGACCTCGCGGGCATGCAGAAGTACGGCTTCGACGAGGCCCGGCCGATCCTGGAGCGTGCCTCGGCGCGTGAGACCGCGGCACGTGTCGCGCTCGGTGCGGTCGCCCGGTCGTACCTCAAGGAGACCGCCGGCATCGAGATCGTCAGCCATGTGGTCGAGCTGGCCGCGGCGAAGGCCCCGTACGGCGTCTACCCGACCCCGGCCGACGTCGAGAAGCTCGACGCCGATCCGGTGCGCTGCCTGGACGCCGATGCGTCGAAGCAGATGGTCGCGGAGATCGACCAGGCGCATAAGGACGGGGACACCCTCGGTGGTGTCGTCGAGGTGCTCGCGTACGGCGTTCCCGTCGGGCTCGGTTCGCACGTCCACTGGGACCGCCGCCTCGATGCCCGCCTCGCCGCCGCGCTCATGGGCATTCAGGCCATCAAGGGCGTCGAGGTCGGCGACGGCTTCGAGCTCGCCCGCGTGCCCGGCTCCAAGGCGCATGACGAGATCCTGCAGACCGAGGACGGCGTGAAGCGCTCCTCCGGCCGTTCCGGCGGTACGGAGGGTGGTCTGACCACCGGTGAACTCCTGCGCGTACGGGCCGCGATGAAGCCCATCGCGACGGTTCCGCGGGCGCTCGCCACCATCGACGTGGCCACCGGTGAGGCCGCCAAGGCGCACCACCAGCGCTCCGACGTGTGCGCCGTGCCGGCCGCCGGCATCGTGGCCGAGGCCATGGTGGCCCTGGTCCTCGCGGACGCCGTCGCGGAGAAGTTCGGCGGCGACAGCGTCCCCGAGACGCGGCGGAATGTGCAGTCGTACCTCGACAACCTCCACATCCGATGAGCGCCCGCAGCCCGCGGATCGTCCTCGTCGGCCCGATGGGTGTCGGCAAGACGACCGTCGGTGAACTGCTCGCCGAGCGGCTCGGCTGCGCCTTCCGCGACACCGACGCCGACGTCGTGGCCGCCGACGGCCGGGAGATCTCGGACATCTTCCTTGAGGACGGTGAGGAGCACTTCCGCCGGCTGGAGAGCGCAGCCGTACGGGAAGCGCTGACCGGCCACGACGGGGTCCTCGCGCTCGGCGGGGGTGCCGTCATGGACGAGGGCAGCCGTGCGCTGCTCGGCGAGCACACCGTCGTCTATCTGTCGATGGACGTGGACGAGGCCGTCAAGCGCACCGGTCTGAACGCCGCCCGGCCGCTGCTCATGATCAACCCGCGCAAGCAGTGGCGTGAACTCATGGACGCGCGCCGCCCGTTGTACCAGGAAGTCGCCCGCGTGGTGGTCGCCACCGACGGCCGGGCCCCCGAAGAGGTCGCCGAGGCGGTCCTCGAAGCACTGGAGTTGAAGCAGGCATGACCGAGCAGCAGGTGACCCGGATCCAGATCGGCGGCAGCGCCGGAAACGATCCGTACGAGGTCCTCGTGGGGCGCTCGCTGCTCGGTGAACTCGGCGGACTGATCGGCGACAAGGCACAGCGCGTCGCCGTCATCCACCCCGAGGCGCTCGCCGAGACCGGTGACGCCATCCGGGCCGACCTCGCCGACCTGGGCTACGAGGTCGTCGCCATCCAGGTGCCCAACGCCGAGGAGGCCAAGACCGCCGAGGTCGCCGCGTACTGCTGGAAGGCCCTCGGGCAGACCGGCTTCACGCGCACCGACGTGATCGTGGGCGTCGGCGGCGGTGCGACCACGGACCTCGCCGGTTTCGTGGCCGCCACGTGGCTGCGCGGCGTGCGCTGGGTGGCCGTGCCGACGACGGTGCTCGGCATGGTGGACGCGGCGGTCGGTGGCAAGACCGGCATCAACACCGCCGAGGGCAAGAACCTCGTCGGCTCCTTCCACCCGCCGGCGGGTGTGCTCTGCGACCTCGCCGCGCTGGACTCGCTGCCGGTCAACGACTACGTGTCCGGGCTCGCGGAGATCATCAAGGCCGGTTTCATCGCCGACCCGGTGATCCTCGACCTCATCGAGGAGGACCCGCAGGCCGCCCGTACGCCCGCGGGACCGCACACCGCCGAGCTCATCGAGCGATCGATTCGCGTCAAGGCCGAGGTCGTCTCCAGCGACCTCAAGGAATCCGGTCTGCGCGAGATCCTCAACTACGGGCACACGCTGGCCCACGCGATCGAGAAGAACGAGCGCTACAAGTGGCGGCACGGCGCCGCGGTCTCCGTCGGCATGGCGTTCGCGGCCGAACTCGGCCGTCTCGCGGGCCGGTTGGACGACGCCACGGCGGACCGGCACCGCAGCGTTCTGGAGTCGGTCGGGCTGCCGCTGAGCTACCGCTACGACCAGTGGCCCAAGCTGCTCGAGACGATGAAGGTCGACAAGAAGTCCCGCGGCAATCTGCTGCGCTTCATCGTCCTCGACGGGCTCGCCAAGCCGTCCGTCCTCGAGGGCCCCGACCCTGCGGTTCTGCTTGCCGCGTACGGCGAAGTTTCTTCGTAATCAAGCCATTCGGGCACTTCTGTCCGCCCCCGGACGTTCACACAACGGCGGCCGGGGGCGGTACCGTTCCGTGAGAGTCAGTGGCCGGGCACCGTCCGGCGACCGCAAGGGACCCGACGCCGAGTTCCGCCCGACGAGGCGCCCGACCAGCGCCAGTCGCCTGTACGAGACGGAGTGGCACCGGATGCAGCACGCAGTGGGCAACCCGCTGCCGCCCCATCGGCCGGGGCAAGGCCCTGCCGGACCGCACCCCACCGCGCCCGGCGCCGTGGCACCGCCGGCCGGACCTCCGCCCCCGGTGGTGGCGCCGCCGCCGGCCGCGCCGCCCGCCGCGAGCTTTCACAACGGGCCCGCGCCTCAGCAGGCGCCCGCCCCGCAGCCTGCACCCCGCACGCGTGACACCACCGGGCATGTCCAGCTGCCGCCCGGCGGTCCCGTCGCGGTGCCCAGCCCGCCGCCCGGCCACGCGCCGGTCGACACCGGTGGCACCACGCTCGCCGTGCTCCTGATCGGCCCCGCAGGCGCGGGCAAGACCTCCGTGGCGAAGTACTGGGCCGAGCACCGCCGCGTGCCGACCGCGCACATCAGCCTCGATGACGTACGGGAGTGGGTGCGCTCCGGATTCGCCGACCCGCAGTCAGGGTGGAACGACAACTCCGAGGCGCAGTACCGCCTCGCCCGCCGCACCTGCGGCTTCTCGGCGCGCAACTTCCTGGCCAACGGGATCTCCTGCATCCTCGACGACGCGGTCTTCCCGGACCGTCCCGTCGTGGGCCTCGGCGGCTGGAAGCGGCACGTCGGACCGGGGCTGCTGCCCGTCGTGCTGCTGCCGGGCCTGGAGATCGTGCTTGAGCGCAATGCGCAGCGCAGCGGCAACCGGCGGCTCACGGACGAGGAAGTCGCGAGGATTCACGGCCGCATGGCCGGCTGGTACGGGTCGGGGCTGCCCATCATCGACAACTCGCACTATGACGTGCCGACCACCGCCCGGGTCCTCGACGAAGTGCTCGCGCGCTCGATCGCCAGTCCGCCCCAGTGGTGAGCCGGGCGCCCTCCGCGCCCCTCCGTGCCTCTGCGCCCGGTCGGACGCGCTGACCGGGCGACCCCGCGCCCCCGCTCGTACGCTCGGCTCATGTCAGAGGTGTACGCCGCCCGCAGGGCGCGGTTGAGGGAGCAGTGCACGGCAGGCGGCAGCGCCGCGGCCGTCGTCTCCCACCCCGCCAACGTCCGTTATCTCGCGGGCTCCTCGCCCCGAGGAGCCGTGCTGCTGCTCGGTCCCGGTGAGGATCTCCTGCTGTGCAGCCAGGTGCCCACGGGCGAGCCCGCCGAAGGGCGGCCCGACGAGCAGCTGCGGCTCCAGGTCCTCGGCACACCGGACGGCGACGCGGCCGTGGCCGCCGCCGACCTCGCCGCCGGCGCGGGAGCCGAGTCGATCGCCGTCGAGGAGAACCATCTGACCGTCGCCCGCCACCGTGCCCTCGCCTCCGTGGCCCCGGCGCTGCGGCTCGCGGACCTCGGCGGCGCCGTCGAGCAGCTGCGGCTGGTCAAGGACGACGAGGAGATCTCCTGTCTGCGGATCGCCTCCGAGATCACGGACCAGGCGCTCGGCGAACTCCTGGAATCGATCCTCGTCGGACGCACCGAGCGCCACCTGGCCCTGGAGCTGGAGCGCCGACTCGTCGACCACGGCGCGGACGGACCGGCCTTCGCCACCTCTGTCGGCACCGGACCGAACTCCGGGCGCGGCGGTCACCGGCCCTCCGACCGCAGGGTCGAGGAGGGGGACTTCCTCTCCGTGTGCCTCGGGGCGAACTACCGCGGCTACCGCTGCGAGATCGGCCGTACCTTCGTCATCGGGACTTCTCCGGCCGACTGGCAGATCGAGCTCTACGACCTTGTCTTCGCCGCCCAGCGGGCCGGCCGGGAAGCGCTCGCGCCCGGTGTGGCCTACCGGGATGTGGACCATGCGGCCCGGCAGGTCCTGGACTCCGCCGGGTACGCGGAACACCTTCCGGCGGCCAGCGGACACGGTGTGGGGCTCGAAATCGGCGAGGACCCGAAGTTGGCCCCCACGGCCATGGGTAAACTGGACGCTTGCGTGCCGGTCACCGTCGAACCGGGAGTACACCTCCCGGGACGGGGCGGAGTCCGGATCGATGACACGCTCGTCGTACGCCCCGAGGCGGACGGCGGACCCGAGCTACTCACCATCACGACCAAGGAGCTGCTCGCGCTGTAGCGCGGCCGCGCCCTGGTCCCACCAGTCCAGTCCAGGAGATCCGCAACCGTGGCTTCCACGAACGACCTCAAGAACGGCATGGTGCTCAAGCTCGACGGGGGCCAGCTCTGGTCCGTCGTCGAGTTCCAGCACGTCAAGCCCGGCAAGGGCCCGGCCTTCGTGCGCACCAAGCTCAAGAACGTGATGTCCGGCAAGGTCGTCGACAAGACGTTCAACGCCGGCGTGAAGGTCGACACGGCCACCATCGACAAGCGCGACATGCAGTTCTCCTACATGGACGGCGAGTACTTCGTCTTCATGGACATGGAGACCTACGACCAGCTGCACGTCGACAAGAAGGCCGTCGGCGACGCCGCCAACTTCCTGATCGAGGGCTTCACCGCCTCGGTCGCGCAGCACGAGGGCGAGGTGCTCTTCGTCGAGCTGCCGGCCGCCGTCGAGCTCGTCATCCAGGAGACCGAGCCGGGCGTCCAGGGCGACCGCTCCACCGGTGGCACCAAGCCCGCCATCCTGGAGACCGGCCACCAGATCCAGGTCCCGCTCTTCATCACCACGGGCGAGAAGATCAAGGTCGACACCCGTGACAGCGGCTACCTCGGCCGGGTGAACAGCTAACCGTGGCTGCCCGCAATACGGCTCGTAAGCGCGCCTTCCAGATCCTCTTCGAGGCCGACCAGCGCGGCGCGGACGTGCAGACGGTCCTCGCGGACTGGATCCGGCACTCCAAGTCGGACACCCGGCAGCCGCCCGTCAGCGAGTACACGATGGAGCTCGTCGAGGGATACGTGCAGCACGCCACGCGTATCGACGAACTCATCTCGCAGTACGCCGTCGGCTGGACGCTCGACCGGATGCCCGCCGTGGACCGCAACATCCTGCGGCTCGGCGCCTACGAGCTGGTCTGGGTCGACGGGACGCCGGACGCCGTCGTCCTCGACGAGGCCGTGCAGCTCGCCAAGGAGTTCTCCACGGACGAGTCGCCCTCCTTCATCAACGGCCTCCTGGGCCGCCTGAAGGACCTCAAGCCGTCGCTTCGGCGGGACGAGGCGTAGGTCTCAGGCTGCGCCGCGCCGTCGGTACGCGGTATTGCGAAGGGCCCGCAACGCATTGTGCGTTGCGGGCCCTTCGGCTCTCACATCCCCTTGGAGCACGCCGTCTGCACAGCAAGCTCTGGCCAACGCCCCCAAACGCGCCGCCTGACCTCAGGCCAATGAAATGCCGCCTGGGCGGGACCGATCGGTCCCGCCCAGGCGGCACGTTTCTGCAGAGGGGGTCAGGCCTCTTCGTGGGCCACGGCGCGGCGGGCGTCGGCGTCGAGGACGCCCCAGCTGATCAGCTGCTCCGTGAGGACCGAGGGGGACTGGTCGTAGATGACCGCGAGGGTGCGCAGGTCGTCCTGGCGGATCGAGAGGACCTTGCCGTTGTAGTCACCGCGCTGCGACTGGATCGTCGCCGCATAGCGCTGCAGCGGGCCTGCCTTCTCCTGCGGGACGTGCGCCAGGCGCTCCAGGTCGAGGACCAGCTTCGGCGGCGGCTCGGCCGCGCCGCCGGGCGTCGTGCCCGGGAGCAGCTCCTGCACCGGGACCCCGTAGAAATCGGCCAGTTCGGCCAGGCGCTGCACGGTCACGGCGCGGTCGCCGCGCTCGTACGAACCGACCACGACCGCCTTCCAGCGTCCCTGGGACTTCTCTTCCACACCGTGGAGGGAGAGGCCCTGCTGGGTGCGGATCGCTCGAAGCTTGGCCCCGAGCTGTTTGGCGTATTCGCTGGACATATAGCTCCCGGACACCGTTTCGATCTGCGGTCGGCCTCGAGCCTGCCGCAAGACTGGTAACTCACTGTGAGGTTACGCAGCGTTACGTCCATGCGTCAAGCCGAGAGGTCCATACCGCTCCTACGGACGGGGTGTGACGAGCGGTGTTGCCGTTTGCTGGTACCGTGGTTGGCGCAATTACGACGTCCTTTAAGGTCCGTCCCGTGAGGCGGAGAAGGAGGTCCTTTTCATGGACTCAAGCACGCACTCCGATGCTGCCCGGCCGGTTCTCGAAGGCCCGGACATCGCGCGGGTTCTGACCCGCATCGCCCACGAGATCGTCGAGCGCGCCAAGGGCGCCGACGACGTGGTGCTCCTCGGCATCCCGACCCGCGGCGTCTTCCTCGCCCGGCGCCTGGCCGACAAGCTCGAAGAGATCACCGACCGCAAGATCCCGGTCGGCTCCCTCGACATCACCATGTACCGCGACGACCTGCGGATGCACCCGCCGCGCGCCCTCGCCCGTACGGACATCCCGGCCGACGGCATCGACGGACGCCTCGTCGTCCTCGTCGACGACGTGCTCTTCTCCGGCCGCACCATCCGCGCCGCCCTCGACGCCCTGAACGACATCGGCCGGCCGCGCGCCGTCCAGCTCGCCGTTCTCGTCGACCGCGGCCACCGCGAGCTCCCGATCCGCGCCGACTATGTCGGCAAGAACCTCCCGACGTCGCTGCGGGAGACGGTCAAGGTCCAGCTCGACGAGGAGGACGGCCGCGACGCCGTGCTGCTCGGCGAGAAGCCGACCTCCCCGGCAGGCGAGCGCTAGCACCCCGGTCGGTCCCGCGCCGGACCGACGTGTGCTTCCGCACGCCCGCACGCCCGTGCCCTCCGGGGAAGCCCCGGACCTCCTGAACTGCCTTACGGAGCCTTCCAGATGATGCGTCACCTCATCTCGGCCGCCGACCTCACCCGCGACGAAGCCGTCCTCATCCTCGACACCGCCGAGGAGATGGCCCGGGTCGCCGACCGGCCGATCAAGAAGCTGCCCGCCCTGCGCGGACGGACCATCTGCAACCTGTTCTTCGAGGACTCGACCCGGACCCGGATCTCGTTCGAGGCCGCCGAGAAGCGTCTTTCGGCGGATGTCATCAACTTCGCCGCCAAGGGGTCGTCGGTGTCGAAGGGCGAGTCCCTGAAGGACACCGCCCAGACCCTGGAGGCGATGGGTGTCGACGCCGTCGTCATCCGCCACGGCGCCTCCGGCGCCCCGTACCGCCTGGCGAACTCCGGCTGGATCGACGCCCCGGTCATCAACGCCGGTGATGGTACGCACCAGCACCCCACGCAGGCGCTGCTCGACGCGTTCACCATGCGCCGCCGTCTCATCGGCCCGGACGCGGGGATCGGCCAGGACCTCTCCGGCAAGCGCGTCACCGTCGTCGGCGACATCCTGCACAGCCGCGTCGCCCGCTCCAACGTCGACCTGCTGCACACGCTCGGCGCCGAGGTCACCCTGGTCGCGCCGCCGACCCTGTTGCCGGTCGGCATGGACAACTGGCCCTGCGAGGTCTCGTACGACCTCGACGCCGTGCTGCCGAAGAGCGACGCCGTGATGATGCTGCGCGTGCAGCGCGAGCGGATGAACGCCGCGTTCTTCCCGACCGAGCGCGAGTACAGCCGCCGGTACGGCCTGGACGGCGAGCGCATGGCGAAGGCGCCGGAGCACGCGATCGTGATGCACCCCGGCCCGATGGTCCGCGGCATGGAGATCACCGCCGAGGTGGCCGACTCCCCGCGCTGCACCGTCATCGAACAGGTCGCCAACGGTGTCCACACCCGTATGGCGGTCCTCTATCTGCTTCTTGGCGGCAACGAGCCCGCCGTCACCCACGCCCGCCCGCCCGTCGCCCACCACCACCCTTCTGAGGAGCGCTCCGCGCGCCCCTACCTTCCGGCCGAGGAGAGCAAGTAACCATGAGCAAGATCCTGATCCGCGGTGCGCAGGTCCTGGGTGGCGAAGCGCAGGACGTCCTGATCGACGGCGAGACGATCGCCGAGGTCGGTACGGGTATCGAGGCCGGCGACGCCCAGGTCATCGAGGCCGACGGCAAGATCCTGCTGCCCGGCCTCGTCGACCTGCACACGCACCTGCGCGAGCCCGGCCGTGAGGACTCCGAGACCGTCCTCACCGGCACCAAGGCCGCCGCCAAGGGCGGCTGGACCGCCGTCCACGCGATGGCCAACACCTTCCCGGTCGCCGACACCGCCGGTGTCGTCGAGCAGGTCTGGCGGCTCGGCAAGGAGTCCGGCTACTGCGACGTGCAGCCGATCGGCGCCGTCACCGTCGGCCTGGAGGGCAAGCAGCTCGCCGAGCTCGGCGCCATGCACGAGTCCGCCGCCGGCGTCGTGGTCTTCTCCGACGACGGCAAGTGCGTGGACGACGCGGTGATCATGCGCCGCGCCCTGGAGTACGTGAAGGCCTTCGACGGTGTCGTCGCACAGCACGCCCAGGAGCCCCGCCTCACCGAGGGCGCCCAGATGAACGAGGGCGTCGTCTCCGCCGAGCTGGGGCTCGGCGGCTGGCCGGCCGTCGCCGAGGAGTCGATCATCGCCCGCGATGTGCTGCTCGCCGAGCACGTCGGCTCCCGCGTGCACATCTGTCACCTGTCGACCGCCGGCTCCGTCGAGATCGTCCGCTGGGCCAAGTCCCGCGGCATCGACGTCACTGCCGAGGTCACCCCGCACCACCTGCTCCTCACCGACGAGATGGTGCGCACGTACAACCCGGTCTACAAGGTCAACCCGCCGCTGCGCACCGAGAACGACGTGATGGCGCTGCGCGAGGCCCTGGCCGACGGCACGATCGACATCGTCGCCACCGACCACGCCCCGCACCCGCACGAGGACAAGGACTGCGAGTGGGCCGCGGCCGCCATGGGCATGGTCGGCCTGGAGACCGCGCTGTCGGTCATCCAGCACACGATGGTCGACACCGGCCTGCTCGACTGGGCGGGCGTCGCGCAGCGCATGTCGGTCAACCCGGCGAAGATCGGCCGTCTCGCCGGACATGGACGCCCCGTCTCGGCAGGTGAGCCGGCCAACCTCACCCTGGTCGACCCGGCATACCGTGGTCCGGTGGACTCCGCGGAATTCGCCTCCCGCAGCCGCAACACCCCGTACGAGGGTCTCGAGCTGCCCGGTCGCGTCACCCACACCTTCCTGCGGGGCCGCGCGACGGTCATCGACGGGAAGCTGGCGTGAGCACACCACTACTGATTGCCGAGCAGAAGTCCGCAGAGGTCACCGACTGGGCGGCGAGGATCGGCTGGGTCGTAGGACTCCTCCTTTTCATCGCCCTCGTCTACTGGCTGATGCGCCAGGGCTGGAAGTGGCGCGGCACGCTCCAGGGCGATCTGCCCGAGCTGTCCACCGCGCCCGATCAGGCAGGTCCGGCGAAACTTGAGCTGAGCGGCCGGTACCACGGGTCCACGACGGCCGGGCAGTGGCTCGACCGGATCGTGGCCCACGGTCTCGGCACGCGCAGCCGTGTCGAGCTGACGCTCACGGACGCGGGCCTGGATGTCGTACGCCCCGGGGCGCAGGACTTCTTCGTCCCGGCCGGCGCCCTGCGCGAGGCCCGGCTCGACAAGGGCATCGCGGGCAAGGTGCTCGCCGAGGGCGGTCTCCTGATCGTCACCTGGGAGCACGGCGGCAAGCTGCTCGACTCGGGCTTCCGCTCCGACCACGCCGCGGAACACGCGGCCTGGGTCGAGGCCATCAACTCCATGACCGCGCACACGACGACCACGACCACCACGAACAGCACGGAAGGCGCACGATGACGACCTCCACAAGGGGAGCCCGCACGCAGGCCGCTCCCGCCGTACTCGTCCTGGAGGACGGCCGGATCTTCCGCGGCCGTTCCTACGGGGCCGTGGGGGAGACCTTCGGCGAAGCCGTGTTCTCCACCGGCATGACCGGCTACCAGGAGACCCTGACCGACCCCTCGTACCACAAGCAGGTCGTCGTGATGACGGCACCGCACGTGGGCAACACCGGCGTCAACGACGAGGACCCCGAGTCGGCCCGCATCTGGGTCTCGGGCTACGTCGTACGCGACCCCGCACGCGTCCCGTCGAACTGGCGCGCCAAGCGCACGCTCGACGAGGAGCTGGCGAACCAGGGTGTCGTCGGGATCTCCGGCGTGGACACCCGCGCCCTGACCCGGCACCTGCGTGAGCGCGGCGCCATGCGCGTCGGCATCTTCTCCGGCGAGGCCGTCGCGGACGACGCGGCGCTGCTCGCCCGCGTGAAGGAAGCCCCGCAGATGAAGGGCGCGAACCTCTCCGCCGAGGTCGCCACCAAGGAGACCTACGTGGTCCCGGCGATCGGCACCAAGAAGTTCACGGTCGCCGCCGTGGACCTCGGCATCAAGGGCATGACCCCGCAGCGGATGGCCGAGCGCGGCATCGAGGTGCACGTGCTGCCCGCGACCGCCACGGTTGAGGACGTCTACGCGGTCAACCCGGACGGTGTGTTCTTCTCCAACGGGCCGGGCGACCCGGCCACCGCCGACCACCCCGTCTCCGTCATGCAGGCCGTCCTGGAGCGCAGGACGCCGCTCTTCGGCATCTGCTTCGGCAACCAGATCCTGGGCCGCGCGCTCGGCTTCGGCACGTACAAGCTGAAGTACGGCCACCGCGGCATCAACCAGCCGGTGCAGGACCGCACCACCGGCAAGGTCGAGGTCACCGCGCACAATCACGGCTTCGCCGTGGACGCGCCGCTCGACAAGGTCTCCGAGACGCCCTACGGGCGCGCCGAGGTCTCCCACGTCTGCCTGAACGACCAGGTGGTGGAGGGGCTCCAGCTCCTCGACCAGCCGGCCTTCAGCGTTCAGTACCACCCCGAAGCTGCCGCGGGTCCGCACGACGCCGCGTACCTCTTCGACCGCTTCGTACAGCTCATGGAGGGCCAGCGTGCCTAAGCGCACCGATATCCAGTCCGTCCTGGTCATCGGCTCCGGCCCGATCGTCATCGGCCAGGCAGCCGAGTTCGACTACTCCGGCACCCAGGCCTGCCGTGTCCTGAAGGCCGAGGGCCTGCGGGTCATCCTGGTCAACTCCAACCCGGCCACGATCATGACCGACCCGGAGATCGCCGACGCCACGTACGTCGAGCCGATCACCCCGGAGTTCGTCGAGAAGATCATCGCCAAGGAGCGCCCGGACGCCCTGCTTCCCACTCTCGGCGGCCAGACCGCGCTCAACACCGCGATCTCGCTGCACGAGGCGGGCACCCTCGAGAAGTACGACGTCGAGCTGATCGGCGCCAACGTCGAGGCGATCAACAAGGGTGAGGACCGCGACCTGTTCAAGGAGGTCGTGGAGGAGGTCAACCGCAAGATCGGGCACGGTGAGTCCGCCCGCTCGGTGATCTGCCACACCATGGACGAGGTCATCGCGGGCGTGGACACGCTCGGCGGCTACCCCGTCGTCGTCCGCCCCTCCTTCACGATGGGCGGCGCCGGTTCCGGCTTCGCGCACGACGAGGAGGAGCTGCGCCGTATCGCCGGTCAGGGCCTCACGCTCTCGCCGACCACCGAGGTGCTCCTGGAGGAGTCCATCCTCGGCTGGAAGGAGTACGAGCTGGAGCTGATGCGCGACAAGAACGACAACGTCGTGGTCGTCTGCTCCATCGAGAACTTCGACCCGATGGGCGTGCACACCGGTGACTCGATCACCGTCGCCCCCGCGATGACGCTCACCGACCGTGAGTACCAGCGCCTGCGCGACGTCGGTATCGCGATCATCCGCGAGGTCGGCGTCGACACCGGCGGCTGCAACATCCAGTTCGCGATCGACCCGGTCGACGGCCGCGTCATCGTGATCGAGATGAACCCGCGGGTCTCGCGTTCGTCGGCTCTCGCCTCCAAGGCGACCGGCTTCCCGATCGCGAAGATCGCCGCGAAGCTGGCCGTCGGCTACACGCTCGACGAGATCCCGAACGACATCACGGAGAAGACCCCCGCGTCCTTCGAGCCGACGCTCGACTACGTGGTCGTGAAGGCCCCGCGCTTCGCGTTCGAGAAGTTCCCGTCCGCCGACTCCTCGCTGACCACGACCATGAAGTCGGTCGGCGAGGCCATGGCGATCGGCCGCAACTTCACCGAGGCGCTGCAGAAGGCGCTGCGGTCCCTGGAGAAGAAGGGCTCGCAGTTCGACTTCACGGGCCCCGTCGGCGACAAGGCCGTCATCCTGGAGGAGGCCCAGCGCCCCACCGACGGCCGGATCAACACCGTCATGCACGCGATCCGCGCCGGTGCCACGCAGGAGGAGGTCTTCGAGTCCACGAAGATCGACCCCTGGTTCGTGGACCAGCTCTTCCTCATCAAGGAGATCGCGGACGAGCTGGCCGAGGCAGAGCGCCTGGACGCCGACCTGCTCGCCCACGCCAAGCGCCACGGCTTCTCCGACGCCCAGATCGCCGAGATCCGCGGTCTGCGCGAGGACGTCGTCCGCGAGGTGCGGCACGCGCTCGGGGTCCGCCCGGTCTACAAGACGGTCGACACCTGCGCCGCCGAGTTCGCCGCGAAGACCCCGTACTTCTACTCCTCGTACGACGAGGAGAACGAGGTCGCCAAGCGCACCAAGCCCGCGGTGATCATCCTGGGCTCGGGCCCGAACCGCATCGGCCAGGGCATCGAGTTCGACTACTCCTGCGTCCACGCCTCCTTCGCGCTGAGCGACGCGGGCTACGAGACCGTGATGGTCAACTGCAACCCGGAGACGGTCTCCACGGACTACGACACGTCCGACCGCCTCTACTTCGAGCCGCTGACGCTCGAGGACGTCCTGGAGATCGTGCACGCCGAGCAGCAGGCGGGCCCGCTCGCCGGCGTCATCGTGCAGCTCGGCGGCCAGACCCCGCTGGGTCTGTCGCAGGCGCTCAAGGACAACGGCGTGCCGGTCGTGGGCACCTCGCCCGAGGCCATCCACGCCGCAGAGGACCGCGGCGCCTTCGGCCGCGTCCTCGCCGAGGCCGGGCTCCCCGCGCCGAAGCACGGCACCGCGACCACCTTCGCCGAGGCCAAGACGATCGCCGACGAGATCGGCTACCCGGTCCTCGTCCGCCCGTCGTACGTGCTCGGCGGCCGCGGTATGGAGATCGTGTACGACGAGGCCCGCCTGTCCTCGTACATCGAGGAGTCGACCGAGATCAGCCCGACCCGGCCGGTGCTCGTCGACCGCTTCCTCGATGACGCGATCGAGATCGACGTGGACGCGCTCTACGACGGCACCGAGCTCTATCTCGGCGGCGTCATGGAGCACATCGAGGAGGCCGGTATCCACTCCGGCGACTCGGCGTGCGCGCTGCCCCCGATCACGCTCGGCGGCTTCGACATCAAGCGCCTGCGTGCCTCGACCGAGGGCATCGCCAAGGGCGTCGGCGTGCGCGGACTGATCAACATCCAGTTCGCGATGGCCGGCGACATTCTGTACGTCCTCGAGGCGAACCCGCGCGCCTCGCGCACCGTCCCCTTCACCTCGAAGGCGACCGCGGTGCCGCTGGCCAAGGCCGCCGCGCGCATCTCGCTCGGCGCCACGATCGCCGAGCTGCGCGAGGAGGGTCTGCTCCCGAAGACCGGCGACGGCGGCACGCTCCCGATGGACGCGCCGATCTCCGTCAAGGAGGCCGTCATGCCGTGGTCGCGCTTCCGCGACATCCACGGCCGCGGCGTCGACACGGTGCTCGGCCCGGAGATGCGCTCGACCGGTGAGGTCATGGGCATCGACTCGGTCTTCGGCACGGCGTACGCCAAGTCGCAGGCCGGCGCGTACGGTCCGCTGCCGACCAAGGGCCGCGCGTTCATCTCGGTGGCCAACCGCGACAAGCGCTCGATGATCTTCCCGGCGCGTGAACTCGTGTCGCACGGCTTCGAGCTGATGGCCACGTCCGGTACGGCCGAAGTGCTCAAGCGCAACGGCATCAACGCCACGATCGTGCGCAAGCAGTCCGAGGGCGAGGGCCCCAACGGCGAGAAGACGATCGTCCAGCTGATCCACGAGGGCCAGGTCGACCTGATCGTCAACACGCCGTTCGGTACGGGCGGCCGCCTCGACGGCTACGAGATCCGCACCGCGGCCGTGGCCCGCAGCGTCCCCTGCCTCACCACGGTCCAGGCGCTCGCCGCCGCCGTGCAGGGCATCGACGCGCTCAACCACGGTGATGTGGGCGTCCGTTCACTCCAGGAACACGCCGAGCATCTGACCGCGGCCCGCGACTAGCAACGAACTGGGGGACACCGGAAACGGTGTCCCCCTCTTCATGAGGACCCTGAGGACTCACGACGTATGTACAAGCTCTTCTTCAACCTCGTCTTCAAGCGCATGGACCCCGAGAAGGCCCATTACCTCGCCTTCCGCTGGATCCGCCTCGCGGCCCGTATCCCCGTCCTGCGTACTTTCGTCGCCGCGATCCTGGCGCCGCGCTTCCGCGAACTGCGCACCGAGGCTCTGGGCCTGCGCATGCACGGCCCGTTCGGGCTCGCGGCCGGCTTCGACAAGAACGCCGTCGCGATCGACGGCATGGCCATGCTCGGCTTCGACCACATCGAGATCGGCACGGTCACCGGGGAGGGGCAGGACGGCAACCCCAAGAAGCGGCTGTTCCGCCTGGTCCCCGACCGTGCGCTGATCAACCGCATGGGCTTCAACAACGAGGGTTCGCTCGCGGTCGCGGCGCGCCTGGCCTCCCGTAACCCCGTCTTCAAGACCACCGTCGGCGTGAACATCGGCAAGACCAAGGTCGTGCCGGAGGCCGAGGCGGCCGGCGACTACGTGAAGTCGACCGAGCGGCTCGCCCAGTTCGCCGACTACCTCGTGGTCAACGTGTCCTCCCCGAACACGCCCGGACTGCGCAACCTGCAGGCCACGGAGGCACTGCGGCCGCTGCTCGCCGCCGTACGCGAGGCCGCCGACCGTACGGTCACCTCCCGCCGCGTCCCGCTCCTGGTGAAGATCGCGCCCGACCTCGCTGACGAGGACGTGGACGCGGTCGCCGACCTGGCCGTGGAGCTGGGCCTGGACGGGATCATCGCCACGAACACGACGATCGGCCGCGAAGGACTCCTGTCCGACCCTTCGCTCACCAAGGAGACCGGCGGCCTGTCCGGCGCGCCCCTCAAGGAGCGCTCCCTGGAGGTCCTGCGCCGCCTGTACGCGCGCGTGGGCGACCGGATCACGCTGGTCGGCGTCGGCGGCATCGAGAACGCCGAGGACGCCTGGCAGCGGATCCTCGCGGGCGCCACGCTGGTGCAGGGCTACAGCGCCTTCATCTACGAGGGCCCCTTCTGGATGCGCGCGATGCACAAGGGTCTTGCCGCCCGCCTGAACAACTCCCCGTACGCCACGCTGGCCGAAGCGGTCGGCGCCGACACGCGAAAGGTCTCCGCATGAGCATCGAATCGTTTGGCAGCCGGCTGCGGCGGGCGATGGACACGCGCGGTCCGCTCTGCGTCGGCATCGACCCGCACGCCTCGCTGCTGGACTCCTGGGGTCTGCCCGACACGGTCGAGGGCCTGGAGCGGTTCTCGCGCACGGTCGTCGAGGCGCTGGGCGAGACGGTCGCGGTGTTCAAGCCGCAGGCCGCGTTCTTCGAGCGGTTCGGTTCGAAGGGCGTCGCGGTCCTGGAGACCACGGTCGCCGAGGCGCGCGCCGCGGGTGCGCTGGTGTGCATGGACGCCAAGCGCGGGGACATCGGCTCGACGATGGCCGCGTATGCCGAGGCCTTCCTGCGCAAGGACTCGCCGCTGTTCTCGGACGCGCTGACCGTGTCGCCGTACCTCGGGTACGGGTCGCTGAAGCCCGCCGTCGACCTTGCCCGCGAGAACGGTGCGGGACTCTTCGTCCTCGCCCTCACCTCCAACCCCGAGGGCGGCGAGGTGCAGCACGCGGTGCGGGCCGACGGCCGCACTATCGGCGCGACGATGCTGGCGCACCTGGCCGAGGAGAACGCGGGCGACACACCCCTCGGCTCCTTCGGCGCGGTGGTCGGGGCGACGCTCGGCGACCTGTCCTCGTACGACCTGGACATCAACGGGCCGCTCCTGGCGCCGGGCATCGGGGCGCAGGGGGCGACGCCCGCCGATCTGCCGTCGGTGTTCGGCTCCGCGGTGGGCAACGTCGTGCCCAACGTGAGCCGGGGCGTCCTGAAGCACGGGCCGTCCGTGGAGGCGCTGCGGTCCTCGGCGGCGCAGTTCGCCGACGAAGTCCGTACGGCGGTCGCGGGGGCCTAGAGACGTGGCTGCGGCCGGGCGTCCTCGGCGCCCGGCCGCAAGGCATGCCTCCCCGCGTTCCGCAAGGGCGCGAATCGGCCTTGGCGGAGCGGGATTTCACATCGTTGCAGGAGGCAAGCAGAAGGCGATCGGGTGTGCGGGCCGAAGATTTTCAGGTCACGGACCCTCAAATCCGGGGCAGTTTGCCCGATATGTATAGTTCAGCAGAGGCTGACCTGGACTTTTCCGCTGTTCTCGCTGACTGGAGCGGTCCTGGCCGCTAGTCTCCGTCGGGAGTGCACGGGTGCTGTTTGCTCGTGACTCCCCAGGTGCGGGGCTATTAGGTTCCTCACCGGTCCGTATCCGACCAGTTCGACAACCGAGGTGACGTAGGCGTGGCTCTTCCGCCCCTTACCCCTGAACAGCGCGCAGCCGCGCTCGAAAAGGCCGCCGCGGCTCGCCGGGAGCGGGCCGAGGTCAAGAATCGACTCAAGCACTCCGGCGCCTCCCTTCACGAGGTCATCAAGCAGGGCCAGGAGAACGACGTCATCGGAAAGATGAAGGTCTCCGCCCTCCTCGAGTCGCTGCCGGGCGTGGGCAAGGTCCGCGCCAAGCAGATCATGGAGCGTCTCGGTATCTCCGAGAGCCGGCGTGTGCGGGGCCTTGGCTCCAACCAGATCGCTTCTTTGGAGCGAGAGTTCGGCGGCGGTGCCGCCTGACGGTCTCAGGCACCCCTGAGAACCTGGATAATCGCTGCATGAGTGAACGTCCGCGGCTGACCGTGCTCTCCGGCCCCTCCGGGGTCGGCAAGAGCACGGTCGTCGCTCATATGCGCAAGGAACACCCCGAGGTCTGGCTCTCCGTCTCGGCGACGACTCGGAAGCCGCGTCCCGGGGAGAAGCACGGCGTCCAGTACTTCTTCGTCACCGACGACGAGATGGACAAGCTGATCGCCAACGGCGACCTGCTCGAATGGGCCGAATTCGCGGGCAACCGCTACGGCACACCGCGCGGCGCCGTCCTGGAGCGCCTCGACCGCGGCGAGCCGGTCCTCCTGGAGATCGATCTCCAGGGCGCCCGGCTCGTCCGCGAGTCGATGCCCGAGGCCCAGCTGGTCTTCCTCGCACCGCCCAGCTGGGACGAGCTGGTGCGCCGCCTGACCGGCCGCGGTACCGAGGCGCCCGAGGTCATCGAGCGCCGTCTGGCCGCCGCCCGTATCGAGCTCGCCGCCGAGTCGGAGTTCGATACCACCCTTGTCAACACCTCCGTCGAGGACGTGGCCCGCGAGCTGCTAGCCTTGATGAACGTTGTGTGATCAGGCTCTTCCTGTCTGATCTTTTCCATTCTTCGGAAGGTAGAGCGTGTCCTCTTCCATCACCGCGCCCGAGGGCATCATCAACCCGCCGATCGACGAGCTCCTCGAGGCCACCGACTCGAAGTACAGCCTCGTGATCTACGCGGCCAAGCGCGCGCGCCAGATCAACGCGTACTACTCGCAGCTCGGCGAGGGTCTCCTCGAGTACGTCGGTCCGCTGGTGGACACCCACGTCCACGAGAAGCCGCTCTCGATCGCGCTGCGCGAGATCAACGCCGGCCTGCTGACCTCCGAGGCCATCGAGGCCCCGGCGCAGTAGTCGCGCCGCATTCGGCAGTTTTTCCACTTCAGGCCCGGCAGCGCGACTGCCGGGCCTGTGGTGTGTCATGAAGACGTACCGGTTCGTAGTGGGGAGTGGCAGTGGACAAGCCGAAGGTCGTCCTGGGGGTCAGCGGCGGGATCGCCGCGTACAAGGCGTGCGAGCTCCTGCGCCGGCTGACCGAGTCCGGTCATGACGTACGCGTCGTGCCGACCGAGTCCGCGCTCCACTTCGTGGGCGCCGCGACCTGGTCCGCGCTCTCCGGGAACCCCGTCTCGACCGAGGTCTGGTCCGACGTCCACGAGGTGCCGCACGTACGGATCGGTCAGCACGCCGATCTCGTGGTCGTGGCGCCGGCCACCGCCGACATGCTCGCGAAGGCCGCGCACGGCCTCGCCGACGATCTGCTCACCAACACGCTCCTCACCGCCCGCTGTCCCGTGGTGTTCGCACCCGCGATGCACACCGAGATGTGGGAGCACCCGGCGACCCAGGAGAACGTCGCGACGCTGCGCCGCCGCGGTGCCGTCGTCATCGAGCCCGCCGTCGGCCGCCTCACCGGCGTGGACACCGGCAAGGGGCGACTGCCCGAGCCCGGCGAGATCTTCGAGGTCTGCCGCCGGGTGCTCGCGCGCGGCACCGCCGAGGCCGACCTGGCCGGTCGCCACGTCGTGGTGAGCGCCGGCGGTACGCGCGAGCCCCTCGACCCGGTCCGCTTCCTCGGCAACCGCTCCTCCGGCAAGCAGGGCTACGCCCTCGCGCGGACGGCGGCGGCCCGCGGCGCCCGCGTCACGCTGGTCTCGGCGAACGCGGGGCTGCCCGATCCCGCGGGCGTGGACGTCGTCCACGTCGGCACTGCCGTGCAGCTGCGCGAGGCCGTCCTCAAGGCCGCGGCCGACGCGGACTCCGTGGTGATGGCGGCCGCCGTCGCGGACTTCCGGCCCGCCGAGTACGCCACCGGGAAGATCAAGAAGAAGGACGACCGGGCCGACCCGGTGATCACCCTGGTCCGCAACCCCGACATCCTCGCCGAGATCTCCGCAGACCGGGCCCGGCCCGGCCAGGTCGTCGTCGGCTTCGCCGCCGAGACGGACGACGTGCTCGCCAACGGGCGCACCAAACTGGAGCGCAAGGGCTGCGATCTGCTCGTCGTCAACGAGGTCGGTGAGCGCAAGACCTTCGGCTCCGAGGAGAACGAGGCGGTCGTGCTCGGCGCCGACGGTTCCGAGACGCCTGTGCCGTACGGGCCCAAGGAAGCCCTGGCGGACGTGGTGTGGGACCTGGTGCGGGAGAGGCTGGTCTGATCCCCGGGGTGTATGGGAAGTGAATTTCGCCCGGCCGGGCGCCTCAAAACCGTGAAATTCGGACGTCAACGCCCTGGCGGAGACCGATCGTCGTATCGCAGAATGCAGTGCCGCAGGTCACAGGGCATCCAGGAAGCGAGACGCGGCGCCCGGTGGCCGGAGGCGACCGATAAACTGGTCGACGAAGCAGGGCCGGGCGCAGCTCCCGGCGGCTTCGCCCATGATCAGCCAGCAGCCGCTGCAACCCCAGGGAGCGTTGTGTCCCGTCGTCTGTTCACCTCGGAGTCCGTGACCGAGGGCCACCCCGACAAGATCGCTGACCAGATCAGCGACACCATTCTCGACGCGCTGCTTCGCGAGGACCCCACGTCCCGCGTCGCCGTGGAGACCCTGATCACCACGGGTCTGGTGCACGTCGCGGGTGAGGTCACCACCAAGGCGTACGCGCCGATCGCGCAGCTGGTGCGCGAGAAGATCCTGGAGATCGGTTACGACTCCTCCAAGAAGGGCTTCGACGGCGCCTCCTGTGGTGTCTCGGTGTCCATCGGAGCGCAGTCCCCGGACATCGCGCAGGGCGTCGACACCGCGTACGAGAAGCGGGTCGAGGGCGACGAGGACGAGCTGGACAAGCAGGGCGCCGGCGACCAGGGCCTGATGTTCGGGTACGCGACCGACGAGACGCCCGAGCTGATGCCGCTGCCGATCCACCTCGCGCACCGTCTGTCGCGCCGTCTGTCGGACGTCCGCAAGAACGGGACCATCCCCTACCTGCGCCCCGACGGCAAGACCCAGGTCACCATCGAGTACGACGGTGACAAGGCCGTCCGCCTCGACACCGTGGTCGTCTCCTCGCAGCACGCCTCCGACATCGACCTGGAGTCGCTGCTCGCGCCCGACATTCGCGAGTTCGTCGTGGAGCCGGAGCTCAAGGCGCTGCTCGAGGACGGCATCAAGCTGGAGACCGAGGGCTACCGCCTTCTGGTCAACCCGACCGGCCGTTTCGAGATCGGCGGCCCGATGGGCGACGCCGGTCTGACCGGCCGCAAGATCATCATCGACACCTACGGCGGCATGGCCCGCCACGGTGGCGGCGCCTTCTCGGGCAAGGACCCGTCCAAGGTGGACCGCTCGGCCGCGTACGCGATGCGCTGGGTCGCCAAGAACGTGGTCGCCGCCCAGCTCGCCTCGCGCTGCGAGGTGCAGGTCGCGTACGCGATCGGCAAGGCGGAGCCGGTGGGTCTGTTCGTCGAGACCTTCGGCACCAACACCGTCCCGGTCGAGAAGATCGAGGAAGCCATCTCCACGGTCTTCGACCTGCGCCCGGCCGCGATCATCCGCGATCTGGACCTCCTGCGTCCGATCTACTCCCAGACCGCCGCGTACGGCCACTTCGGCCGTGAGCTGCCGGACTTCACCTGGGAGCGCACGGACCGCGTGGACGCGCTGCGCAAGGCCGCCGGTCTGTAGTCAGCTGTGAGACGACGGCCCCGGACCAATCGGTCCGGGGCCGTCGTCGTACCCGAAATCATCTGCGCAGGGCGGCAGTCGGTGTCTATCGTGGCCGTCATGACACCGGAGCGCCCGGTGCGCAGGCAGCGGATACTTCTCCGGGCCGTATGGCCCCTACGGGTTCGAATCCCGTCGCCGTGACCCCGGTCGCGGTGTGGCGGAACTGGCAGACGCAGAGGCACCCACGCCGCCGCCGACTGGATCTCGGGCGCGTCCGGTGTCAGTGCCGTCTGGTTAAGTTGGGGCCGTGAGCAGCGAGAACGACCGCCCCGGCAGCGACGCGCAGGACGCGGCGCCGGAGCAGCTCGCCCTCATCCGGGAGACGGTGCGCAAGGCCGCCGTACCCCGCGCGAAGCCCCGTACGTGGCGCGGCGCGGATCTGGCGCCCGAGCTTCCCGTGGCCCGTGTCCTCGTCGACAAGGGCGTGCTGCACCTCGACCGGTACTTCGATTACGCGGTGCCCGCCGACCTCGACGCCGACGCCCAGCCGGGCGTGCGGGTGCGGGTGCGGTTCGGGGCCGGGCGCGGGCGGGTGCACGGAGGGCGGCGTGAGGGCGGCGGGCTGATCAGCGGGTATCTGGTCGAGCGGATCGCCGCGTCCGACTACTCCGGACCGCTGGCCGCGCTCGCCCAAGTCGTCTCTCCCGAACCGGTGTTGAGCCCCGAGCTGCTCGGGCTCGCGCGCGCTGTCGCCGACCGGTATGCGGGGAGCCTCGCGGACGTCCTGCAGTTGGCGATCCCGCCGCGCAACGCGAAGGCGGAGGGCAGGCCTTCGCCGCCGGCCCCGCCCGCCCCGCCGAAGCCCTCGGCAGGGACCTGGGAGCGGTACGGGCAGGGGCCCGCGTTCCTGGAGTCGCTCGCGTCGGGCGGCGCGCCGCGCGCCGTGTGGAACGCGCTGCCCGGGCCGCACTGGGCCGAGGAGCTCGCGCGGGCCGTCGCGGCCACGCTGGCGTCGGGGCGGGGCGCGCTCGTCGTCGTGCCGGACGGGAAGACGGCCGGGCGGGTCGATGCCGCGCTGACCGCCGTGCTCGGTGAGGGGCGGCATGCGCTGCTCACGGCCGACGCCGGGCCGCAGAAGCGGTACGCGGAGTGGCTGGCCGTGCGGCGGGGCGCGGTGCGTGCCGTGGTGGGGACCAGGGCGGCGATGTTCGCGCCGGTGCAGAACCTCGGGCTCGTGGCGATCTGGGACGACGGGGACGGCAATCACAGCGAGCTGCACGCGCCGCAGCCGCACGCGCGCGATGTGCTGCTGCTACGGGCCGCGCACGACAAGTGCGGCTTCCTGCTGGGCAGTTGGAGCTGCACCGTGGAGGCGGCGCAGCTGGTCGAGACGGGCTGGGCCAAGCCGCTGGTCGCCGACCGGGAGCAGGTGCGGCGGGCCGCGCCGCTCGTACGGACCGTCGGGGACGGCGATGTGGCGCGGGACGCGGCGGCGCGGGCGGCCCGTCTGCCGTCGCTCGCGTGGCAGGTCGCCAAGGAGGGGCTGACCCGCGGGCCCGTTCTCGTACAGGTGCCGCGGCGGGGCTATGTGCCGCGGCTCGCCTGCGAGCGCTGCCGTGCGCCCGCACGCTGCCGTGCGTGTGCCGGGCCGCTCGCGGCGCAGGACGCCGGGGCGCTGCAGTGCGTGTGGTGCGGGCGGGGGGAGCCGCAGTGGCACTGTCCCGAGTGCGGGTCGTTCCGGCTGCGTGCGCAGATCGTGGGGGCGCGGCGTACGGCGGAGGAGCTGGGGCGGGCGTTTCCGTCCGTGCCCGTGCGGACGTCCGGGCGCGAGCATGTGCTCGAATCGGTGCCCGACCAGCCGTCGCTCGTGGTGTCCACGCCCGGGGCCGAGCCCGTCGCCGAGGGCGGGTACGCGGCGGCGCTGCTGCTCGACGGGTGGACCATGCTCGGGCGGCCCGATCTGCGGGCCGCGGAGGATGCGCTGCGGCGGTGGATCGGGGCGGCGGCGCTGGTACGGGGCCAGGGTGCGGGCGGCACGGTCGTGGTGGTCGGGGAGCCGACGCTGCGGCCCGTGCAGGCGCTCGTGCGGTGGGATCCCGTGGGGCATGCGGTGCGGGAGCTGGCCGAGCGGGCCGAGCTCGGGTTTCCGCCGGTGTCGCGGATGGTGTCGGTGGCGGGGCGGGCGGAGGTGCTCACGGAGTTTCTGGCCGGGGCGGGGCTTCCCTCGGACGTGGAGGTGCTGGGGCCTGTGCCCCTGCCCGTGACGGATCCGGCGCGGCCGCGGCGGGTGGGGGAGGTGCCGGTCGGGGAGGTGTGGGAGCGGGTGCTTCTTCGCGTGCCGCCGGGGAGCGGGGCGGCGTTGGCATCGGCGCTCAAGGCGGCGGTGGCTTCGCGGGTGGCGCGTGGGGCCTCGGAGGGGGTTCGGGTTCGGGTTGATCCGCCGGATATTGGGTGAGGGTTGGTTGTTGGGCGCGGGTGGGGGCGCCTGCGGCGGGCTTTTTCCCCGCCCCGCCCCTTCCCGGCTGTATCAATTTGCGGCTCCGCCGCGTGGGGGGGGCTTCGCCCCCGGACCCCCGGATCCGAACTTCGTTCGGATGGCCTCAAACGCCGGCCGGGCTGAATGAATACGAAGTGCCCCAACCCAGAAGGGCAGGGGCACTTCGTCAGGCGGGCCCAGAGGCAGCAGCGTCGGCGTTCTGCTGTCTCTCGGTCAGCCGTTGCGGGGGCCGGGGAAGGCCGGCGGGCGGGGGTCGTCGCGCAGGGCTGGGGCTCCCGGGGATTCGCGGAGGACGGGGCTGCCCGCCGTGGGCTGGGTCGGCATGGAGCGGGCGGCCGGGACCGACGGGAGGCCCGCGCCGACGCCCACCGGGCGTGCTCCGGTGTCCGCCGCGCGCTCGGCCTCGGCGGCGGCCTGTGCCGTCGCGCGCCGGGCGCCGTAACGGCGGTGCACCGCCTGCTTGGTGACTCCGAGTGCGGAGCCCACCGCGTCCCAGGAGAAGCCGAGCGAGCGGTCGAAGTCGACCGCCGCGGTGACCAGCGTCTCTACGCTGTCCCGCAGCTCCTGGGCGAGACGGACGGTGGGGGCGGGCGCGCGCCCGTACACGACGAAGCCCGTGGCGGGGCCGGAGCGGCGCGGGCGGTAGACGTTGCCCAACTGGGCGGTGAGGGTGCGCAGTGCGTCCACCTGTCGGCGGACCCGCTCGATGTCCCGCACCAGCAGATGCAGGCTGGCCCTTGCCTGGGCGTCGTGGGTTGCGTGGTCGGCCATGAACAAGCCTCTCGAACCGGCGTTGAAAAGGATCGGGCCGCGACCGCGGCCCCATGGGGGTCAACTCTTTCTTGACCAACGCACCAGCGGTGGATGTGGTCACGGTGGAGGGGCGTATGCGCATATGCGCGGGGCGCGCGGCCGTCCTCACGCCCCCGGGCCGCCGTCCGCCGGAACAAGAACGGGAGCGGGCACGCACCCCGCGGCGTACGCCGGGTGCCGTCCGCCTCATAGACTGGTGCGCTGCTCGTACGTTCCCGCCCGAGAGGCCCTCAGCCACCGATGAAGCTCGTCTTCGCAGGCACCCCCGAGGTTGCCGTTCCCGCCCTTGACGCCCTGATCGCCTCCGGCCGGCACGAGGTCGCCGCCGTGGTCACCAGGCCGGACGCTCCCGCGGGGCGCGGCCGCAGACTCGTCGCGAGCCCCGTCGCCGAGCGGGCCGAGGAGGCCGGCATCGAGGTGCTCAAGCCCCGGCGGCCGAGGGACGAGGACTTCCTCGCGCGGCTCAGGGAGATCGAGCCCGACTGCTGCCCCGTCGTCGCCTACGGTGCCCTGCTCCCGAAGGTTGCGCTCGACGTCCCGGCGCGCGGCTGGGTCAATCTGCACTTCTCGCTGCTGCCCGCATGGCGCGGAGCCGCGCCCGTGCAGCACGCGATCATGGCGGGCGACCAGATCACCGGCGCCTCCACGTTCCTGATCGAGGAGGGTCTCGACTCGGGGCCCGTGTACGGGACGGTGACGGAGGAGGTGCGGGCCACCGACACCAGCGGTGATCTGCTGACCCGCCTCGCGTTCGCGGGCGCCGGTCTCCTGGAGGCGACCATGGACGGCATCGAGGACGGCAGTCTGCTCGCCGTGCCGCAGCCCGTCGACGGCATCTCGCTCGCCCCGAAGATCACCGTCGAGGACGCGGCGGTCGACTGGGCGGCGCCCGCGCTGCGCGTCGACCGTGTGGTCCGCGGCTGCACCCCGGCGCCCGGCGCCTGGACGGTGTTCCGCGGCGAGCGCCTCAAGCTGATCGCCGTCGCCCCGGTGACCGACCGCACGGACCTCGCGGCGGGCGTGCTCGACGCGGGCAAGAACAACGTGTACGTCGGCACCGGTTCGCACGCCGTCGAGCTCCTGTGGGTCCAGCCGCAGGGCAAGAAGCCGATGAAGGCGGCGGACTGGGCGCGCGGGGTGCGGATCGGGTCGGGGGAGACCCTCGGCGTCTGACGAGCACACCGTCCGCGTACCGCCCGCGCGCCGTCCGCATCCGCACGATCGGCTGTCCGCCAGGCCCGGCTCCGTGCCATCGGTGCCGGGCCGTCCCATGGCCCCGCCCGTACGCTGGGAGGGCCTGCCCGTCCGGGGCCGACTCGCAGGGCCCGGACCGGCCGCCTCGGCCGACCTGCTGGTTCGGCCGGGGATCCGGGGGAGTCCCCCGGGAAGAATCAGCATCCAGAATCCGGAGCACCTTTTCGTGAACGACAAGCCCGGCAACCGCCCCCCGCGCAAGCACCGCAGGCCGCAGAAGGACCCGGTGCGCATCCTCGCCTTCGAGGCGCTGCGGGCCGTGGACGAGCGGGACGCGTACGCCAACCTCGTGCTGCCCCCGCTCCTGCGCAAGGCGCGCGAGAAGCACGAGAACTTCGACGCGCGCGACGCCGCCCTCGCCACGGAGCTGGTGTACGGGACGCTGCGCCGCCAAGGCACGTACGACGCGATCATCGCGGCCTGTGTGGACCGGCCGCTGCGCGAGGTCGACCCGCCCGTTCTCGACGTTCTGAGCCTCGGTGCGCACCAGCTGCTCGGTACCCGGATCCCGACGCACGCCGCGGTGTCCGCGACCGTGGAGCTGGCGCGGGTGGTGCTCGGTGACGGGCGGGCGAAGTTCGTGAACGCCGTGCTGCGCCGGATCGCCGGGGACGATCTCGACGGCTGGCTGGAGAAGGTCGCGCCGCCCTACGACGAGGACCCCGAGGACCACCTTGCGATCGTGCACTCGCACCCGCGCTGGGTCGTCTCCGC
Organism: Streptomyces sp. NPDC050418; assembly: GCF_044458745.1. Lineage (NCBI taxonomy): Bacteria > Bacillati > Actinomycetota > Actinomycetes > Kitasatosporales > Streptomycetaceae > Streptomyces > Streptomyces sp. NPDC050418. The sequence continues at coordinate 433,547 of NZ_JBITIG010000004.1, forward strand.
GCTGTGGGACTCGCTGGGCGGCGGCCGCGCAGGGATCGAGGACCTCCTGGAGGCCGACAACGAGCGGCCCGAGGTCACGCTCGTGGCCCGCCCCGGCCGGATCACCGGCACCGAACTGCTCGGCGCGCTGCCCGAGGACACCGCCGTGCCGGGCCGCTGGTCCCCGTACGCCGTGCGCCTCACGGAGGGCGGCGAGCCCGGCGCGCTCGAACCCGTGCGTGAGGGGCGGGCCGGAGTGCAGGACGAGGGCAGCCAGTTGGTGGCGCTCGCGCTCGCCAACGCGCCCGTGGAGGGCTCCGACGCGCGCTGGCTCGACGGCTGCGCGGGCCCCGGCGGCAAGGCCGCCATGCTGGCCGGTCTCGCCTCCGCGCGCGGCGCGCTGCTGCTCGCGTCGGAGAAGCAGCCGCACCGCGCGGGCCTGGTCGCCCAGGCGCTCGCGGGCAACCCCGGCCCGTACCAGGTGATCGCCGCCGACGGCACCCGCCCGCCGTGGCGCCCCGGCAGCTTCGACCGTGTCCTGATGGACGTCCCGTGCACGGGTCTCGGAGCCCTGCGCCGCCGCCCCGAGGCGCGCTGGCGCCGCCGTCCGGAGGATCTGGACGGCTTCGGACCGCTGCAACGGGCGCTGCTCACCCAGGCGTTGGAGGCGGTACGTGTCGGGGGCGTCGTCGGGTACGCGACCTGTTCGCCGCATCTCGCCGAGACGCGCGCGGTCGTGGACGACGTACTCAAGCGCGTGCCGGGAACCGAACTCATCGACGCGCGGCCCCTGTTGCCGGACGTCCCCGCGCTCGGTGACGGCCCCGACGTCCAGCTGTGGCCGCATCTGCACGGCACGGACGCGATGTATCTGGCGCTGATCCGCCGCACTGCCTGAGCGCAGGGCTCGTAGGCCGGCGGTACGGGGCGGGCGCGCTCAGTCCCGTACCGCCGTCGTGTCCGCCGTGGCCGCCGGTTCCTCGCGGGCCAGGCGGTGCGGCCACCAGACCTTCGGTCCCACGTCAAGGAAGAGCGACGTGACGAGGACGGAGCGGACCACGAAGGTGTCCAGGAGGACGCCCAGGGCCACCGCGAAGCCGATCTCCGCGAACGCCACCATCGGGAGCGTGGCCAGCGCGGCGAAGGTGCCCGCGAGCACCAGTCCCGCCGAGGTGATCACCGCGCCCGTCGCGGAGAGGCCGGTGAGGACGCCCGCGCGGGTGCCCTTGAGGCGGGCCTCCTCGCGGATCCGGGTGGTCAGGAAGATGTTGTAGTCGATGCCGAGCGCCACCAGGAAGACGAAGACGAACAGCGGGAAGTCCGTGGTCTCGCCCGCATAGTCGAAGAGGTACCGGAAGGCGAGCGCGCTGATGCCGAGCGCCGCCGCGAAGGACAGCACCACCGTCCCGATCAGCAGCAGCGGGGCGATCAGGGCGCGCAGCAGCACGATCAGGACGAGGAAGACCACCAGCAGGACCAGCGGGATGATCAGGATGTTGTCGTGCGTGGTCGCCGCCTCCATGTCGAGCAGCGCCGCGGTGTTGCCGCCGACCTGGGCCCCGGCGTCGGGTACGGCGTGCACCGCGTCCCGTACCCGCTCCACGGTGTCCTTCGCGGCCGGGCTGTCGGACGGCGAGTCCATCGTCGCCTCGAGGAGGATCCGGCCGTCGTGCTCCGGCTTCGCGCCCACGGCGGGCCGGATCGACCGGTCGACGACACCGTCCGTGGCGGCGACGGCCCGGCCCACCGCCTCGCCCTGCTCCGCGTTCGCCACGATGTAGAGCGGATCGCCGGAGCCGGCCGGGAAGTGCTCCTCCAGGACCCGCTGCCCGACGATCGACTCGGGGGTGTCCGTGAAGGCGTCAGCGTTGCTCAGACCCTCCGCGCGCAGCTGGGTCAGACCCAGCGCGAGTGCCGCGAGGACGAGGGCCGTCGCCGCCCAGACCGCCCGGGGCCGCACCGAGATACGGCGGCCGATCCGCGCCCACAGGCCGGTCTCGGTCGGCTCGGCGGTGTCGTAACGCGGAATGACGGGCCAGAAGATCCACCGGCCGAAGATCACCAGGAGCGCCGGGAACAGCGTCAGCATCGCCAGGAGCGCGACCGCGACGCCGATCGCGGCGACCGGTCCGAGGCCGCTCGTCGAGTTCATGTCCGCGAACAGGAGCACCAGCATGCCCAGCATCACGGTCGCGCCCGAGGCGAGCACCGCGGGCCCCGCGCGGTGCAGGGCCAGGGCCATCGCCTCGTGCCGGTCCTCGTGGCGGTGCAGCTCCTCGCGGTAGCGGGCGACGAGCAGCAGCGCGTAGTCCGTGCCCGCGCCGAAGACGAGCACCGTGAGGATGCCCGCGCTCTGGCCGTTCACGGTGAGGCCCGCGTTGTCCGCGAGGAGGTAGATGATCGCCTGCGCCGTGAACAGGGCGCCCACGACCGACACCAGTGGTACGAGCAGCAGTGTCGGGCTGCGGTACGTGATGAGGAGCATCACGATCACCACGCCCATCGCCGCGAACAGGAGCGTGGAGTCGATGCCTTCGAACGCCTCCGAGAAGTCCGCCGTCGTACCGCCCGGACCCGTCAGATAGACGTCGAGCCCGTCCGCGCCTTTCCCGGCGATCCCGCGCAACTCGTCCACCGCGGGCGCGATCCGCTCCCAGCCCTTCTCGTCCATCGTGATCGGGACGAAGACCTGAGCGGCGGCGGACGGGGTCTTCTCGGACGCAACGGGTCCCTGGGTCTCCGCGCCGCGGATGCCGTGCGCGGTCAGCGCCTTGAAGGCCGCGACATCGTCGGCGATCTTCGCCCGGTCGGCGTCCGTGAGCCCGCCGTCGCGCACGTACAGGACGACGGCCGGCAGCTGTTCGGGCCTGAAGTCCTCGGAGAGATCGAGGACTTGGGTGGACTCCGCGTCCCCGGGCAGCCACGACGCGTTGTCGTTGTCCTGCGCGTCGGCGAGCTTCTGGGCCAGCGGGGACATCAGGACGATGACGACGAGCCACAGCAGCAGGACGACCCACTTCGAGCGCCTGCCGCACACCAGCCAGGCCACACCGCGCCGTTCGCCCGCGCCGCCCCGCACCGGGCCCGGTACCCCGCCCGGCCGGTCCTCCTCGGTGCTGCCCGCTGTCTCCGCGTCCGGCACGACGCCCCCCAAATAGGTGCCCACCCCACATGACGGCCACGGCCGCCGGGCGCAAGAATGGCACGCCCGCCCATGATCCCGGGAGGATTCGGGCGCTGCGCGTCTCACGCTCCGTACCGCGGACGGCAACACTCCCCGGGCATGGCAGGCTTGGGGCATGGCCGTTCAGATCAGTCCCAGCATCCTGTCCGCCGACTTCGCCCGTCTCGCCGACGAGGCAAAGGCCGTCGACGGCGCCGACTGGCTCCACGTCGACGTCATGGACAACCACTTCGTCCCGAATCTCACGCTCGGTGTCCCGGTCGTAGAGTCCCTGAGCCGGGCGACGGACACCCCGCTGGACTGCCACCTGATGATCGAGGACCCCGATCGCTGGGCTCCCCAGTACGTCGAAGCGGGTGCCTCCTCCGTCACCTTCCACGTCGAGGCGGCCGCGGCGCCCGTCCGGCTGGCGCGCGAGATCCGGGCCAAGGGCGCCCGCGCCTCCATGGCGCTCAAGCCGGGCACCCCGATCGAGCCGTACGAGGACCTGCTGCCCGAGCTGGACATGCTGCTGATCATGACGGTCGAGCCGGGCTTCGGCGGCCAGGCCTTCCTCGACATCATGCTGCCCAAGATCCGCCGCACCCGTGAGCTGATCGCCAAGCACGGTCTTGACCTGTGGCTGCAGGTGGACGGCGGTGTCGCCGACGCGACCATCGAGCAGTGCGCCGAGGCGGGCGCCGACGTGTTCGTGGCCGGTTCGGCCGTGTACGGCAAGGAGAACCCGGCCGCCGCCGTGGCGGCCCTGCGCGCCAAGGCCGAGACCGCCACCGCTTCGGCGGCCTGGGCCTGCGGCCACTGAGTCCGCGGCATCGGGGGGCGGTCGGCAGGCCGTCGTCCGGGCCTGCGGCAGGTGAACGGCGGGGTTCGGGACCGATCCGGGCCCTTCAGGACTGATCAAGCACCGCCGGATCTGCGAGGATGAACGGCGAGTCGCCCGATGGCTCGCTTCGACAAGAGCGTGTGAACAGCAGTGAGGAGATCGCCGTGACGGGCATGTCAGCGGGGAGGCCAGCCCTGCGGATGGGACCCGCTGAGCTGGTGCAGGCGGCAGCCATGGCGCGCCGCTTCTACCTGGAGGGCAAGTCCAAGATCCAGATCGCGGAGGAGTTCGGCGTCAGCCGCTTCAAGGTCGCGCGGGTCCTGGAGACGGCTCTCGAACGGGATCTCGTACGGATCGAGATCCGGGTTCCGGCGGAGCTGGACGCGGAGCGTTCGGACAAGCTGCGGGCCCGGTACGGCCTGCGGCACGCGGTCGTCGTCGAGTCGCCCGCCGAGTCGGAGGAGCAGTCGCCCGACCCGGAGAACCTCGGCGAGGTCGCCGCCGACCTGCTCGGCGAGCTGGTGACCGAGGGCGATGTGCTCGGCCTCGCCTGGGGCCGCTCCACCATCCACATGGCCGCGGCGCTCGACCGGCTGCCGCCGTGCACCGTGGTGCAGCTGACGGGCGTGTACGACGCCGGGACCGCCGAGCGCGGCTCCGTCGAGGCGGTCCGCCGTGCCGCGCAGGTCTCCGGCGGTGACGCCCACCCGATCTACGCGCCGATGCTCCTGCCGGACGCGGCCACCGCCGCGGCGCTGCGGAACCAGACGGGTATCGCGCGGGCCTTCGAGTACTTCGACAAGGTCACCGTCGCATGCGTCTCCATCGGCTCCTGGGAGCCCGGCATCTCGACCGTGCACGACATGCTCAGCGACGAGGAGCGGGCACACTACGCCTCGCTCGGTGTCGCCGCCGAGATGTCCGCGCACCTCTTCGACGCCGACGGCCGCCGCGTCGGCCGTGACCTGGGCGAACGCTGCATCACGGTCGAGGCCGACCGGCTGCGCCGTATCCCCGAGGTCGTGGCCATCGCGGGCGGCCAGCGCAAGGCCTCCGCGATCGACGCGGTACTCCGCTCCGGCCTGGTGACCAGCCTTGTCACGGACACCGCCGCGGCCGACTACCTGCTGTCCGCGGGCCCCGCCCCGAAGCCCGCGCTGGACCGCGCGGACCCGGACGGCGAGTAGATCCTGCGCGCGTTCCCGGCGCCGACCAGGTCAGCGACCCGGTCGGCGTCGGCGTCCGCCCACGCGCCGCGGGCCGTCCAGCCGCCGAGCACCTCGGCGAGCGCCTCACGGAAGAGCCGGGCCCCGGTCAGATAGAGCTCCGGCAGCCCGTACGCGTCCGTCGAGAACAACAGCTTCCCGAACGGCGCCAGCTCGAGGAACTCCGCCAGGACCGCCGCCGCCCGCGCCCCCACATGGTTCAGCGTGAGGCCCACGTCCGCGTAGACGTGCGGATACACCTGGGCGAGATGGCCCGCCTGCCGGTGATACGGGTAGCAGTGCAGCAGCACGAGCGTGCACCTGGTCGGGCGTACGGCCTCGATGAACTCCGTGAGCAGCAGCGGATCGGCGCGGTGCAGCCGCAGATCCGGGTCGCCGAAGCCCGTGTGGAGCTGCAGCGGGCGGCCCGTGGCGGCGGCCGACCAGAGCAGGTGGCGCAGGAGCACGGGGTCCGTCAGGCGGCCGCCCGCGGGCAGCCAGCGGGCCAGCGCGGCCTCGACATCAGGGCGGGCAGGGGGCTCGGGCGGCAGAGCGAGGCCGTGGCGGTAGGCCGCGACCGATTTGAAGCCGGCCGCCGTGTACGCCGCCTCCCGCAGGGCCTCGGCGAGCGCGGCGAGGAAGGCGTCCGGGGCGGGTGCGGTGGTGGCCAGGGACTCAGCGAGGTGTTCCAGACGGACGATCTCACGGGCCGGCGAGCGCGCGAGGCGGGCCAGTTCGTGGGGCGGGGTGAGGTCGCCGGGCAGGCCCGTGTCGACCAGGTACGCGGAGATGTCCGCGGCCCGCAGCAGTCTGCGCGTGACCTCCTGCCAGCCCATCCGGGAGCGCGTCTCCAGGTACACGTCCGGCGGGCAGTGCGGATCGAGGCCGAGGACCGGCGGGCACAACCGGCGTACGGCGAAGCCGAGTTGGCTGTCGAAGAAGCTGGTGCCGGGCGGGGCGGGTTCGGGGGACTCGCTGAGGTACGCCTCGAAGGCGGCGCGCGTGAGGTCGCCGCGGACCAGGCCGTGGCAGTGGTGGTCGATGAGGAGGGGGTGGGAGGGGGACGGGTCGGCGGCGCGGAGGTGAGCGTGCCCGGGGGCGGCGGGTGCGCGCCGCTCGCCGGGTGCTGCCTCGCCGTCGGGCGTCTGCCGGTCGCCGCGCGTCGGCGCACCGCGCCGCATCCGCCGGTCGCCCGGCCTCGGCTCGTCGCACGGCGCGGGCATCAGTACCGGTCCCTCGTCGCCTCGGCGAGTTCTTGGGGTGTCGCGCCGGCGAACAGTTCCACCTCCGCCGTCCGGACCGCGATCACCGCCTCCGTGAGGGCCTCGCCCAGGGCCTCGCCCAGGACGCGTGAGGCGGCGAAGTGCTCCACGGCCTCCGTGAGCGAGCGGGGCAAGCGGCGTTCGGACTGGCGCACGGGATCCCCCGCGACCGGCACGGGCAGGGCGAGACGGGACTCCAGGCCCGCGAGGCCGGCGGCGATCACCGCGCCCACCACGAGGTACGGATTCGCCGCCGGGTCGAAGCATTTGATCTCGGCGTTGGCGCCCTGGCCCGCGATGAAACGGAGCGCGGCCTCGCGGTTCTCCAGGCCCCAGCACTGGAACGCGCCTGCCCAACGCGAGGGCGTCAGGCGCAGATAACTCGCGGGGGAGGGGGCGCCGAGGGCGAGCAGCGCGGGCAGTTCGCGGAGGATGCCGCTGAGGAACGGCTCGCAGACGTCCGTCATGCCGAACGGTCCCTCGCCGTCGGCGCACAGATTCCGTCCGCCGCTCCACAGACTCAGATGCAGATGGCGCCCGTTGCCGACCGCCCCGGGCGCGACGGCGGGACCGAAGGACGGGGTCAGCCCGTGCGCGAGCGAGAGCGCGCGGATCGTCTCGCGGACCAGGACCGCCTGGTCGGCCGCGCCCACCGGGTCCGTCGGCGCGAAGGACAGCTCGAACTGGCCCGGGCTGTACTCGGGATGGAGCTGTAGCACCTCAAGTCCCTGATCACGCAAGGCGGTCAGGAGCTCGCCGAGATACGCGGACAGTTCCACGACCCTCGCCATGCCGTACGCAGGCCCCGTACAGGCAGGTTCGTCCCCGCGCCGTACGACCCACTCCGTCTCGAAGCCCATCCGCAGTTCGAGCCCCTGCTCGGCGGCGCGCCGCACCATCGAGCGGGCGAACCGGCGCTGGCAGGCCTCGTACGGACGGCCGTCCTGGTGGAAGCGGTCGACCGGCGCCCAGGCCCAGCCGGGCTGCCCCGCGAGGGCCGTGAGCCGGTCGAGGTCGGGGCGCAGCCGCAGATCGCCGTCGGGACCGCCGATGTGGCGGCTCGTGGTGACCGAGTCGTCGACGAGATACACGTCGAAGACCGGGGACATGCCGACGCCGTGCTCGGCGGCCTCCTGGAGGCGGGCGAGCGGCACCGTCTTGACGCGCGTGTGGCCCGCCACGTCCACCCAGGTCAGGGCCACCGAGTGGAGGCCGCTCGCCTCCAGGCCCTCGATCAGCCAGTGGTCGTCCGGGACATCCGCGAGATCGCTGTCGCTCGCGAAGTCGTCGAGGCCGAAACCGCCTCCGTACCCGCCCGGTTCATCCATCGGACCCGCCTCCCCGTTCAGCGCCGCAGCGCCAGCACCGCGGCCACGGTGTCCGCGTCCGCGGCCGTCTTGTCCTCCCGGTACCGCACCACCCGGGCGAAGCGCAGGGTCACGCCCTCCGGATAGCGGGTCGAACGCTGTACGCCGTCGAAGGCCACCTCCACCACCAGTTCGGGCCGCACCGTCACCGCCCAGCCGTCGTCCTCGACCGCCAGGTCCTGCAGCCGCTCGGTCTGCCACGCGAGGACGGCATCGGTCAGACCCTTGAAGGTCTTGCCCAGCATCGCGAAGGAACCGTCCTCGCGCCGGGCCCCCAGATGCAGATTCGACAGTTTTCCCGTGCGCCGCCCATGCCCCCACTCGGCCGCGAGCACCACCAGATCCAGGGTGTGCACGGGCTTCACCTTCACCCACGACGCCCCGCGCCGGCCCGCGCTGTACGGAGCGTCGAGCCCCTTGACCACGACACCCTCGTGCCCGCGCGCCAGGGTCTCCTCCGCGAACTTCCGTGCTTCTTCCCGCTGTTGTACGTCGTCGGGGTCGGTGACCTCGTAACGCCGGACGCGGCGCGGTGCGGGGGTGACGCGGGCCAGTTCGGTGTGGCGTTCGCGGGCCGGGAGGTCGAGGAGGTCGCGGCCGTCGACGGCGAGGAGATCGAAGAAGACGGGGGCGAGGGGCAGTTCGGCCTGGGCGCCGGGGACGTCCACCTTGGAGCCCACACGGCCCGCGATGTCCTGGAACGGCACGGGGCGGCCCTCGGGCCCGAGCGCGATCACCTCTCCGTCCAGGACGGCCTGTTCCGCGGTCAGCTCCAGGGCGGCGGTGACGACCTCCGGCAGCCGCTCGGTGATCTCGTCGAGGGTGCGCGTGAAGATCCGTACGGATCCGGCGTCGCGGTGGACCTGGACGCGGATGCCGTCCAGCTTCTCCTCCACCGCGCAGGCGCCGACCAGGCCGATCGCCTCGTCCACGTCCTTGGCGGTCTTCGCCAGCATGGGCAGGACCGGACGGCCGACGGTGAGCCGGAACGTGTCGAGCGCGGGCACGCCGTCGGTGATCAGGGCCTGGGCGACGGTGTCGAGGCGGCCCGCGAGCATCACGGCGCGCCGGACGGCGGCCGCCTTGGCACCGTACGCGGCGGCGAGGCCGTCCACGGCGAGCGCGTCGAGGGCGCCCTGGCGCAGTTCGCCGCCGATCAGCCCCGACAGGAACCGCTGCTCGTCCTCCGTGGCGGCGGCGAGCAGCCCGTGCAGCAGGCGCTTGCGCTCGGCCTGCGCGCCCTGGCCCGCGACGGCCGCGATGCGGTCGAAGGTCTCGTGCACGCCCACCACGGTGAGGGTGGGGACCGCGGCGGGCTGCTGCTTCTCGCGGAAGGCCGTCCAGCCGACGTTGATCTTCCGCTGGGGGAGCCGGCCCGCGAGATAGGAGACGACGAGCGGCGCCTCGTCAGGTGTCATCCGCCCGAACAGCTCGGCGAGCAGCGCGGTCTTCTCCTTGCGGGCGGTGGTGGCGGCGACCCGGTGCGAGGTGGTGGCCACTTCGGCGAAGAGCATGTCCTCATCGTGGCGTACGGGGCGCAGGGGCGCAGGGGGCGTGCGTGCGCTCTCCGGGTGCGGGGGCCGCGCCGACCGGCGGCGTGCGGGTCGTCGTGGCAGCATCGGCCGCATGGACCCCAGACGCCGGACGGCCACGCTCGTCCGTCCGCTCGTCCGTCCGCTCGTCCGTCTTCTCGTGGGCGTGCTCGGTGCGCTGTGTGCGGTGCTGCTTGTGGGGTGCTCGTCCGGGGCGGGTTCCTCGGCGGGCGATACGGCGTCGTCGGCTGCTTCTGCTTCTGCTGCCGCGTCCGAGTCCGTGGGCCGGACGGAGACCGCCGCCCCCGCCTGGGCCAACGGCTTCGTGACCGTCCAGGAGGGGGAACTGCCTGCCGAGGCCCGTCAGACGCTGCGGCTGATCGACGAGGGCGGGCCCTTCCCGTACGCCAAGGACGGTGCGACCTTCGGCAACTTCGAGCGGATCCTGCCGCGCCAGAAGCGCGGCTATTACCGCGAGTACACCGTCCGCACCCCTGGCGAACGCGACCGCGGGGCCCGCCGCATTGTGACCGGCCGGGGCGGGGAGTTCTACTACACGGACGATCACTACGACACGTTCAAGGCGGTCCTGCGATGACAGGCGGTTCCAGCGCATCCGGCGGCGCGTTCGAAGGGCCGGACGAGGGGCAGAGCCCGTCGGGTGCCGAGGTGTACGACACCGGTTCCGGCGTGCCGTACCCCCCGCGTCCCGGCAGCTCGGCGGGGTGTCCGCCGGGCCGCTGGGCCGGGCGCCCGCAGCCCTTGGCGGCGCTGGCCGACACGGCCCGCAGCTCCGATGTCCCGCTGCATGTGCTCGACCTGTCCGAGGTCACGGACAAGGCCGCGTTCCTCGACGCGTGCGCCCGCAGCCTCGCGTTCCCCTCGTGGTTCGGCCGCAACTGGGACGCCCTCGCGGACTGTCTGAGAGATCTGGAGCCCGGCACCGTGGTGGTGCTGACCGGATGGGGTGCGTACGCCGCCGCGCGGCCCGGCGAGTGGGAGACCGCGCGGGAGATCCTCGCCGAGGCCGACCCGGTCACGGCGCTTGTCGTGCTGGAGTAGCGCTCCGGAAGCCGAAGTACCGCGACGCGCGCACCGCGTGTCAGGGCGCCGGCTCGCGCCCTCTACGCTTCCCGCGACGAACCCCACGCAAGGCACCCCGAGGAGCGCCACCGTGTCCGACCACACCCCCGCGTACCCGTACTCCGAAGCCCTGAGCCCCGAGAGCGCGCCACAGCCGCACGAGCAGCTCGCGCCCGCGCTCTGGCTGCTCGGGACCTGGCGGGGGAGGGGGCGGGGCACGTACCCCACGCTCGACGCGGACTTCACGTACGCGCAGGAGGTGACCTTCGCGCACGACGGACGGCCCTTCCTGCGGTACGAGGCCAGGGCCTGGCTGATCGACGGCGAGGACGGTCCGCTGCGGCCGGCCGCGCGCGAGAGCGGGTGGTGGCGGATCCAGCCGGAGGGACGTGTGGAGGCGCTGATCACGCAGCCGACCGGGATCGCGGAGATCATGGTCGGCACGGTCACCGAAGGACTCGCCGAACTCGCCTCGCACTCGGTCGCGCTCACCCCCACGGCCAAGGAGGTCACCGCCACCCGCCGCCGCTACACCCGGACGGAGGGCGGTGGGACCCTCGACTTCGTGCACGATCTCGCGGCGGTGGGTCAGCGGCTGCAGCATCACCTGGGGGCGAAGCTGCACCATGCGGTCTGATCCCGTACACACTACTGACAACTGACGGGTCGTCAGTTACGGTCGGCCGCATGTTCTTCTCGGTGGGGATACCGACGCACAGGGTGGACGCGGGCGCCGATCTGGTCGGTGCCGAGGCGGTCATGGAGATGGCGCGCGCGGCCGAGGACGCCGGGTTCGACGCCGCGTTCGTGACCGACCACCCGTTCCCGGGCGACCGGTGGCTCGCCCACGGCGGGCATCACACCCTCGACCCGATGGTCACCCTCTCGTTCGCCGCCGCCGCGACCACCACCCTGCGGCTGCACACGAACCTGTTCGTGCCCGCGTACCGCAACCCCTTCGTCTCCGCGAAGATGATCTCCACCCTGGACGCGCTGTCCGCAGGACGGGTGATCCTGGGGGTGGGCGCCGGCTATCTGGAGCCCGAATTCGCGGCGCTGGGCGCGGACTTCGAGGGACGCAACGACGCGCTCGACGAGGCGCTGCGCGCCATGCGGGCCGCGTGGACCGGGGAGTCGGTGGTCTTCGAGGGCGCGGGCTACGCGGCGCCCGGGAACACGATGCTGCCGCGGCCCGCGCAGGAGCGGATCCCCGTCTGGATCGGCGGCAACAGCAAGCGCGCCATCCGCCGCGTAGTGGACCTCGGCGACGGCTGGCTGCCGATGCCCGCCCCCGCCAAGGCCTCGAAGACCCTGCGCACCCCCGGCATCGAGACGCTCGCCGGTCTGCGCGCGCGGCTCGACTACCTCGAGGAGTACGCGGCGTCGGTCGGCCGCACCGCCCCGGTGGACGTGACCTTCATGCCGCGCGGCCTCAGCATGTTCTCCGGCGCTGACCTGGACGCCGACGCGATCGTCGAGGACCTGGCCGAGCAGGCCGCGGTGGGTGTCACCGGCGTCACGATCGCCCTTCCGGCCCGCACCCGCGCGGAGTTCCTGGAGCAGGCCGCGTCCTTCGGGGAGCGTGTGATCGCCCACGTGAAGTGATGCGCCTGAGCGCCTTTGCCTGGCGCGGGTCACCCGCCGTCGGGGCCCTGCGCGGGGGAGACCGCCTCGGCCGTGGACAGCCAGGCGTCGGCGATGAGCCGGTGCCCGAGCGGGGTGGGGTGGACGCCGTCGTGGGCGAGTTCGGCGGCCGCGTGGTGCCGTGCGGCCTGTTCGAGGACGAGGTCGGCGCGGACGATCCGGGCCTTGTGGTCGGCGGCGGCCCGGAGTACGGCCTCGGTGCGGGGCTGCAGGTCCTCGAACCAGGCGTGCTGGTCCGGCCGGACCGGGAGGAGGAAGGGCGTGATGACGGTCAGCCGGGCGGTGGTGTGCCGGGCGGTGAGGTCCAGCAGGCGGTCGAGGGCGGCGCGGAACTCCGGGACCGGGCTGAGGAGTCCTCGGTCGTAGCGTCTCCAGGTGTCGTTGATGCCGATCTTGACGGTGACGTGGGTGGGGCGGTGGTCGAGGACATCGGTGGTCCAGCGGGGTGCGAGGTCGCGGATGCGGTGGCCGTTGACGCCCCGGTTGATGATCCGAGGGGCCGGGTCGGCCTTGTGGCCGGTGGCGGCCCGCGCGTTCAGGGTGCGGGCGATCTCGTTGACGTAGCCGTTGCCCAGCGACGAGGGGTCGGTGCGGTCGCGGCCCGCGTCGGTGATGGAGTCGCCGATGAACACGAGGGTGTCGGAGTCCGTGAAGTGCATGTCTGCCGTTCTCGGGTTGAAGTCGCGTCGTAGTCGTGTCGGAGGTGGAGCCGGCCGGAGGGCGCGGTTGATCCGGTTCCGCGGTCGGTCCGGTTCTGCGGTCGGTCCGGTCGCTGTCAACTATGGGAGCCCTGACGGTGATGGTGCGGCCGCCCGCCTCAGGGTGGCTGCCTCGCGTGCCAGGAGCTCGGGATTGTCATCGGGGACGAACTCGACGAGGGCGTCGAGGCCCCGGCCGGTCACGAGGCCGAGGGCCGTGGTCCACAGGGCTTCGCGATCCGCCAGCGGGAGACGGGTGTTGCCGGGCCACCAGGAGAACGCGTGGACGGCGGCGACCCGGTCGCCGAGTGCGACGAGACCCGCCAACGCCTCCTCGTCGGGGGCGTCCTGCGGCGGCTGCCAGTACGTGCGGACGTTGTCGGTGCCCAGCTCACCCAGCTCGTCGAGCAGCCGGAGGGTCGAGGCGACGGTGTCGGTGAGCGTGTTGCCGTGGAACTCGGTCGCGAGCATGAGGCCGTGGTCGGCGGCGATCCGGGCCGCCTCGCTCAGCCGGCGTACCGTCGCGTGCCGTTCGTCCGGCAGCACGTGACGCGATCCGGTGCCTCCCGCCCAGACCCGGATCCGTTGCGCGCCGAGCAGAACGGCGGCGCGGGCGATCGCGGGGAACGCGACTGGTTCCTCCGGGAGTGCGCGGAAGTAGGAACCGTACGAGCAACAGGTCAGCCCGTAGCGGTCGGTGATCTCCCGGACGGCGCGGACGGTGCCGGGTTCGCCCGCGGGCGCGTGCACATCCGCGCCCCACTCGATGACTTCGAGCCCCGCGTGGACGGCGTACCGGGCGACTTCGATGGCGGGCAGCCGGCGGAAGGTGACCGAGCACAGGCCGAGGCGGGTCCTCCCCGCGGCCGGCGGGCCGGCCGGGACGGGGCCCGCCCGGCCGGCGCGGCTGCTGTTCGTCCCTGCCAAGGTCATGGTGCTGCCCTTCTCCATGTGTGTGGTGTGTTCGGGGTGCAGGGACGGCGTGTTCGGGGGTGCGGGGCGGCGCGGGCGTCAGGGGGCGTTCGGTCCGACGTCCGCCGCCGTGAGCGGGTGACGCAGCGGGGCGGCCGTCGCGTACTCGTCGGCGCCGATGTCCCGGACGCTGCCGCGCTGATCTCCGTCGACGTCGTCGGTGACGGGAGTGCCCGCGAGGGTGGCGGCGCCGATCGCGGGGCTGGCGGACGTCAGCCGCAGGACACCGTCGGCGCCCGCGGCGAGTCGGGGGTCGGCCCGGGTGAAGCCGCCGGCGGGGATGTTGCCGTTGGCGGCCGCGCCCCACAGCAGGTTGCTCTGCCAGGTGAAGCCGGAGGTGGCGCCCATGGCGACGAGGCTGCCCGTGTCGCCGACGAGCAGGTTGTCCGCGACGACGACGTCCTGCGGCTCGTAGGGCTTGGTCTCTCCCGACAGGGTTTCCTCGTTGCCGATCAGCGAGTTGTGGGCGATCAGGGCACGGTCGCAGGCGTCGTTGCCCCGGCGCTCGTCCTTCGTCTCGCCCGCGTGGTGGTCCCGGGTCGAACCGCTTCCGATGACCAGGGCGCGGCCGGAGAGCCCGCTGACGTGGTTGTTGACGATCCTGTGGTCGTTTCCGTAGAGGCGGATGCCTTCGCCGCCGTCGAGCAGGTGGTTGCCCTGGACGGTCGAGCGGTTGCCGTGGCGCAGGACGATGCCGCCGCGGCTGTCGCGGACGGTGTTGTACCGGACGGTGTTGTCGCAGGACTTCACGGAGACGGCCTCGGGGTCGCCGTCGCAGCGCTCGAAGAGGTTGTACTCGACGACCGCGTGGGCGCCGGACAGGGCGCGGCCGCTGACGCCGAGGCGGAGGGCCTCGCCGCCGTTGGTCCCGCCGTAGGTGTGGTCGGAGAAGTGGTTCCGGAAGACGTGCAGGTTCTGGGCCATGGCCGTCGACCCCGGGCCGTCGACGACCAGGAAGACGCCGGCTGTGGTCTTGCCGTGGAACCGGTTCCGGTCGATCTTCGTGTCGTCCGCCCGGACGACGAGCCAGTGCGGGTCCCCGGAGTCCGCGAGCTGGAAGTCGTTGCGGGTCAGCCGGATCGCCGAGCAGTCCGCGGGCAGTTCGAGTGTGGTGCTCTGCCGGAAGGTGAAGCCGCTGAGAGTGATGTTGCTGGAGTTGCTCAGCACGAAACTGCGCTCGCCCTTCAGCACCACGCCGCCGCGGCTCCGGGACACGATGGTGATCGGCGCGCTGCTGGTCCCGTGCTTGCCGGAGACGCTGAGGGCACCGCCGGACGGGACTGTGTAAGTGCCGTCGGCGACGACGATCCGGTCCCCGGCCTCGGCACCGTCGATCGCTTTCTGCAGCTCGGCCAGGGACGAGACGGGTATCTCGGCCGCCGACGCGCTCGTGGTCGGCGCGGCGCCGACGGGGACGACGGCGAGCGCGGCCAAGGTGGCGCTCCTGAGTAACGTGCGTCGTTGCATGGCGTCTCCTTCAGAGGTGGGGGACAGGAGTTCAGGGGGCGTCGGGGCCGACGTCGGCCGGGGTCAGCGGTCCGCGGCGCGGCGCACGAGGCGCGTACTCGTCGGCGCCCACGTCCCGGCGCCGGCCACGCGGCTGACCGTCGATGTCGTGCGTGACCGGCGGCCACCGGAGCGTCCCGGCATCGATCGCGGGACTGTCGGCGGCCGGGCGGGCGACGCCGTACGCGTCCGTGACCAGACGCGGGTCGGTCCGGGTACCGCCCGTGGCGGGCATGTTGCCGTCGGCGGCGGCGCCCCAGAGGATGTTGCCCGACCAGGTGAAGCGCACCGTGGCGGCCATCTCGACCAGCGCGCCGGAGTCCGCCACGAACAGGTTGTCGGCAACCGTGACATCGCGCGGCTCATGCGGGCGATGGCTCTCCCCGGACAGCGTGCCGCCGTTGTTCACCAGGGTGTTGTACGCGATGAGCACACGGTCGGGGGCGTCGTTGCCGCGGCGTGCCTCGGGCGACTCGCCCGGCAGGTGGTCCCGTTCCGAGCCGCTGCCGATGACCAGGGCACGGCCGGACAGCCCGCCGAGGTAGTTGTTGACGATCACGTGGTCGTCGCCGTAGATGCGGATGCCCTCCTTGCCGCCGACGAGGTGATTGGCCTCCACCCGGTTGCGGTTGCCGTGGCGCAGGACGATGCCGCCGAGGCTGTCGCGGAAGGTGTTGTGGCGCACCGTGTTGTCGGAGGACTTCACGGAGACCGCCTCGGGGTCGCCGTCGCAGCGCTCGAAGAGGTTGTACTCGACGACCGCCCGGGCACTGGACAGGGCGCGAGGGCTGACGCCGAGGCGGATGGGCTCGCCGCCGTTGGATCCGGCGAAGCTGTGGTCGGAGAAGTGGTTGCGGTAGATGTGGACGCGCTGTGCCATCTCGTCGGTGCCCGCGCCTTCCACGCCGAGGAAGATGCCGAGCGTGCTCTTGCCGTGGAAGTGGTTGTGGTCGACCTTGCTGTCGTCCGCGCGCACCATCACCCAGTGCAGGCCCTCGATGTCGGCCAGTTGGAAGTCGTTGCGCGTGAGCCTGATGTGGGAGCAGTCCGGCGGTACGTCCAGAGTGGTGCGCTGCCGGAAGGCGAACCCGCTGAGGGTCACGTGGCTCGACTTCTCCAGGACGAAGCTCTGTTCGCCCTCCAGGACGACACCGCCGCGGGTCTGCGCCGTGATGGTCACAGGGGCGCGGCCGGTGCCGTGCGTGTCCCGGATGAGCACGGGGGCGTCCGTGGGGACGGTGTAGGTGCCGTCCGCGACGACGATGCGGTCGCCGGGCCGCGCCCGGTCGATCGCCGCCCGGAGCTCGTCCAGAGTGCGGACCGGTCCGGGCAGCGGTGTGGCGGCGGCCGGCGGGGCGCCGATGGGGAGGGCGGCCAAGGTCGCCCCCGCGGCGGTGCTCATCAGGAATGTGCGGCGCTGCATGGTGCCTCCGTGACGTGCGGTGGACGGGACTGCGGGGGAAAGGACCGCGCGGGTTGGACCGCGCTAGGAACGGACCGCGCGGGGAAAGGACCGCGGGTCAGACGGTGGTGGGGCCGGCCAGGAACAGTTCGATGACAGGGACGGGTGTGTCGGGACGCCGTACCGGGAGCTCAAGCGTGAGCGTTCCGGCCGGCTGCCCGCCCATCTCGGTGTTGACCGCGACGTGGTCCGCGTCGATGTGCACCGGGACGATCTCCGAGGCGTCGTTGAGCAGTTGGGCATAGCGGACCCGCCCGGCCAGGCCCGGCAGGTGCAGATGGCGCAGGGGCCACGCGAACAGGTGGACGTAGAGCCGGTCGCCGCGCTGGGTGTAGCGGCATTCCGGTGGGGCGGTGTACGGGGCCGGGACGCAGCCCCGGACCGACCGCTCGTGCAACTGCATCCAGCGGCCGACCTCGTCCAGGACCTCGACGTCGCGCGGGTCGAGGTCGCCGCGGCCGGTGGGACCGACGTTGAGCAGCAGGTTGCCGCCCTTGGACACGCCGTCGACGAGCATTCGGATCAGCAGGTCCGCGCTCTTGCGGTCGAGGTTGTCGCGGTCGTAGCCCCAACTGCCGTTCACCGTGTGGCAGGCTTCCCAGACCACGGGCCGCCCGTTCTCCGTCATCGGCTCGGAGGGCTGGTACTGCTCGGGGGTGACGAAGTCGCCGGGCAGCCCGGTCCGGTCGTTGACGAGCACGTGCGGCTGCAGCGCGCGGACCATGGCGAGCAGTCCGGGGGAGTCCCAGTCGTCGGGCCCCTTGCCGCCCCACCAACTCCGCTCCGCGTACGAGAAGTCGAAGAACAGGTAGTCGATGTGCCCGTACGACGTCAGCAGTTCACGGACCTGCCCGTGCAGATACCGCCGGTACTCGCTCATGTCCCGGCCGGCGTGGACGGCCTTGAACTCCTCGTCGTCGCGCTGCGGATGGGTGCCGTCGACGGGGAAGGACGGGTGGTGCCAGTCGATCAGCGAGTGGTAGAACCCGACCTTCAGCCCCTCGGCCCGGCACGCCTCGACGAACGGGCCGACGAGGTCGAGACCGTACGGGGTGTTGGTGACCTTGTAGTCGGTGAGGGCGCTGTCCCACAGACAGAAGCCGTCGTGGTGCTTGGTGGTGAGGACGACGTAGCGCATGCCGGCCGCCTTCGCCGCCCTGGCCCATCGCACCGGGTCGTAGCGGTCGGGGTCGAAGTGGTCGAAGTAGACCTGGTACTGCTCGTCGGTGAGCCGCTCGCGGTGCTTGACCCACTCGTGCCGGGCGGCGAGCGAGTACAGGCCCCAGTGGACGAACATCCCGAACCGGGCGGTGGTGAACCAGGTCGGGTCCGGAGCGGGTGCGGTGGCCGGCGGGGTCGAGGGACGGGCTGCGGCGGAAGTGGACACGGGACATCGCTCCTTCTCGTGCACGGGCGGGGAGAGGTGGGCGCGGAACCTGCGGGGATCAGCCCTTCAGCGCGCCGGAGGACAGACCGCTCACGAAGGAGCGCTGGAAGAACAGGAAGGCGATCACGGAGGGCAGCAGGGCCAGCAGGGAGGCGGCCAGGACCACTCCGGGGGTGACGGCGGGGTCGATCCGCAAGGTCCGCAGCGCGAGCGGCAGGGTGTACGAGGAGGCGTCGGTGGAGACGAGGAGGGGCAGCAGGTACTGGTCCCAGATCATGGTGAAGCCGAACACGCCGATGACGCCCAGCGCCGGCTTGCACATCGGCAGGATGACCTGGGCGAAGATCCGTAGGTCTCCCGCGCCGTCGATACGGGCCGCCTCCTCGAGTTCACGCGGCACGTCCTTCATGAACTCCGTCATCACCAGGATGGAGAAGCCCCAGGCACCCAGCGGAACGATCATGCCCGCGAGGGTGCCGACCAGGTTGAAGTGGACGACCGGCAGATCGGCCAGGATCAGGGAGAGCGGCAGCGCGAGGATCTCCTCGGGCAGCATCAGCGTGGCCAGGACGGCGACGAGGACCAGCGTCATGCCGCGGAACTTCTTGCGCGCCAGCGCGTACCCGGCCAGGACCGAGACTGTGACCTGCAGCAGCAGCCCGAAGCCGACGACGAGGAACGAGTTCAGGAGGTACGCGAGCACCCCCTGGTCGAACGCGATCCGGAAGTTGTCGAGCGTGAGGCCCGAGGGGACGACGCTGAGCTGGGTCGGGTCCTTCACATCGCCGAACGCACCGACGAGCAGGGCGAGCAGGGGCCCCGCGAAGACGGTGAGGACCAGGAGGTGGATGACGGTCTTGAGGATCCGTCCGCCGGTGCCACGGTTCTCGGTCAGGCCCAGCGCGGTCTCGGTGTGCGCATTCACTTGTTCTCCCTGCGCCGCAGCAGTTGGACGACGACGGTCAGGATCAGCGTCGCGACGAACAGCAGGACGGCCCCTGCCGCTCCGACGCCGAGCCGGTTCTGTTCGAGTCCGAGCTTGTAGATGAGGGTCATGACGACCTCGGTGGACCCGTCGGGCCCGCCGTTGGTCAGCAGGAACACCTCGGTGAACACCCTCAGTCCGCGGATCGCCGCGAGGATGAACAGGATCGAGAACACCGACCGCAGACCCGGCACGGTGACGTGCCACACCCGCTGCCACCGGGACGCGCCGTCGACCTTCGCGGCCTCGTACAGGCCGCGGTCCACGCCGGCCAGACCGGCAAGGAAGATCATCATGTCGTACGGGGCGCCTCGCCAGACCCCCGTGAGCATGATCGAGGCCATCGAGGTGTCCGGGTCGTTGATGAAACCCGACGGACCCAACCCCACCAGGCCGAGCAGGGAGTTGAGCATGCCGTCCCCGGTCGGGTGGTACATGATCCGCCACAGTTCGGCGACGACCGCGATCGGCACCACCACCGGAAGGAACGCGGCGGAGCGCACGAATCCGAGCCGCCGGCTCTGGCCCTCCATCAGCAGGGCCAGAACCAGCCCCAGCGCCATCGAGCCCGCGGTCTGACCGGCCGCGAGGACGACCGTGTGCCAGGCGGCCTCGCGGAAACCGGTGGACCCGAGGACCGTGGAGTAGTTCTCGGTCCCGACCCACTTGTTGCCCAGGTACGGCTGAACGTCCTGGAAGGACATGGTCAGCGCGTTGGCCATCGGAATGAACTTGAAGTACAGGAAGAGCACAAGCGCGGGGGCCAGGAACAGCCAGGGCATCCACCACCGGCCGGACCGCCGGCTGCGTACCCGGCGGGCCGCCGCCTCACCGCTCCCGCGGCCCCGGCCCCGCACTTTGCGTGCGGCGGCAGGGACGGTGGCCGGTCCGGCCTGGTCGAGGCTCATGACGCCGAGACGCCCTGCTCTTCGAGGATGCCGGCGAGCTGCTTGTCGAGCTCACGGAGCTTGGTCTCGGTGCTCAGGCCGCAGTCGGCCATGAGGGCGTTCAGGGCGTCCGCCGTGGCCTGGCGCACCGGGGTCCAGTTCGGAATGGACGGCGCGTAGCGGCCCGACTCCTGGTACACCTGCGCGTACGTCTTCCAGCGAGGGTCGGGGCGTACCTGGGAGATGTCCACGGACTTGTTCACGGGAAGCTGCACCGTGTAAGCGGTGGTGCCTTCCATGCCCGTCTTCTGGCCCTCGGCCGAGACGGCGAAGGAGGCGAACGCGTCCTGGCCCGCCCGGTTCTCGGAGCCCGCCATCAGATAGACGGAACCGCCCTCGGCCAGCACGGTGGAGTCCTTGGGACCCTTGGGCATCGGCACGACCTCGTACTTGTCCTTGCCGAGCGTCTCGTCGAAGCGCGGGAGCAGATACGGGCCGACGACGAACATGCCGGCCTTGCCGGACTCGAACGTCTCGTTGGTCGGCGGGGTGTCCATGGTCACGGCGCCGGGCTGGACGGCCTTGTCCTTGCAGCTCAGATCGCGGAACCACTGCACCGCCTCGACCGACGCCTTGTCGGTCATGGCGGGCTTGTACGTGCCCTTGCCGGCCTCGGTGATGAAGTCACCGCCCGCGGCCCAGAGGAAGTTGGAGAAGTACCACGACGCGTAGCCGCGCTTTGTGGACAGGGGTGCGGCCAGGCCGGAGGTGTTCTTCTTCCCGTCGCCGTCGGGGTCCCGCGTGGTGAACGCCTTGGCCATACCGGCGAAGTCGTCCCAGGTCTCGGGAACGTCCAGCTTCAGCTTCTGCCGCCAGTCCTTGCGGATGAGCAGAGCGGAGGCCTGTGCCGAGTACGGCAGCCCGTACTGCTTGCCGTCCACGCTCTTCCCGGAGTCGAGGCCCTGGCCGATGATCTGGGCGCGGTCCTTGATCTTGTCCAGGTCGATCTCACGCAGCAGGCCCTGACTGTGCATGGCCCCGAGCTGTGTCACGTCGTTCATGACGATGTCCGGGAGCTTCTTCTGGGCCGCCCGCTGCTGCAGCTTGGTCTCGAAGTCGTCGAAGATCGCGGTGACTTCGACCTTGTACCCCGTGGCCTTCTCAAAGGCGGTGGCCAGCTTGACCGCGCCTTCCTCGCCCGGCCCGCCGGGCGTGGTCCTGGTCCAGAGCTCCAGGGTGGCCTTCTCGTTCTGCTTGGCGTCCGTTCCCGCGGGTCCGGACGAACAGCTGGTGAGCGCCAGGGCCGAGGCGAGAACGCCGGCACCGACCCATCGAGATCTCCGCATGACAACTCCCGTTTCGCCGCATCGCCGTTGGCCTGGTAAGCGCTTGCTGGGAAGGTAGCGGGGTCGAAATTGGCGGTCAATACTCCGATGAATAACGAGTGATACGAGATCTGGCCCGCCCTGCTCGCCGCGCGCCTGTGGGCAGGGTTTGCGGAGCATCGCAGGGGCGGAGCACCTCGATGGCCTTCATCTCCCTTGATTCTTGAAGGATTCGGAGCGAAACACAGGGTTCGGGGCCTGCGCTCCGACGTGCTGGACAGACGCGCGGATTCCTCGGACCTCTCCCGTAGAGGCGCCGTAGAGATCCGATGTATGGTCGGCGGGTCGATGCGTTCGACGACATGAACGAGACACACCCCGACCGGCTTCGGCCTGCCAAAGGAGACAGCCGCCATGGACGCTCCGGCCGACGCACCCACCGCCCCGCGGGCCGACGCACCGACTGCCTTGCTGGTCATGGAGGAAGAACGCCGGGCGGACGTCTATCCACCCGAGGTGCTCGCCGCGATCGGTGACCTGGTCACCTGGTCGGCCCCGCCCTGCACCCGGCAGGAACTCGCCGACGCACCCGGCCAGTTGAGGGACGTCGACTTCCTGCTGACCGGCTGGGGCGCGCCCGTTCTGGAGGCCGGCCTGCTCGCGCGGGCGCCGCGGCTGCGTGCGGTGTTCGTGGCGGCGGGCTCCGTCCGGCACATCACCACGCCCGCCTTCTGGGGCCGCGGCATCCCGATCGTCTCGGCCGCCGCGGCCAACGCCGTCCCGGTATCGGAGTTCACGCTCGCCCAGGTTCTGCTGGGACTGAAGCAGACCCACCGCATCGCCCGCGAGGCGGCGGCCGGCCGCGGCTTCCCCGGCCACCCCGAGGTCGCGGGTGCCTACCGGACCCGGGTCGGCCTGTGGGGGCTCGGCCACATCGGCAGGCTGGTGGCCGGACACCTCTCCCGCTTCGACGTCGAGGTCGTCGCCACCGACCCGGTCGCCTCGCCGAGTGCCGCCCGGAAGGCGGGCGTACAGCTCGTCGACCTCGACGAACTCTTCGCCACCAGTCAGGTGGTCAGCCTCCACGCGCCCCTGCTGCCCCGGACCCGGGGCGTCGTCGGCGCGCACCTGGTGAACTCGCTCAGGCCGGGCGCGACACTGATCAACACCGCGCGGGGCGCGCTGATCGACGAACCGGCCGCCGTCGACGTCCTGCGGAACCGGCCCGATCTCACCGCCGTGCTCGATGTGACGGACCCCGAGCCGCCCGTCGCCGACTCGCCCCTGTTCACGCTGCCCAACGTCGTACTGACCCCGCACATCGCCGGTGCCGTGGGCACCGAACGCCACCGCCTCGGCCGGCTCGTGCTCGACGAGCTCCGCCGCTTCACCCGCTCCGAGCCACTGCACCACGCTCTCGACCCGGCCCGCGCCGACTCGCTCGCCTGAGGCGCCGGCGCCGGCGGCGTGTGTGATGGTGCGCGTCATGGCCGTGTGCTCCCCGTCTCCCGGACCGGCCCTCAGGCGGCAGGCTTCTGGTGGCACCACACTGCCGGGCGCGGTCGCCGCGCCGCTAACGCCTGGTCGCCGTTTCGCTTGCGGTGGCCGCGAGCCGGGCGCTTGGTGGAACCTACAGACATTGCGGCCGGGAAACCGGCGGATAGTACAGCGTCCTCGGCGCCGGTTGGCCATGAGGGGGTGGCATCGGCGATGATGGCCTAGGAGCCGCAGCCTGATCCAGTGCCGGTTCTGCGCTGACTCCCCACCCGCCCTGACGTAAACCTGCAGGTGAGAGAGTTAGCATGCGTTTTCTCAATGACATCAAGCCGCCGTACGACCTCACGTACGACGATGTGTTCATGGTGCCGAGCCGCTCCGCCGTCGGCTCCCGTCAGGGTGTGGACCTCTCGTCCCCGGACGGTACGGGCACCACGATTCCGCTGGTCGTCGCCAACATGACCGCGATCGCCGGACGCCGTATGGCCGAGACCATCGCCCGCCGCGGCGGCCTCGTGGTCATCCCCCAGGACATCCCGATCGAGGTCGTCACGGACGTCATCTCGTGGGTCAAGACGCGCCACCACGTGCTCGACACCCCGATCGTGCTGGCCCCGACCCAGACCGTCGCCGACGCCCTCGCGCTGCTCACCAAGCGCGCGCACAACGCGGGCGTCGTCGTCGACGGCGACAACCGTCCGGTCGGTGTCGTCACCGACCAGGACCTCTCCGGCGTGGACCGCTTCACGCAGCTGTCCGAGGTCATGTCCAAGGACCTGCTCCTTCTCGACGCGGACATCGACCCGCGCGAGGCCTTCAACAAGCTGGACAACGCCAACCGCCGCTACGCCCCGGCCGTGGACGCCGACGGCAAGCTCGCCGGCATCCTCACCCGCAAGGGCGCCCTGCGCGCGACCCTCTACACGCCGGCCGTGGACGCCAAGGGCGGGCTGCGGATCGCCGCCGCCGTCGGCATCAACGGCGACGTGGCGGGCAAGGCCAAGCAGCTGCTCGACGCCGGCGCCGACACCCTGGTCATCGACACGGCCCACGGCCACCAGGAGTCGATGATCGAGGCGATCAGGAAGGTGCGGGCGCTCGACCCGCAGGTCCCGATCGTCGCGGGCAACATCGTCGCCGCCGAGGGCGTCAAGGACCTCATCGACGCCGGCGCGGACATCATCAAGGTCGGTGTCGGTCCCGGCGCCATGTGCACGACCCGCATGATGACCGGCGTGGGCCGCCCCCAGTTCTCCGCCGTCCTGGAGTGCGCCGCCGAGGCGAAGAAGTACGGCAAGCACGTGTGGGCCGACGGCGGTGTCCGTCACCCGCGTGACGTCGCCATGGCGCTCGCCGCCGGTGCGTCCAACGTCATGATCGGCTCCTGGTTCGCCGGTACGTACGAGTCCCCGGGCGACCTCCACGAGGACGCGCACGGCAAGCTCTACAAGGAGTCCTTCGGCATGGCCTCCGCGCGGGCCGTCAAGAACCGCACGTCCGAGGAGTCCGCCTACGACCGCGCCCGCAAGGCGCTGTTCGAGGAGGGCATCTCCACCTCGCGGATGTACCTCGACCCGCAGCGTCCGGGCGTCGAGGACCTGATCGACTCGATCATCGCCGGTGTCCGCTCCTCCTGCACCTACGCCGGGGCCGGCTCCCTCGCGGAGTTCGAGGAGAAGGCCGTGGTCGGCATCCAGTCGGCGGCCGGTTACGCCGAGGGCAAGCCGCTGCACGCCTCCTGGAGCTGATCGCTCGGGTTGAAGCCCTGTTCACGGCCCTGATCGTCTCCGTACGATCAGGGCCGTGGTACGTCCAGCCCTCGCCGCAGGCCGCGCACTCGCCGTGCTCGACTACTTCGCGGCGCATCCCGAACAGTCGTACACGCTCAGCGAGTTGAGCGGCGCGCTCGGCATCAACGCGCCGTCGCTGCTCTCGGTGCTCCAGGCGCTCACCGACGCCGGGTATCTCGCGCGCCATCCGCAGCGCAAGACGTACGGGCTCGGGATGTCGCTCGTCGCGGTGGGCCACGCTGCGCTCACCCGGCACCGCGTCGTCGACCGGGCGCGCGGCGAACTGCGGGCCCTGGCCGCCGCGTCGGGTGCCGAGTACGTGGTGAGCGCGGTCGCGGGCGACAGCATCGTCATCCTCGCCGTCGTCGAGGGCCGAGGGCGGACGCCCGAGGTGTGGGCCGGTCAGCGGCTGCCGCTGCTCCCGCCGCTGGGGCAGGTGTTCCTCGCCTGGTCGGGCAACGGTTCGGGCGAGGTACGGCGCTGGCTCGACCGGACGTCCGTCGGCGCGCCGCTGCCGCCCCATCTCGACACCGCGATGGCGGTCGTACGGGAACGGGGCTGGTCCGCGAACCTCGACACCCCGGGCCGCCGGGCCCTGGGCGAGGCACTGGCCCGGCTCGCGGACGCGCCGCGTGACGCGGAACTGCGGGCGCGGGTGGCCTCGTTGGTGGCGTCGCTCGGTGATGATTACGAGCTGCTCGCCGTCGCGGACCGGGAGCGCTACCGCCTCGCGACGCTCTCCGTGCCCGTCTTCGACCAGCACGGGGCGGTCGCCCTCGCGCTGACGGCGACCGGGCTGCCGGAGCTCGACGGCGTGGGACTGACCCGGCTCGCGGGGCAACTCACGGATGTGGCGGGTGTGTTGGGGAAGGAGATCGGCGGCAGGCCACCGGTACTGTCGGCCGGATGAAGATCACGCCCTGCCGCTCCGAGGACCTCGTACTCCTCGACGAGCACCTGCCGTCCGCCAGTGCCGACTCGCATCACGCCGCCCGCTTCGCGCGCCAGGAGGCGGGCGAGTCCACGTATCTGCTCGCCTGGCGTGACGGACGGCCTGTGGGGCACGCCGAGGTGCGCTGGAACGGCTGCGCGGCGCCGGAGGTACGGGCGGCCGTGGCGGGCTGCCCCGAGATCAACGGCCTGGCCGTGGCCGGTGAGTTGAGGTCGCAGGGCATCGGCAGCGCACTGATCGCCGCCGCCGAGGAGCTGGCCCGCGAGCGCCGCCTGCCCGCGATCGGTCTCGGTGTCGACGAGAGCAACCCGCGGGCGGCGGCGCTGTACGAGCGCCTTGGATACCGGCCGGTGGTGCCGTACGTGGACCGCTGGGCCTATGTGGACCGGGGCGGTCTGCGGGTGGAGTGCGCAGATTCCTGCACGTTCCTGGTGAAGGAGCTGGCAGCGGGTTCCTGGTGAAGGAGCTGGCTGCGGGTTCCTGGTGAAGGAGTTGGCGTCGGCTGCCTCGTGATGGAGCCGGGCTATGTGCCAGGATCTCGGCCGGTCGGATCCCCTCACCGGGACTCCTCACCGGGACTCCTCACCGGGACTCCTCACCGGGATTCCCTCGCCGGGACTCCCTCACCGGTCCTGCCCGGCCAGGACGTCCCGCAGAACCTCCGTCACCGCCTCCGCGATCATCCCGTGCCCCTCGTCCCCGGGATGGACCCCGTCGACCAGGTGCCGCGCCTCGATCAGCCGCTCACCGGACAGCAGCCGCACCCCCTTGTCCGCCAGGTCGCTCACCGCCCGCTCCTGCGCCCCGCGCAGCCGTGCGAGGGACGCGTCGAGCGCGTTGGGGACGTGCTCGGCGTCGGGGCGTACGACCGGGGAGACGACAAGGACCGGGACGTCCGGGTGCGCCGCGCGCACGATGCCGAGGAACGCGCGCGTCGTCTCGTACAGCAGCTCGCCCGAACTCGGCGTACGGCTCCAGCAGTTGGTGCCGAAGGCCAGGGTGATCAGGTCCGCCGGCAGCGAGGCGAGCTGCTGCGCCGACGCCAGTTCGCCGCGCGCCGCACCCGCGTAGCCGAGGTTCACGGTGTCCAGGCCGAGCTTCCGCCCCACGCGCGACGGCCACGCGCGGTGTGGTCGTGAGGTGGTCCAGCCTTCGCTGATCGAGTCGCCGTAGACGAGCCAGCGGGGGCGGGCCGGGGCGGGACGCAGCGTGCCGCCCGCGGGGCGGACCTCGTGCACGACCGGGCGCAGCACCTCGGGCAGGTGGAGCGTGAATTCGCCGTCCGTCCCGGGCTCAAGGCGCACCACCTGGCCGTCCCCCGCCGAAGCCGCGGCCTCCGCCACCACCTGCTCGCCACACAGCAGCGTGAACACCGGCTCGCACTTCCGGTACGCGTCCGCGGGCAGCGGCGGCGTGGCGGAGTACGTCACGTCCAGCGCCGCCACGCCCTCGGCCACGAACTCGAGGCGCACCCCGGCCGGTACCGTCGCCCGCTCCCAGGTGTCGAGTGGCAACCGGACCCGGTCGGCGGGGTCGGCGCGCAGCACGGCACCCTCCGGCGAGAGCCAGCTCACCCCGCGCAGCAGTTCGTTCACTTCGCACCCCCGATCGTCGGATACGGGAACTTCACGCCCACGCCGCCGTCCACGACCAGCGTCTGCCCGGTGACGTACGAGGAGAGCGGGGACGCCAGGAACAGGAGGGCGGAGGCGATGTCGGAGGTCTCGGCGACGCGGCCGAGCGGCGCGTTCGCCGCGTTGAGCGCCCGCCCGTCCTCGCCCAGCAGCGCCGCGACGCGCGGCGTCCACACCACACCCGGCGCCACCGCGTTGACCCGTACACCCCGCGGCCCGTACTCGACCGCCGCCGAGCGCACCAGCGAGACGAGTCCCGCTTTCGCCGCCCCGTACGCCGCGTGCAGGGGTGCCCCGGTCAGACCGGACACCGAGGCCACGAACACCAGCGGACCACCGCCCGCCGCCGCCACCGCCTCGGCCCCGTACTCCATGGCGAGCCGGGCGTGGCGCAGCACGATGTCGAAGTGCCACTCCCACTCCTCGTCGCCGAGGTCGGCGAGCGCCTTGTAACGGGCCATGCCCACGATGTCGACGACACCGTGCACGGCGCCCAACTCCCGTACCGACGAGGCGAAGAGCTCGCGTACGGCGTCCCGCCGCGTCACATCCGCGACGTACGCGGCCGATCCCGTCTCGGCGGCCACCGCCTCCGCGCGCTCCTTGTCGACGTCCACGCAGACCACGCGCGCGCCCGATGCGGTGAGCGCGTGCGCGGTCTGCCGTCCGATGCCGTTGCCCGCGCCGAGCAGCACGAAGCCGCGGCCGTCCAGGCGGGAGAGGCCCGGGTAATCGGGAACAGGGGAGTCGTCGAGGCTCATACGGGCCTCCGCGGCCGGTACGCCGCCAGCTCAGGGATGACTTCCTTGCCCAGGATCTCGATGGTCCTGAGGATCTCCTGGTGCTCCAGATAGCCCCACTGGACGTAGCAGATCAGCTGGTCGATACCGAGGTCCGCGTAGTGCTTGGCCTTGCGGATGACGGTCTCCGCGTCACCGATCAGGATCATGTCGCCGTCGTTGAACTCCTGGACGGGGACGTGCCCTTCGAGGATCGGCTTCAGGAACGGGAAGGTCCGGTCGCGCTCCTCGGGGGAGAGGTGGGGCAGCTCCCAGTCGAGCGTGAACTGCGCGAGATTGCCGTACCACCAGGCCACCGAGTCCCAGACCCGCTGCGACGGCTTGTCGGCGACGTGGACGAGGGTGTACGCGCTGACCCGGTTCGTCGTGACGTCCGTGAGCGGGGACGGTGCGCGGGCGGCCTCGCGGTACGCCGCGACCTGCTGGGCCATCTTCTCCAGGGGCTGCATGATCGAGAACGACAGGAGCCCCATCCCGGCCGCCCCCGCCACCTCCGCCGAGCCCGCCGACGTCGCCGCCATCCAGGCCGGCGGATGCGGATCCTGTACGGGCTTCGGGGTCACCATCCGGCGCGGGAAGGAGAACCGAGGGGACTCGTACGAGAAGTACTCCTCGCGCCACATCCCCGTGACGATCCCGATCGCCTCGCGCCAGTCGTCCCGCGACAGCTCCCGGTCCACCCCGAAGGCCGTCTGCTCCATCGGCGTCGAGCGCCCGGTGCCCCACTCGACGCGGCCGCCGGAGAGGATGTCGACGGCCGCGACCTTCTCGGCGATCCGTTGCGGCGGGGTGAAGCCGAACGGCGTCAGGGTCACCCCGAAGCCGAGCCGGATGCGTTCGGTCAGCGCGGCCAGATGACCGAGCAGCACCTCGGGGGCGGGGCAGTGCGAGCGGCCCTCGCGGAAATGGTGCTCGACGGCCCAGACGGTGCGGAACCCGACCCGGTCGGCGAGCCTGATCTGCTCGACGGCCTCGCGGTAGGCGCGCTGCTCGGCCTCGCGCTGGCCGTACGGGTGCGGCTTGTTCCAGGGCTTGGGCACATCGATCTCGTACAGGACGTCCAGGTCCATCCGGTCCTCCACGGCGAGCGGTTTTCGAAATACCGAAAGATCCGGTCCTCGGGCGGCGAGGAGGATGAGCGAGCCCTCGCGATGTGTCAATGGTCACGACGGGGCGGCTTCCCGAGTGGCGGGACGCAACGAACTGCCGTATCCCGGACGGAAACAGCGGAATCGCAGTCTCCGGACGGCGGTTCGCTGCGTTACGCAAGTGAATACGAGTGACCGTATGGTTTTGCGGCGCGCCAGCGCCCGCTCACCCCCGAGCGGTCCCCCGAGAGAACCCACCGAGGAGCCCAAGGTGTCCGACGCGACGTCGACCCGAACCGAGCAGTCGCTGCTCGGCAGCCTGATGCGCCGCAAGCCGGTCGAGCGGCTTGTCGCCGAGGGCGGGCAGGGCGAGGGCGGTGGCCTGCGACGCACCATGGGCATGTGGCAGCTGACGATGATCAGCATCGGCGCCACGCTCGGCACCGGCATCTTCGTCGTGCTCGGCGAGGCCGTGCCCAAGGCCGGACCCGCCGTCACGCTCTCCTTCGTGATCGCCGGTCTCACGGCGCTCTTCTCGGCCCTCTCGTACGCGGAGCTCGCGGGCACCATCCCGGTCGCGGGATCCTCGTACTCCTATGCGTACGCAACGCTCGGCGAGATCATCGCCTGGATCTGCGGCTGGTGTCTGATCCTCGAGTACGGCGTCTCGATCGCGGCCGTGGCCGTCGGCTGGGGCGAGTACCTCAACGAGTTCCTGAACGGCACCTTCGGCTTCACCATCCCCGACACCTTCGCGTCGCCGCCCGGCGACGGCGGGGTGATCAACCTGCCGTCCCTGATCCTCGTCCTGCTCGCCGGAGTCGTGCTGCTCGGCGGCTCCAAGGAGTCCGCGCGGGTCAACGCGGTCATGGTCGGCGTGAAGATCGCCGCGCTGCTGCTCTTCTGCGCCGTGGGCCTGACCGGCTTCCAGTCCGGCAACTACGAGGACTTCATGCCGCTCGGCATGGCCGGGGTCAGCGGCGCGGCCGCCACGCTCTTCTTCTCGTACATCGGCTTCGACGCCGCCTCGACGGCCGGTGAGGAAGCCAAGAACCCGCAGCGCGACCTGCCCCGCGCGATCCTCCTCTCGCTCGGCATCGTCACCGCCCTGTACGTGCTCGTCGCCTTCGTGGCCGTCGGCGCGCGCCCCTGGGAGAACTTCACCGACACCGAGGCCACCCTCGCCGCGATCATGAACGAGGTCACCGGCCAGACCTTCTGGGGCACTGTCCTGGCGGCCGGAGCAGTCATCTCCATCGCGTCCGTGGTGCTCGCCGTGCTCTACGGCCAGACCCGCATCCTCTTCGCGATGTCCCGCGACGGGCTGATGCCGCGCTCCTTCGCGAAGATCCACACGCGGACCGGGGTGCCCCGGATCAACACCATCTGGGTCTCGCTCTTCTGCGGCGTGCTCGCCGCGATCGTGCCGCTGGGCGAGCTGGCCGACGCCACCAGCATCGGCACCCTCTTCGCCTTCGCGCTCGTCAACATCTCCGTCATCGTGCTGCGCCGGACGCGGCCGAACCTGCGCCGCTCCTTCCGGGTGCCGTTCGCCCCGGTGTTCCCGCTCGTCGGCTTCGGTCTGTGTGTGTGGATGATGGTGTCCCTGCGGGCCGTCACCTGGACGGTGTTCGGCCTGTGGATGGCGCTCGGGCTCGCGATCTACTTCGCGTACGGCCGGCGCCGCTCGCGTCTGGCCGTGGAGGCGGCCGACGCCCCTGCGACCGAGGAGTGACCCGCCCGCCGTGCTGAACGAGCTCGATGAACGTA
The DNA here is from genome assembly GCF_044458745.1 of Streptomyces sp. NPDC050418. Classification (NCBI taxonomy): domain Bacteria; kingdom Bacillati; phylum Actinomycetota; class Actinomycetes; order Kitasatosporales; family Streptomycetaceae; genus Streptomyces; species Streptomyces sp. NPDC050418. The sequence continues at coordinate 464,379 of NZ_JBITIG010000004.1, forward strand.
TCGTCCACGCCCTCGCCGAGGACGCCCGGCGCTCCTTCGCCGACATCGGCCAGCTGGTCGGCCTCTCCGCGCCCGCGGTGAAACGGCGCGTGGACCGGCTGCGGGCCAGCGGGGCGATCACCGGGTTCACGGTGCGGGTCGATCCGGGCGCGCTGGGCTGGCAGACCGAAGGGTTCGTCGAGATCTACTGCCGCAGCAACACCTCGCCGGACGCGATCAGGGCCGGGCTCGAGCGGTATCCGGAGATCGTGGCAGCCTCGACGGTGACGGGGGAGGCGGACGCGGTCGTGCAGATCTTCGCCTCGGACATGCGGCATTTCGAGCAGGTCCTGGAGAAGGTGGCCGGCGAGCCGTTCGTGGAGCGGACGAAGTCGGTGCTGGTGCTTTCGCCGCTGCTGCGGCGGTATTCGTCGGGAGCACCCGCCTGAGGGTCCCGGCCGGGCGCACGCAGGACAACGAATCGCCGTTCCGGCGCCGATCTGCGCAACAGATCGCGCACCCAGACGCAATGGTCGCGTCTTGTCGCAGGGGTCCGCGCGAACGTACCGTCAATGCGTTCCCCTGCCGGCATCCCGTACGACCGAGGTCCGCCCATGCCCCCGCTGCGTATCGCCCTGCTTCAGAACTCCGGACGACCGGGTGATGTGCAGGCCAATCTGGCGCTCCTCGAGGAGACCGCCGAGCGCGCCGCCGCCGTCGGCGCGGGGCTGCTTGTCTGTCCGGAGATGTTCGTGACGGGGTACGCGATCGGCGACGACGTCGCCCGACTGGCCGAGCCCGCCGACGGCTCCTACGCGCAGGCCGTCGCCAAGACCGCGGCCCGGCACGGGCTCGCGATCGTGCACGGCTACCCCGAGCGCGACGGCGACACCGTGTACAACGCCGCGCAGCTGATCGGCGCGGACGGCAGCGCCCTCGCCGACTACCGCAAGACCCACCTCTTCGGCGAGTTCGAGCAGCGGCACTTCACCGCGGGCGAGCAGCCCGTCGTCCAGGCCGTGATCGCGGGGCTGCGCGTCGGCATCATGATCTGCTACGACGTCGAGTTCCCCGAGAACGTCCGGGCGCACGCCCTCGCCGGCACCGACCTCCTCCTGGTCCCGACCGCCCAGATGCACCCCTTCCAGTTCGTCGCCGAATCCCTGGTGCCCGTGCGCGCCTTCGAGAACCAGATGTACGTGGCGTACGTGAACCGGGCCGGTGCGGAAGGCGAGTTCGAGTTCGTGGGCCTGTCCACGCTCGCCGGTCCCGACGGCATCGCCCGCACCCGCGGCGGCCGCGGCGCCGAGCTGCTGTTCGCCGACGCCGACCCGGAGTTCCTGGCCGCGTCACGAGCCGGCAACCCGTATCTGCGCGACCGGCGCCCGGGCCTCTACGGCTCCCTGATCTGACCCTTCCGCGATCCCGCGACCCGCCTCCGCCCCCCTCGCAGCACCTGTTCCCGCAAGGAGTCCGTACCCCATGACGTCCACTGTGCCCACGGCCGTCCAGCACACCCCGGCGAACCAGCCGCCGATCACGATGTTCGGGCCGGACTTCCCCTACGCGTACGACGACTTCCTCGCGCACCCCGCGGGCCTCGGCCAGATACCCGCGACCGAGCACGGCCAGGAGGTCGCGGTCATCGGCGGCGGGCTCTCCGGGATCATCGCCGCGTACGAACTGATGAAGATGGGCCTCAAGCCCGTCGTCTACGAGGCCGACAAGATCGGCGGCCGCCTGCGCACCGTCGGCTTCGACGGCTGCGACCCCGAACTCACCGCGGAAATGGGCGCGATGCGCTTCCCGCCGTCCTCCACGGCGCTGCAGCACTACATCGACCTGGTGGGCCTGGAGACCAAGCCGTTCCCCAACCCCCTGGCCGAGTCCACCCCTTCGACGGTCGTGGACCTCAAGGGCGAGTCGCACTACGCCACGTCCGTGGACGACCTGCCGCAGGTCTACCGCGACGTGATGAACGCCTGGAACGCCTGTCTCGAGGAGGGCGCCGACTTCTCCGCCATGAACCGCGCGCTGCGCGAGCGCGACATCCCGACGATCCGGGCGATCTGGTCGCAGCTGGTCGAGAAGCTCGACAACCAGACGTTCTACGGCTTCCTCTGCGACTCCGAGGCCTTCAAGTCCTTCCGCCACCGCGAGATCTTCGGCCAGGTCGGCTTCGGCACCGGCGGCTGGGACACCGACTTCCCCAACTCCATCCTGGAGATCCTGCGCGTCGTCTACACCGAGGCCGACGACCACCACCGCGGCATCGTCGGCGGCAGCCAGCAGCTGCCGCTGCGCCTGTGGGAGCGCACCCCGGAGAAGATCGTCCACTGGGCGTACGGGACCTCGCTGAGCTCCCTGCACGAGGCGGGCGAACCGCGTCCGGCCGTGACCCGGCTGGCCCGGACCGCGGGCAACCGGATCACCGTCACGGACGCGACCGGCGACATCCGCACGTACAAGGCGGCCGTCTTCACCGCGCAGTCCTGGATGCTGCTCTCCAAGATCGCCTGCGACGACCGGCTCTTCCCGATCGACCACTGGACGGCGATCGAGCGCACGCACTACATGGAGTCCAGCAAGCTCTTCGTGCCGGTCGACCGCCCGTTCTGGCTCGACAAGGCCGTCGACGACAGGGGAAACCCGACCGGCCGCGACGTCATGTCGATGACCCTCACCGACCGTATGACGCGCGGCACTTACCTGCTCGACGACGGCCCGGACAAGCCCGCCGTCATCTGCCTCTCGTACACCTGGTGCGACGACAGCCTGAAGTGGCTGCCGCTCTCCGCGAACGAGCGGATGGAGGTCATGCTGAAGTCGCTCGGCGAGATCTACCCGAACGTCGACATCCGCAGCCACATCATCGGCAACCCCGTCACCGTCTCCTGGGAGAACGAGCCCTACTTCATGGGCGCGTTCAAGGCCAACCTGCCGGGCCACTACCGCTACCAGCGGCGCCTGTTCACGCACTTCATGCAGGACAGGCTGCCCGCCGACCAGCGCGGTCTGTTCCTCGCGGGCGACGACATCTCCTGGACGGCGGGCTGGGCCGAGGGCGCCGTACAGACCGCGCTGAACGCGGTGTGGGGCGTCATGCACCAGTTCGGCGGCGCCACCGACGCGACCAACCCCGGCCCGGGCGACCTCTTCGACGAGATCGCACCGGTGGAACTGCCGGAGGACTGACCTCACCGCCAGGGAGTCAGCAGGCACCGCCCCACCAGGCCGACCCCCGCGTCCATCCGCTCCGTGAACTCCTCGGCGAGATCCGGCAGTTCCCGCAGACTCCACAGGACCCGCGCCGCCGACCACGCCGCGTCCCGTGCGCGTTCCAGGCTCCAGGTGCCGAGCAGATGCGTGAGCGGGTCGGCCACCTGCAGCAGATCGGGGCCCGGCATCAGCTCTTCGCGGATGCGTTCCTCCAGCGTCCCGAGGATCTCGCCGACGCGGTCGAACTCGTCCTCGATGGACCGTGGAGCGCAGTCGAGACTACGACAGGTGTCCACGACGGCCAGTGCAAGATCGTGTCCGATGTGCGCATTGATGCCCGCGAGCGCGAACTGCAGCGGTCGTACGTCACGATGCCCCCGGTACTGGAACAGCGGCCGCCAGCACGCGGGCGGACGGCCACCCTCCGCGACCAGCTCCACGACGTCCAGATAGCGCTCGGCGAACCGGGCGCCGAGCGTCTGCGCGGCGATGACGTCGGGAAAGCCGCCCGCGCCGATCTCGCGCCCGATTTCCTCGGTGACCCTCAGATAGACCCGGTTGAAGACCGCGACCCCGTCCGTCTGCGGCCACCGCGCGTCCCAGGCGCGCATCCGCGCGGCCACGGCGGTGACGTGGGTGGTGTCTGCTGTGATCTGACCGGTCTGCGCCATGCACGCAGCGTCCCAGTCATAGGCTGCTGTCGGGCCCGACGGGCCGCGAGCTTCGCCGGATCGGGGGAACGGGGTGCGCGGGAGGGCCTCGGAACAGGCGCAGGAACGTATGGGGGGATCAGCGACGTGCAGGGCGTACGCGCACAGCGGCGGGCCGAACGCGCCGAGCGCAGAAAGGCAAAACTGCGGAACGTGATGGCCGCAGGGGCCTCGGTGGTCGTGGTGATCGGCACGGTCAGCGGGGTGCTCGCGGCCGCGGACGGCGGGGGAGCGTCGGACGAGTCGAAGCCTCAGGAGACCCGGGCGCCCAAGCTGGAGCCGCTGCCGGCCGTCCCCACGCCCTCGCCGTCGGCGAGCGCCTCGAAATCACCGAAGGCATCCAAGTCGCCCTCGAAGAAGCCCAGTTCGAAGGCGCCGGCGAGGAAGCCGAAGTCGGCCTCGTCCAACCGGCTCTATCTGCACGGTGACTCGCAGGTGCTCGACTGGGTGCGGGCCAACCGCTCGGACCCGCGCCGCCCGCAGATAGAGGCGCAGATAGCCGACCGTCCGGCCGCCGTCTGGTTCGCCGACTACAGCCCCGACACGATCACCTCGCGGGTGCGGGCTGTGACCGCGGGCGGCTCGGCCCGCGGCCAGGTGCCCACGGTGGTGGCGTACGCGATCCCGGACCGCGACTGCGGCGGGCACTCGCAGGGCGGTGCGCCCGATCTCGGGGCGTACGACGCGTGGGTGGAGAAGTTCGCGGCGGGGCTCGGCTCGTCCGAGGTGATCGTGATCCTCGAACCCGACTCGCTGGCCCAGTTCGACTGCCTCAGCGCGGACCAGCGCGCCGCCCGCTTCGCTTCGCTCGCCCGCGCGGGCCGGACGCTCAAGGCCGCCAACCCCAACGCGCGGGTCTACTACGACGGCGGTCACTCGGGCTGGAACTCCGCGGCCAAGCAGGCCGGCGCGCTCCGCCAGGCGGGCGCCGCGTCCTCCGCCTCGTCGGACGGCATCTTCACCAACGTGTCCAACTTCCACCGCACCGAGGACGAGGTCACGTTCGCGCAGTCCGTCCTGAGCGCGATGGGCGGCTCGTCCGGGCTCGGCGCGGTCATCGACACCAGCCGCAACGGCAACGGGCCGCCGGCCGACGGCGAGTGGTGCGATCCGGCGGGCCGCAAGCTCGGCCGCCCGCCGACGCTCTCGACGGGGCAGTCCAGGATCGACGCGTACCTCTGGATCAAGCTGCCGGGCGAGTCCGACGGCTGCAAGGGCAAGCCCGGCACGTTCACGCCGAGTTACGCGTACGACCTGGTGACCGGTGGCTGAGCGGCGGCTGAGCGGTGGCTGACCGGAGCGGTGACGGGCGGCTGAGGTGAGCCGCCCGTCCGCCGGTCAGAGCTGCTTGCGCGGCCGGTCGGCCGGCTCGCCGCTCTCGTCGCCGTAGCGCGAGGTGCCCTCGTCGAGCAGCGGCTCGCGGCTCTCCTTCATATGGGCCGGGGCGAAGGCCCGCAGGACGTGGTAGCCGGTGATGACGACGAGCGTGCCGAGCGCGATGCCGTTGAGCTCGAAGTTGTCGGTGAACTTCAGGCTGACCCCGCCGGTGCCGATGATGATGCCCGCCGCGGCCGGCACCAGGTTCAGCGGATTGCGCAGATCCACCCGGGCGTTGATCCAGATCTGCGCGCCGAGCAGACCGATCATGCCGTAGAGGATCACGGTGATGCCGCCGAGCACGCCGCCCGGGATGGCCGCGACGATCGCGCCGACCTTGGGGCAGAGGCCGAAGAGCAGGGCGAAGAAGGCGGCGGCCCAGTAGGCGGCCGTCGAGTAGACGCGGGTGGCCGCCATGACCCCGATGTTCTCGGCGTACGTGGTGTTCGGCGGGCCGCCGACCGCGGTGGAGAGCATCGACGCGGCGCCGTCCGCGGAGATCGCCGTGCCGAGCTTGTCGTCGAGGTCGTCGCCGGTCATCTCGCCGACGGCCTTCACATGCCCGGCGTTCTCGGCGATCAGCGCGATGACGACCGGCAGCGCGACGAGGATCGCCGACCACTCGAAGGACGGCCCGTGGAAGTCGGGCAGCCCGATCCAGTCCGCCTTGCCGACCGCCGACAGGTCGAGCCGCCAGTGGTCGGTGGCCTCGCCGCCCCCGACCACCGAGTTGATCTTCCCGAAGACGTTGTCGAAGAGCCAGGAGATGCCGTAGCCGAAGACGAGCCCCAGGAAGATCGCGACACGGGCCCAGAAACCGCGCAGGCACACGACGGCCAAACCGGTGAACAGCATGGTCAGCAGGGCGACCCACTGATCCTGCGGCCAGTACGTGGAGGCGGTCACCGGCGCCAGGTTGAAGCCGATCAGCATGACGACCGCGCCGGTCACCACCGGCGGCATCGCGGCGTGGATGATCCGCGCGCCGAAGCGCTGCACGGCGAGGCCGACCAGGAACAGCACGGCGCCCACCACGAGCACCGCACCGGTCACCGTCGCGCTGTCACCGCCCTGCGCCCGGATGACGGCCGCAACGCCCACGAACGAGAGCGAACAGCCCAGGTAGCTGGGCACCTTGCCCCGCGTGGCGAGCAGGAAGATGACCGTCGCGACACCCGACATCATGATCGCGAGGTTGGGGTCCAGGCCCATCAGGACCGGAGCGACGAACGAGGCGCCGAACATCGCGACGACGTGCTGCGCACCCAAGCCGAAGGTGCGCGGCCAGGAGAGCCGCTCGTCGGGGCGGACCACCGCGCCGGGCGCCGGGGTCTTCCCGTCGCCGTGCACGCTCCAGCGGACGCCGAGGTTCATGGTGGGGATCGCTTTCTCTCCGGCCTGCGGGGTCTGCTCCCCGTCATGATCGCCGCAATGGTAGGGCCGGGCGCGCGGCGTGCTCGAGGCGGAGGGTCCTTGATCCGGCCGCCGAAAGCCCTCTATTTATCAGGCAACGTTCCTGATAGTTTTACGCCCCGACAGGCAGGGCGCGGATTTCGGGAGGGGACCCATGAGTGAAGTGGCCACGGGGAAACGGGAGTTGAAGCGGGCGCGGTTCGCCGTCGCGGCCGTGTTCTGTGTGCACGGCGCCGTCACCGGCTCCTTCGCCACCCGGATCCCCTGGATCCAGGAGCACGCGGACGTCAGCGCCGGACAGCTCGGCCTCGCCCTCGCGTTCCCGGCGCTCGGCGCCTCGGTCGCGATGCCGCTCGCCGCGGCCATCAGCCACCGCTTCGGCTCGCGCCCCGCGCTGCGGGTCCTGCTCGCGATGTGGACGCTGTCGCTGATCCTGCCGTCGCTCGCCCCCAACCTCATGACGCTCGGCGCGGCGCTCTTCGTGTACGGGGCGACCTCCGGCATGTCCGACGTCGTGATGAACGCGAACGGACTCGAGGTCGAGAACCGGCTCGACCGCTCGATCATGTCCGGTCTGCACGGCATGTGGAGCGCCGGCGCCCTGATCGGCTCGGCGGGCGGCACCTTGGCCGCGCACCTCGGCGCCGACGCCCGGATCCACCATCTGCTCGCCGCGGGCGTCCTGACCGCCGTCGGACTGTTCGCCGTGCAGTCCGTGCTCGACGTACAGAGCGCCCCGGAGGAGGACCCGCCGCCGCGGTTCGCGCTGCCGCCCAAGTCCGCGCTGCTCATCGGCGCGGTGGGCTTCTGCGCGGTGTTCGCCGAGGGCGCCAGCCTCGACTGGTCCGCGGTCTACCTCAAGGACGAGCTGGAGACCTCCGCCGGCCTCGCCGCCGCCTGCACCACCGCCTTCGCCCTGACGATGGCCGTCGCCCGGATCGCCGGCGACAAGGTCGTGGACCGCTTCGGGCCCGTGCGCACCGTGCGCTCCGGCGGTGTACTCGCCACCGCGGGCGGCCTGTTGGTGGTCCTCGCCGACCATCCGGCCGTCGCCATGACCGGCTTCGGACTCATGGGCCTCGGCATAGCGGTCGTCGTCCCGCTCGCCTTCGCCGCCGCGGGACGCAGCGGCCCCAACCCCAGCCAGGCCATCGCGGGCGTCGCCACCATCACGTACACCTCGGGTCTGATCGCCCCCTCGGCGATCGGCGCGGTCGCCGACGCCACCTCGCTGATGGTCTCGTTCAGCCTGGTCACGGTGCTCGCCGTCGGTCTGATCCTGTTCGCCGGGGTGCTGCGCACCGCGGGCCGCGACCAGGTGACGGCCCGCGGCGCGGTCGCCGAGGCCAAGGCCGCACCGGGGCCGCTCGCCTGACCCGAGCACCCACGCCGGACCCGCTCAGCGATCTGGAAGGATCCCCGCCATGGCCGCCTCTCCCCGTACCGCCCGCGCGATCAACGACCGGCTCGCGCTGCGGCTTCTGCAGCAGCAGGGTCCGCTGACGGCCGCGCAGCTCAAGGAGCTCACGGGTCTGTCCCGGCCGACGGTCGCCGACCTCGTCGAGCGGCTGCAGGGCTCCGGTCTGATCGGCGTGGTCGGGGAGGCGGGCGCGCAGCGGCGGGGACCCAACGCGAAGGTGTACGGGATCGTCGCCGACCGCGCGTTCCTGGCGGCCCTCGACGTGCGGATGGCCGGGGTCTCGGTGGTCGTCGCCGATCTCCTCGGCGTCGTACGGGCCGAGGCCTCGCTGCCCATCGACGAGAGCGACGGCACCCGGATCGCCGTCGAGCGGGCCGTCGCCCTGCTCGACAAGACGGCGAAGGACGCCGGGGCGGGGGAGTTGCACAGTGTCGGGATCGGCGCGCCCGGCCTGATCGACCCGGCCAGCGGCGAACTCCGCGACAGCAGCGGTCTGCCCGCCTGGCACCGGAGCCTGGTGGCGGCCCTGCAGCGGGAACTTCCCGCGACGGTGCTCGTCGAGAACGAGACAAACCTCGCCGCGGTCGCCGAACAGCACGCGGGCGGTGCCCGTGACCACGACACGTTCGTGCTGATCTGGCTCAGCCACGGAGTCGGCGCCGCCGTCGTCCTCGACGGACGGCTGCGGCGCGGCGTCTCCGGCGGCGCGGGCGAGCTGGGCTTCCTGCCGGTGCCGGGCACGGTGGGCCTGCCGTCCGCGGTGGACTGCGGCGGCGGCTTCCACTCGCTGGCCTGCTCGGCCGCGCTCGTCGAACTCGGCGCGCAGCACGGCCTGTCCGCCCCCGACGACGCCGCGGGTCCGGCCGGCGCGGCGGTCGTGGCGGACGCCGTGGCCGAGGGTGCGGACGCCTTCCTCGACGCACTCGCCGACCGGCTCGCCCTCGCGGCCGCCGCCACCGCCGCCGTACTCGACCCCGGCTGTGTGGTCCTCGGCGGCGAGATCGGCTGCGCGGGCGGCCCGGACCTCGCCCGCCGCGTCGAGGAACGCGTGGCAGCGCTCTCGCCGCTGCGAACAAAGGTCCGCGCGGGCGAGCTCGGCGGCGGCGCGGTCCTGCGCGGCGCACTGCTCGCAGCGCAGGAGGCGGCTCAGGACGCGCTGTTCCCGTCGGAGCGCTGAATCACCTGGCTTCGGCGCACCCCGGCCGAAGAGGGCGGGCTACCCGCCCTTCGCCACATGCAGCGTCAGATACTCGTCGAACGTCCCCTTGCCCACGGCCCGTTCGGGTGCCAGATGCCCACCCTGGACGAAGCCCTGATACGTCTTGCCGGCCAGCGGAATCTCGATGATCCGCCGCTGCTTGCCGACCGCGGCCAGATACTTCTCGGCCAGCTCCCGCAGCGTCAGGACCTCGGGCCCGCCCATGTCGTCGACCCGCCCCAGCGGATCGCCCTGCGCCAGCTCCGCGAGCCGCGCGGCCACCTCCTCGACGGCGATCGGCTGGGTGCGCGCGTCCTTCGGGATCACAAGCACCGGCGGCTTCGCCAGCGCCGAGAGCACCTTCACCACGAGGTCGTGGAACTGCGTGGCCCGCAATGTCGTCCAGCCGAGCCCCGACTCCTCGATCAGCCGCTCGACCTCGTACTTCGCCTGGTAGTAGCCGAGCGGTACGACGTCCACGCCGACGATCGAGATATAGACAAGATGCCTGACCTGCGCCTTCTTCGCGGCGGCGATCAGATTCCGGGCCGCCGTCACATCGGCGCCCGTCTTCTGCGCCGTCGCACAGTGCACCACCACCTCCGCCCCGGACAGAGCCTGGCCCAGGCCCGCTCCGGTCTGCAGATCGGCCGCCCACCAGTCGGAGCGCCGGCTCATCGCCCGTACGTCGTGTCCGGCGTCCCGCAGCAGCTGCGTGAGCGGAGTGCCGAGCGTGCCGGTCGCTCCGGTCACGAGGATCGTGCTCATCGCGCCCTCCTCGGGGCTCGTCGTGCCCCCTTGGAATGGAATTCGGGTGGAATTCCGGTACGGGGGCCGAGTTCCCAGCCTCGCAGAGGCGTCACATTTTGGCCCGGGCAGCCGCGGGACAAACGCAAACCCCTTGTGAGCCAGCCCACAGCCGTTCGCCCGTATGGCCGTCGATCAGGCGTGGCACACTGGCCGTGTACCAGCAGCAGCGCACTCCGGGGTCGGTGTAATTCCGAACCGGCGGTTACAGTCCGCGACCCGGTCACCTCCAGTGACCGGTTGACCAGGTGAAATTCCTGGACCGACGGTGAAAGTCCGGATGGGAGGCAGTGCGCGGCGGGCAGGCACGTGTATTCGTGTACGCCGCCGAAGGTGGGCCCTGTCGTCACAGGACCACCGTCATCCGGCGTCCCCGAAGTGTCCTCGCCCGTGAACTCTGTCGTCATCGACAGGCCCCGGAGTCCGTGCCCTATGAGGCAGGAGGACCCGGTGGCCCCCACCGCAGCCGAAGCAGACGCGATGCGTCGCGCCGTCGCGCTCGCCGCGCGCGGACTCGGCTCCACCAGCCCCAACCCCGTCGTCGGCTGCGTCGTCCTCGACGCCCACGGCACGGTCGTCGGCGAGGGCTTCCACGAGCGGGCCGGCGGCCCGCACGCCGAGGTGCACGCCCTGCGCGCCGCAGGGGACAAGGCCCGCGGCGGCACCGCCCTGGTCACCCTCGAACCCTGCAACCACACGGGCCGCACCGGCCCCTGCGCCCAGGCCCTGATCGAGGCCGGGATCGCCCGCGTCGTCTACGCGGTGAGCGACCCCGACCCCACCGCGACGGGTGGCGCTGCCACCCTTCGTACGGCCGGAATCGACGTCGAGCACGGACTGCTCGAGGACGAGGCACGCGCCGGGAACATCGCCTGGCTCACCTCCGTCAACACCGGACGCCCGTACGTCACTTGGAAGTACGCCGCCACCCTCGACGGCCGGATCGCCGCCGCCGACGGCAGCAGCCGCTGGATCTCCTCGGCGGAGTCCCGCGCCGACGTGCACCGGCTGCGCGCCGAGTGCGACGCGGTCGTGGTCGGCTCCGGCACGATGCGCGCCGACGACCCGCACCTCGCCGTCCGCGGCATCGAAGGCGCCGTACAGCCGCTGCGGGTCGCCGTCGACACCGAGGCAGCCGCCGTGAAGCCCGGCGCCCGGATCCTCGACGACACGGCCCCGACGCTGATCGCCGTCGCCGAGGACGCCACCACCGACCTGGCCGGCGTCGTACGACTGCCGCGCGGCGCAAGCGGGTTGGACATCCCGGCGCTGCTGGCAGCGCTCCACACCCGAGGCGTCCGCTCCGTCCTCCTCGAAGGCGGACCGACGCTCGCCGGTGCCTTCGTGGCCGCCGGCGCCGTCGACCGCGTCATCGGCTACCTCGCCCCCGTCCTGCTCGGCGCCGGCCCCGCCGCGCTCGCCGACGCAGGAATCACCACCATCACCGACGCGTTGCGCCTCGACGTGACCGAGACCGTGCGCATCGGCCCCGACCTCCGCATCACCGCCACGCCGCGCCCGAAGGAGTCCTGAGCATGTTCACCGGAATCGTCGAAGAACTGGGTGAGATCACCGCCGTCGAGCAGCTCGGCGACTCGTGCCGGTTCCGCGTGCGCGGCAAAGTCGTCACCGAAGGCGCAGGTCACGGCGACTCCATCGCCGTCAACGGGGTGTGCCTGACCGTCGTCGAATTCGGTGACGACTGGTTCACCGCCGACGTGATGGAGGAGACCCTCAAGCGCTCCAGCCTGGGCGCGCTCGCCGAGGGCTCCCGCGTGAACCTGGAGCGCCCGACCGCCGTCGGCGCCCGGCTCGGCGGCCACATCGTGCAGGGCCACGTCGACGGAACCGGCACGATCCTGGACCGTACGCCGTCCGAGAACTGGGAGATCGTCAAGGTCTCGCTCCCGGCCGAACTCTCGCGCTACGTGGTCGAGAAGGGCTCCATCACCGTCGACGGCGTCAGCCTCACCGTGGTCGAGGCCGCCGACGACTACTTCACGATCAGCCTCATCCCGACGACCCTCGCCCTCACCACGCTCGGCCTCAAGCAGGCCGGCGACCCGGTGAACCTCGAAGTGGACGTCATCGCCAAGTACGTCGAGCGTCTGCTCGGCGACCGTACCGCCGCCGCGGACCGGAACACCTCGGGGGAATCCAAGTGAGCTCCATGCTGAACTGGCTGAACGCGGAGGCCTTCACGGCCTTCGACCAGCACATCAAGTGGTCCGACATGATCGGCAACATCATCGGTCTGGCCGCGCTCGCACTCGGCTGGAAGCGCTCGATCTGGACCTGGCCCGCCCAGTTCGTCTCGGGCCTGATCCTCTTCGCCGCGTTCGCCGTCGGCCATCTGTCCGGCAGCGCCGGCAAGCAGGTCGTGGTGATGGTCGTCGCCGCGATGGGCTGGCTCGCCTGGACCCGCGGCCGCAAGAACGCGCAGGACGGCTCCATAGCCGTCCGCTTCGCGACCTGGAAGGAGCGCGGCCTCATGGTCGCGGCCGCGGCTGCGGGCACCGTCGCCGTCGCGCTGCTCTTCAAGGCCTTCCCGCACCTGTCCTGGGACCCGTGGCCCGACGCGTACATCTTCGTCGGCACCATCGTCGCGATGTACGCCCAGGCCCGCGGCATGGTCGAGTTCTGGTTCGCCTGGCTGCTCGTCGACCTCGTGGGCGTCCCGCTGAACTTCGCCAACGGTTACGCCTTCTCCGGATTCGTCTACGTCATCTACGGCGCGCTCGTCCTGTGGGGCATGCGCGACTGGTGGCTGCGCTCGCGCGCCACCGCCCCGGCCCTGGAAGGAGCCCCGGCATGAGCACAGCGCCCGTCAGCTACATCCCCGGTGACGCCGAGGACCTGAGCCTCGACCCGGTCGAGCAGGCCATCGCCGACATCGCCGCAGGACGCCCGGTCGTCGTCGTGGACGACGAGGACCGCGAGAACGAGGGCGACCTCGTCATCGCCGCCGAGAAGGCCACGCCCGAGATCATCGCGTTCATGATGAGCGAGTGCCGCGGCCTCATCTGCGCTCCCATGGAGGGCGACGAGCTGGACCGGCTGCAGCTGCCGCAGATGGTCGCCGACAACACCGAGTCGATGAAGACCGCCTTCACCGTCTCCGTCGACGCCTCCGGTGCCCACGGCGTCACCACCGGCATCTCCGCCTGGGACCGCGCCACGACCCTGCGCCTCCTGGCGAGCGGCACCACCGAGGCTTCCGACTTCGTGCGCCCCGGCCACATCTTCCCGCTGCGCGCCCGCGAAGGCGGCGTGCTCGTGCGCAACGGCCACACCGAGGCCGCCGTCGACCTGGCCCGCCTCGCGGGCCTGCGCCCGGCCGGTGCGATCGTCGAGATCGCCGGCGAGGACGGCGCGATGCTGCGCCTGCCCGAGCTGGTCCCGTTCGCGCGCAAGCACGGCCTCACGATCATCTCGATCGAGGACCTCATCGCGTACCGCAAGAGCTCCGAGCCGACCGTCCGGCGCGAGGCCGAGGTCCAGCTGCCCACGCAGCACGGCGAGTTCACCGCGTACGGCTACCGCTCCACCGTGGACGGCGTCGAGCATGTCGCGCTGGTGCACGGCGAGATCGGCGACGGCGAGGACGTCCTGGTCCGTATGCACTCCGAGTGCCTCACCGGCGATGTCTTCCACTCCCTGCGCTGCGACTGCGGCCCCCAGCTGGAGGCCGCCATGGACCGCGTCCAGGCCGCGGGCCGGGGCGTCATCGTCTATCTGCGCGGCCACGAGGGCCGCGGCATCGGCCTCCTGTCCAAGCTGCGCGCGTACGAGCTCCAGGAGCGCGGCCGCGACACCCTGGACGCCAACCTGGAACTGGGCCTGCCCGCCGACGCCCGCGACTACGGGGCCGGCGCGCAGATCCTCACCGACCTCGGTGTGCGCAGCGTCCGCCTCATGACCAACAACCCCGAGAAGTCCGACGCACTCACCCGGCACGGCATCGCCATCAGCGGCCGAGAGGTCCTGCCCCTGCCCGCCGGCGAGCACAACCTGCGCTATCTGCGCACCAAGCGCGACCGCATGGGGCACGACCTGCCCTGGCTCGACGCGCAGTAGACGACCCACCGACCCGTACAGACATTTGCGACACGAGGAGAAGAGCACGTGAGCGGCAAGGGCGCACCCGAACTCAGCGTGAAGAACTGCGGCGACCTGCGGGTCGCGGTGATCGCGGCACAGTGGCACGAGAAGGTCATGGACGGACTCGTCGACGGCGCCCTGCGCGCCCTGCACGAGCTGGGCATCGACGAGCCGACCGTCCTGCGCGTCCCCGGCAGCTTCGAGCTGCCCGTCGTCGCCAAGGTCCTCGCGGGCCGCGGCTACGACGCGATCGTCGCGCTCGGCGTCGTCATCCGCGGCGGCACCCCGCACTTCGAGTACGTCTGCCAGGGCGTGACCCTGGGTCTCACCCAGGTCTCCGTGGAGACCGGCGTCCCGGTCGGCTTCGGCGTCCTGACCTGCGACACCGAGGAGCAGGCCCTGGACCGCGCCGGTATCGAGGGCTCCAACGAGGACAAGGGCCACGAAGCGGTCATCGCCGCCGTCGCCACCGCGACCACGCTGCGTACCGTCTCGGAGCCCTGGCGTTAGGACGGGACGGGGAGCGGCGTAGAGTAGGGCCATCATGTCCAAGAAGACGTTCGAGGAGCTCTTCACCGAGCTCCAGCACAAGGCCGCCAACGGCGACCCCGCCACCTCCCGTACCGCCGAGCTGGTGGACAAGGGTGTGCATGCCATCGGCAAGAAGGTCGTCGAAGAGGCCGCCGAAGTCTGGATGGCCGCCGAGTACGAGGGCAAGGAAGCCGCCGCCGAGGAGATCTCGCAGCTGCTGTACCACGTCCAGGTGATGATGGTCGCCCGCGGCATCACGCTCGACGACGTGTACGCCCATCTCTGACGTACGCCGCCACCCCACTCCGTATCAACTTCTACGCAAGGAAGCCGACCTCATGCTGCGCATCGCCGTCCCCAACAAGGGTTCACTGTCCGGACCTGCGTCGGCGATGCTCCATGAGGCCGGCTACTCCCAGCGCAAGGAGTCCAAGGAACTCGTCCACGTCGACCCGGACAACGAGGTGGAGTTCTTCTACCTCCGACCCAAGGACATCGCGATCTACGTCGCGCAGGGCCGGCTCGACATCGGCATCACCGGCGAGGACCTCCTGATCGACTCCGGCGCGAGCGCCGAGACGATCCTGCCGCTCGGCTTCGCGCGCTCCACGTTCCGCTTCGCCGCCAAGCCCGGCGCGGTGGCGAGCGTCGAGGACCTCGCGGGCCGCACGATCGCCACCTCGTACGAGGGCATCGTCGGCAAGCACCTCGCCGAGCAGGGCGTCGACGCCTCCGTCGTACACCTCGACGGCGCCGTCGAGACCGCCATCGAGCTGGGCGTCGCCGACGCCATCGCCGATGTCGTCGAGACCGGCACCTCGCTGCGCAATGCGGGCCTGGAGGTCTTCGGCGACCCGATCATGAAGTCCGAGGCCGTGGTCATCCGGCGGGCCGGCGCGGACGGCGAGGACCCCAAGGTCCAGCAGTTCCTGCGCCGTCTGCAGGGCGTGCTCGTCGCCCGGACCTACGTGATGATGGACTACGACTGCCGCGCCGAGCACCTGGACGCCGCCGTCGCCCTCACGCCCGGCCTCGAGGGCCCGACCATCTCGCCGCTGCACAGCGAGGGCTGGGTCGCGGTCCGTGCGATGGTCCTCGCCAAGGAGGCCCAGCGCATCATGGACGACCTGTACGCGCTCGGCGCCCGCGCCATCCTCACCACGGCCATCCACGCCTGCCGGCTCTGAACCATGGCCGACGTCGAACTCCCCTCGCTGCCGGTCACGTTCCGGCCCACCCGCACCCGTGCCGTCCTGCTGACCATCGGGGTCGCGATGTTCGCCGTGATCACGGCGATCGCCCTGATGCTGAACACGCTCGGCACCGGTGAGCGGATGTCGTTCATCCTCACCGCCGCGCTGCTCTTCGGCGGTCTGATCCTGCTGTCCCGGCCGAAGGTCGTGGCCGACGACTCCGGGGTCACCGTGATCAACCTGACCAGCCGGCGTCGGCTCGCCTGGGCGGAGATCCTCCAGGTCAACCTGCGTCCCGGCGACCCCTGGGTGTTCCTCAACCTCAGCGACGGCACCAGCCTCCCGGCCCTCGGCATCCAGCCGGGCATCGGCAAGCGGCAGGCCATCCGCGACGCGGGCACGCTGCGGGCGCTCGCCGAGGCACACGGCACGGGCACCGACGGCAACTGAACGCCCGCACCGTTCCCCTGCCGGGCGACAACCGGCGGGGGAGCACTGCCGGAGCACCCCCTGCCGTGATTAATCTGGTGGCAGCGGCGCCGTGCGCGCCCGTCCCCGCGCCGGGGGCCCCTGCGAACCGAGGAGTGACTCCCTCCGCCGATGGACGGATCGTCCGGTAGTACCTGCGCCGCCCCCTCCCGACATAGGTCCGCGACCGGACCCGGGGAGCAGGCGGCATGATCATCCCCCTTCTGCTGCTCGCCGCGGCGTTCCTGCTCATCCTCGCCAACGGGTTCTTCGTCGCTGCCGAGTTCGGCCTCGTCACCGTCGAGCGCGCGGACGCCGAGCGCGCCGCGGACTCCGGTGACCGCAAGGCCCGCCGGGTCGTCTCGGCGCTGCGGGAGCTTTCCTTCCAGCTCTCGGGCACCCAGCTCGGCATCACCATCACCTCCCTCGTCGTCGGCATGCTGGCCGAGCCCGCGCTCGCGCATCTGCTCGCCGGACCCTTCACCGCGACCGGGATACCATCCGGGGCGGTCCCCGGTGTCTCCGTCGCGGTGGGCATGCTGCTCGCGTCCGCCGTGCAGATGGTGATCGGTGAACTGGTCCCGAAGAACTGGGCCGTGTCGCGCCCGCTCCAGGTCGCCCGTTTCGTGGCCGGGCCGCAGGGAGCGTTCGCCCGGCTGCTGCGCCCGGTGATCGCCGCGCTGAACGCGGTGGCCAACCGGCTCGTCCGCTCCTTCGGCGTCGAGCCCGCCGACGAGCTGGCCTCGGCCCGTACCCCCGACGAACTGATGTCGCTCGCGCAGCACTCCGCGCAGACCGGCGCGCTCGAAGCGGACACCGCGGACCTGTTCGTGCGCACGCTCTCCCTCGGCGAGCTCACCGCGCAGCACGTGATGACGCCCCGCGTGAAGGTGAACGCGCTGCAGTCCTCCGCGACCGCCGCCGACGTCCTCAACCTCACGCGCGCCACGGGCCTGTCCCGTTTTCCCGTCTACCGCGAGCGCATCGACGAAATCATCGGCATGGTCCACCTCAAGGACGCCCTGGCCGTACGGGTCCAGGAACGCGGCCGCACTCCGGTCGGCCGGATCGCGCTGCCGCCGCTCCTCGTGCCCGAGACGCTGCCCGTGCGGAGTCTGCTGCAGCAGCTGCGCCGCGAGCAGCCGATCGCCGTGGTCGTCGACGAGTACGGGGGGACGGCCGGAGTGGTCACCCTTGAGGACATCGTCGAGGAACTCGTGGGCGAGGTACGCGACGAGCACGACAACGACGTCACCCCGGAGCTCGCCACCGCCCCTGCCGAGGACGGCAGGCCCGCCTGGGACGCGGACGGCAGCTGCCGGGTCGACGTCCTGCTGCGGATAGGGCTGCAGGTCCCCGAGGGCCCGTACGAGACGGTCGCCGGACTCGTCGCAGATCTGCTCGGCCGGATCCCCGCACCGGGCGACCGTGCCGAACTCCCGGGCTGGCGCCTGTCGGTACGACAGGTCGGCCACAACCGTGCCGAGCGCGTACGTCTCGTACGGACCGCGTCGCGGCCCCTGGAGGCCGCCCGATGAGCGTGCTGCATCTGCTCTTCGCCCTCCTCCTGGTCCTCGGCAACGGCTTCTTCGTCGGCGCCGAGTTCGCCCTCGTCTCCGTACGCCGCAGTCAGATCGAGCCGTACGCGAAGGACTCGGCGCGGGCCCGCCGGGTCCTGTACGGCCTGGAGAACCTGCCGCAGATGATGGCCGCGGCCCAATTCGGCATCACCATCTGCTCGTTGACGCTCGGCGCGGTCGCCGAGCCGACCGTGGCGCACCTGCTGGAACCCGTCTTCCACTGGCTGCACGTCCCGGACGGTCTGATCCACCCGCTCGGATACGTCATCGCGCTCGCCGCGGTCGTCGTCCTGCACCTCGTGATCGGCGAGATGCTGCCGAAGAACCTGGCGATGGCGGCCCCGGAGAAAACGGCGCTGTGGCTGAGCCCCGCGCTCGTCGCCTTCGCCCGCCTCTGCCGTCCCGTCACGGCGGCCTTCGGCGCGTGCGCGCGGGCCGTGCTCCGGCTGTTCGGGGTCGAGCCCAAGGACGAGGTCGAGGCGGCCTTCACCAGTGTGGAGCTGGGCCGTCTCGTCGAGGACGCGGGCCAGGCCGGGCTCCTGGAGCCCGAGGAGCAGGAAATCCTCGGCGATGCCTTGGAGCTGGGCAGCCGCGCGGTCTCCGACGTGCTCCTGGACCCGGCCGAACTCGTCACGGTCGCCCCCACCGTCACACCACGCCGGATCGAGGAACTCGCCGTCCGCACCGGCTACTCCCGCTTCCCGGTCTGCGCGGACGGCGGCGCGTTCATGGGCTACGTCCACGTCAAGGACGTCCTGGACGTCGAGGCCCCGGAACGCGCCGTCCCCCAGGAAATCTGGCGCCCCCTGGCAACCCTGCACGCCGAACTCCCGTTGGACGACGCCCTGACGGTCATGCAACGCGCGGCAGCCCACCTGGCGAAGGTCGCGGATTCATCGGGCCGTGTCCTGGGCCTGGTGGCACTGGAGGACGTCCTGGAACTCCTGGTCGGAGAGGTACGGGACCCGGCGCACCGGGTGATACCGGTCCAGTCGGCGCGGGAGACGGTCAGTCCGGCCGTCGCGTGAGTGGCTCCGGACGGAGTCCGCGTGTGCGGGCCGGGGGTGATGCCCCCGGCTCCCGCAGGCTCACGCGCCGGCCGTGTCCCCGGGCCCCCGCCCCGACAGCACTTCCCCGTAGGCCTGCATCAGGTCCGGCAGCCGGAGCGTTGCCAGGTCCTCGACCGAGGGTTCGCCCGGGTAGCCCGACAGGCGCAGATCACGGTAGGCGCAGCTCTTCTCGTAGAGCGTGCGCAGGAAGCGGCCGTTGCCGAGTTCGTCGATCCAGCCCTGGTCGACCACGTGCCCGGCGATCGACCGCAGTTCGTCGAGGGACTCCGCGTCCCACTGGTCGCCGTTCTCCGCGGCGAGGACCTCGCCGATCGAGGTGAGTTCCAGCGGGCGGTACGAGGGGAAGTCCACGCGCGTCGTGAAGCGTGACGAGAGCCCCGGGTTCGCGGCGAGCAGACGGTCCATGCCCTCGGGGTAGCCCGCGAGGATCACCACCAGGTGGTCGCGGTTGTCCTCGGCCCGCTTCAGGAGCACCTGCAGTGCCTCGTCCCCGTACGCGTCGCCCTTGCTGTACCCGGAGTTGGACAGCGCGTACGCCTCGTCGACGAACAGCACTCCGCCGAGCGCCGAGTCGATCAGCTCGTTCGCCTTCACGGCCGTCTGGCCGAGGAACTCGCCGACGAGATCGGCCCGTTGGGCCTCCACGAGATGGTCGCCGCCGAGCAGCCCGAGCGCGTAGAAGACCCGCCCGAGGATCCGGGCGACGGTGGTCTTGCCGGTGCCGGACGGCCCCGAGAACACGAAGTGCCGCTTCGGCGGCTGCACCGGCAGCCCCTTGTCGGCCCGCAGCCGCGCCATCCGCAGCTGCGCGGACAACGCCTTGACCTGCCGCTTCACCGGTTCGAGCCCGACCATCCGCTCCAGCTCGGCGAGTGCCTCCTGGAGCAGCGCAGGATCCGCCGGACCGGTCGGCAGCGGCGGTCCCGCCTGCGCGGGTATCAACGCCTTCTCCCGTACGGCATCGGCCTCGGGCGGCTGGCCCCCGCCGGGCGGGTCGGGGTCGACCTTGAGGTCGCCACCCTCGGTCCCGTACGCCGTGTCATAGCCGTCGGGGTAGTCCCCGGCGTCGCCGCCCCCCAGGGTCATGGCGGCGAAGTCCCCGCCGTCGTCCATCCCGTCGATGCCGTCGTAGTCGGCGATGGCGGCCAGCCGCGCCGAGGTGTCCATGAACGCCGGATCCACCCGGTGCACCGCCCGGTACAGGGGCAGCGCGGCGGCGCTGCGCCCGGTGCCCTCGTGAGCGCGCGCCAGCCAGTAGCGCAGCTCCTTGCGCTGCGGCTGCTCGCTGCGGCAGCGCATCAGGGCCGCGGCGAGCAGTGGCTCGGCCTGCCCGTACATCTCCAGGCGCACCCGGGCCATGCCGCCGAACAGACCCGCCTCGATCCCGAGCGCATGGTCGTCGATCAACGGGTCGGTGTGCCGGACGAGTTGCTCCCAGTCCTTGACCAGGTACGAGCGGCACGCGTGCAGAAAGCGCACCTGCGCGTCGGCGTCGACCGGCGGCAGCCCGGCGAGCGCACGGTCG
The DNA here is from genome assembly GCF_044458745.1 of Streptomyces sp. NPDC050418. NCBI lineage: Bacteria > Bacillati > Actinomycetota > Actinomycetes > Kitasatosporales > Streptomycetaceae > Streptomyces > Streptomyces sp. NPDC050418. The sequence continues at coordinate 484,970 of NZ_JBITIG010000004.1, forward strand.
AGATCGGGGACGTGCCGCCCGTCGAGCCAGTGCGAGGCATGGGCGAGCAGCAGATCGCGGGTGCTCTCGAGGACGGGCTGGACCCACCAGCCCAGCCAGTACCAGGAGTTGAGCGTGCGGCGGTGACGGGTGCGCTGCTCGCCGAAACGGTCGCGGTGGCGGTACATCCGCAATAACGCGGTGGTCGTGTCCACCCGCAGCGCGTGCAGCCCCAGCCAGCCGTCGGCCATCCCCGGGTCGAGCCGGACCGCCGTCCTGAACTCCTCCTCGGCCTGCGGATACGCGCCCATGGTGTAGGCGTCGACGCCGCGCAGCCAGGCGAGGTCGGCCGGAGCCGATGCACCTTGCGTGCCGAAGTCCATCACGTCCCCCACAAACCCTGCCCCCGTTGGTGCGCCGCCGGGCAGCTGCCCGCCGGCGTCCTTCGCCGAACCGCCGTGCTGGTACCGGGAGTTGACGTGGTGGCGAGCAGCCGGGCGGGCCCGGAGATCGCACCGTGAGGCATCGTACCTGCGCCTCGGGCATCGGCCGTAGGGTGCCGCGCGAGTCGCCGGGAGCACGGCGGGAAGCACAGGGGGAGCACGGGCGGGGCCCCAACTGGTCACCGTGGGTGACCGGTTGAAGGCGAGGCGCACACGCGAAAGGGACAAAGGGCAGAACGAAGCCCCCGATCACGGGGGAACAACCGGGGGCTTCGCGTCTGAGGGCGACCGGCTCGCGGTCGCATATTGAGAACGTAAGTCCTGTACGACCCCTCGGTCAAGCCGAGTTGGGGGAGTCGGCCCGGCCGTTTCCGGGCCGCTCGGGACCCCGGTAGCGCGTCATCACGCTGGGTGACGGCACAGGGTCAAGCTGCACCCGACTTGAGCCCCGGCAGCACCTCGTACCCCTCTGGAACCTGCCGTACCAAGACATCGGCGAAGGGTCGCGAGGGGTCCTCCGTGAAGTGCCGTTCCTCCGCCGGCTCCCACTGCTCCCAGAACTCCTCCTGCACCGCACCGTCGCGCGCCCGCCCCCGCCGCCACGCCGTGCCGGCGGGCAGCTCCATCCACAACAGGCGCGCCAGCCAAGGGCGCAGCGCCCGCCGCCCGGCGCCGACGCCCTCGACCAGGACGACGGGGGCGGGCCGCAGCACCGGCCCGGGCCGGTGGACGCGCTCGTTCCAGTCGTACACGGCCGGGCGCGCGGCCTCGCCTGCCGAGAGCGGTGCGAGGACCTCGCGCGTGAAGCGGCCGGTCCAGTCGAAGAGCTCGGCATGGCTGCGGACGTCGTCGAGCCCGAGCACCGGCGCACCTGCGAGCTCGGCCGCGAGCCGGCGCGCGAAGGTCGACTTCCCGGAGCCCGCGTGCCCGTCGATTCCGACCAGCCGCACGGGCCCGCACGACGGGGGCAGTGCCCGCAGCGCGGCGGCCAGCGCGGGCAGCACGTCGTGCGGGTCAGGGGCGGGTGCGAGGGAGTCGTTCATCGCGCCCAGCGTACGGCCGGTGCGGCGGCCGAACGGCGGCGTCGCAGGTCACGCCAGGGGGTCACGCCAGTGGTCCAGGCCAATATTGGTCGCGCGACGCGGGTCGAAACCCTGGCAGAAGGGGTCCGCGACCGTCCATAGTGGGCGGCTGTCGGCCCTTGTGAAAGGACGGATTCCGCCCCCGCACGGCATCCCGTCCCGCCCGTTTCTACCCGTGTCGTTCTGGACCAGGAGCCCCTCATGAACTCCCCGCACAGGACCTCCCGCAGAACCGTCCTCGCCGCCGCCGTGGCCGCCGCCACCGCGGCCGCCGTCGGCCCGGCCTCCCCGGCGGCCGCCTCCGCGCCCCGTCGCCCCGTGCCGCAGGGGCGTCTCGTGGACAACCACTTCTGGACCTCGTACGCCGACTGGCTCGGCGGCACCGCCGACGGCACCCGCCCCGTCCCGGGCCTGCGCCCCGGCCTCGCCCTGTCCCGTCCGGCCGGGGTGCGCGAGTACACCGACCCGCACACCGGCACCACGGCGAACTGGGAATACGCGACCTGGACCAGCCGCGAGCACCGGCTCGCCGTCCCCGCCACCGAGGCCATCGCGTCCTGGAACGCGGACACCCCGGCGGGGACCTGGATCGAGATCGAGCTCCAAGGCACGTACTCCGACGGAACGGCCACGCCCTGGTACGTGATGGGCCGCTGGGCCGCCGGCGACGAGGACATCCGGCGCACCTCCGTCGACGACCAGAGCGACGGCAAGAGCTCCATCTGGACCGACACCTTCGCCATCGACGACCCGGCGACGGGCCTGCGCCTCACCGCGTACCGGCTCCGTCTGACGCTGCTGCGCAAGCCCGGCAGCGGTGCGACGCCCACCGTGTGGCGGGCCGGGGCGATGGGCTCCGACGTGCCCGACCGCTTCGAGGTGCCCGCCTCGGCGCCGGGCCTCGCGAAGGAGCTGGCGGTTCCGCGGTACTCGCAGAACACGCATGTCGGCCAGTACCCCGAGTACGACAACGGCGGCGAGGCCTGGTGCAGCCCGACCTCCTCGACGATGATCATCGAGTACTGGGGCCGCGGCCCGACCCCCGAGGACCTGGCCTGGGTGAACCCCGAGTTCGACGACCCGCAGGTCTGCCACGCGGCCCGCTTCACCTACGACTACCAGTACGAGGGCTGCGGCAACTGGCCGTTCAACGCCGCCTACGCGGCCTCGTACGAGAATCTGCAGGGCGTCGTCACCCGGCTCGGCTCGCTCACCGAGCTGGAGAGCCTGATCGCGGCCGGTATCCCGGCCATAACGTCCCAGTCGTTCCTCAAGGAGGAGCTCACGGGCGCGGGCTACGGCACCTCGGGCCACCTGATGACCGTCATCGGCTTCACCGCGGACGGCGACGTGATCGCCAACGACCCGGCCTCGCCGAGCAACGAGGCGGTCCGGCGGGTCTACAAGCGGCGTGAGTGGGAGAACATCTGGCTCCGCACTAAGCGCTACAACTCCACCGGCAAGGTCGTCTCCGGCACGGGCGGAGTCTGTTACCTCTACTGGCCCGCCAGGCCGACGCCGCGTCAGCGCCGCGCGCTGCGGGCGCTGGGCCTGCGGTGAGCGTGCGCGGCGCGGCGGCCGTCCCGGCGGCGTGACGGCCGCGCGCCCGGCCGTCCTTGTACGCGGGAGGCTCGACCCCCCTGGCGCGGTCCCACGGCTTGCGTGGAGGATCGGGGCATGGCATTCCGCCGCTTGCACCGCGGCAGCCGCGTGAGGGGGACCGGGTGGGATTGGTGATCGAGAGCCGGCCGTCGGAGCTGCCGTACATCGAGCGGGTGTGGCGCAGCCGCAGCGACGACGTGGGCCGGATGATGTCGGTCGCCACCTCGCACTGGGAACTCGTGTTCTGGGAGCACCAGGGCGCGATGCAGGCCGCGGTGCTGGGGCCGGAGACGAAGGCGTCCCACGCACCGGTCCCCGGCGACGCGGACTTCTTCGGGATCAGCTTCGCGCTGGGGACGTCGATGCCGCACCTCCCGGTCAGCCGCCTGGTCGGCGGCAATGCGGAGATCCCCGACGTGACGCGGCGTTCCGTGTGGCTGAAGGGGTCCGCCTGGCACGTTCCCGACTACGACAACGCCGAGGCGTTCGTGCGCCGGATGGTGCGCGAGGACATCGTGGACACGGACCACGTCGTGCCCGCGGTGCTCGGCGGAGCCGCCCCGGACGTCACCGACCGCACCCTCCAGCGACGGTTCGTCGCGGCGACCGGCCAGACCCAGGGCGCCATCCGGCAGATCCACCGCGCCCGCCAGGCGGCGGTGCTGATCCAGGAGGGGGTGTCCTCCCAGGAGGTCGTGCACCGGCTCGGATACTTCGACCAGCCGCACCTGGCACGGTCCTTGAAGCGGTACGTGGGGCGCACCGCCACGCAGTTGAGCGCGCCGGACCCCCAGGAGCCGCTGTCGCTTCTGTACAAGCCAGGCCCCATGGGGCCTGCCTAGGGTTCCTGTTGTGGCCGAAGGGGATGGCCCGCCCCGGCCGGGGCGGGCGCCGGGCCCCCGGATTCAACATGGAGGAATCATGCGCAAGCTTGTCTCGGGTCTGTTCGTCTCGCTCGACGGTGTCGCCCAGTCGCCCGACCAGTGGCAGTTCGCCTTCGACAAGGAGATGGGCGCGTCACTGGCCGGAACGCTGGAGTCGGCGGACACGATTCTGCTGGGCGGCGTGACGTTCACCGAGTGGGCCGGATACTGGCCGACGGTGACCGAAGGCGAGGACGCCGGCTTCGCGAAATGGATCAACGAGTCGCCCAAGTACGTCGTCTCCTCGACCCTGGACAGCGTCGACGGCTGGGCGAACAGCACCCTGATCAAGGGCGACCTCGTGACCGCGGTCAACGAGCTCAAGGCGGGTGAGGGCAAGGACATCACCGTCGCGGGCAGCCCGACGCTGGTCCGTTCCCTGCTGGAACTGGATCTGCTGGACGAGCTCGTGCTGCTCATTCACCCGGTGGTCGCCGGTGAGGGGCGCAAGAAGCTGTTCACGGACGACTTCCCGCTGAAGAAGCTCGACCTTGTCAGCGCCCGGCCGACCAGCAGCGGCGTGATCATCGCGACCTACCGCCCGGCACGCTGACCGGCGCAGGACTGGCTCAGAGCAGCCCCAGCTGCGTCACCAGCATCGCGACGACCACCACGAGCGTCCAGCCGGCGAGGTGCTCGAGGATCTTCGGGCCGTCGTCCTTGGGCCCGCCGGTGCGGCTGCGGACGTACTCGGCGACTTCGGCGGTGCTGGTGGCTGCGCGGGCGCTGGAGTTCATGGCTGACTCGCTCACGGTGGTACTGCGGTGGGTGTCCCCCCAGGACGGTCTCCACGGTGCCACCGTGGGGCCCTGAGGGGTAGAGACGGAGGTCATGTGTGGGGTACTCCACTTGGTCCCGCGGCGCCACCGGGCGTCGTGTGTCCACCGTCCCCGAACCGTGGCGGAGTTAACGGCCGTGAACCGGGTGACGTGCAGCGTTTCATCGGGCATACTCATCCCGCCACAGTCACCCGCCCCTGTTTCGTGACCCGTATCCGGGGCTAGGACTGAGCAGTCAGACCTCGGCGGCGCCGCCACACCCTGCGCGCGTCCGCTGCAGCGCCCGACAGGGAGGAGTCTCGCCATGACCGTCCGAGCCCCGCAGCCGGTGGACCGACAGCTGCCCACCGAGGAGGCCGAGGACCTGCTCGCGCTCGTCCGTGAGCTGATCAAGGGCGAGATCGCGCCCGCTGCCGCCGAGCAGGAGGAAGCGGGCCATTTCCCGCGCGACCTGTTCGCGCTGCTCTCCGACTCGGGCCTGCTCGGTCTGCCGTACGACGAGGAGTTCGGCGGCGGCGCCCAGCCCTACGAGGTCTACCTCCAGGTGCTCGAAGAGCTCGCCGCGGCCCGGCTCACGGTCGGCCTGGGCGTCAGCGTCCACTCGCTCGCCTGCCACGCGCTCGCCAACTACGGCACGAAGGAGCAGCAGGCCGAGCACCTGCCCGCGATGCTCGGCGGCGGACTGCTCGGCGCGTACTGCCTGTCCGAGCCCTCGTCCGGCTCCGACGCCGCCTCGCTGCGCACGAAGGCCGTACGGGACGGCGACGACTGGATCCTCGACGGCACCAAGGCGTGGATCACCCACGGCGGGATCGCCGACTTCTACACGGTGCTCGCCCGCACCGGGGGAGAGGGCTCCCGCGGGATCACCGCCTTCCTCGTGCCCGGTGACGCCGAGGGTCTGACGGCGGCCGTGCCCGAGAAGAAGATGGGCATGAAGGGCTCGCCCACCGCCCAGCTGCACTTCGACGGCGTCCGTGTCGGCGACGCGCGGCGGATCGGCGACGAGGGCCAGGGCTTCGCGATCGCCCTGTCCGCCCTGGACGGCGGCCGGCTCGGTATCGCCGCGTGTGCCATCGGTGTCGCCCAGGCGGCGCTCGACGAGGCGCTGGCCTACGCGCTGCAGCGCAAGCAGTTCGGGCACCCGATCGCCGACTTCCAGGGCCTGCGCTTCATGCTGGCCGACATGGCCACCCAGATCGAGGCGGGCCGCGCGCTCTACCTGGCGGCCGCGCGGCTGCGCGACGCGGGCCGGCCGTTCTCGCGGCAGGCCGCGATGGCCAAGCTGTTCTGCACGGACGCGGCCATGAAGGTCACCACGGACGCGGTGCAGGTGCTCGGCGGGTACGGCTACACGCAGGACTTCCCGGTCGAGCGGCTGATGCGCGAGGCGAAGGTGCTGCAGATCGTCGAGGGCACCAATCAGATCCAGCGGATGGTCATCGCCCGTCACCTCGCGGGTCCCGAGTCTCGCTGACCTGCGCGAGGGAGTCCTGCGGTGCGTGGGGCTCCCTCGGCTCGCGCGGTTCGCGCGCCTCGCTCACCGGCATCGGCGCCGGCATCGGTGCGGGCACCGGCGCCGGTGTGAAGCGCCGCGGGGGGCGCGCGCCCGTGCCCGATGCCGTCCCGAAGACCTCGCCCGATCCGAAGGGCTCACCCGAGCCGAACGTCTCGGACCGTCCGAAGGCCTCGCCCATCCCGAAGGTCTCGCCCATCCCGAAGCCGTCGTGCGAGCCGAACTCCCCGGGCCGCACGATCGGCGCCGTCAGCCGCGCCCACTCCGGGTCGCGCCGCCCCGGCAGCGTCTTGCCCTTGCCCGCCCAGTGCCGCATCAGCTCCCGGTAGATCGGGGGGTCGGAGGGGCGTACGGGACCGGCATGGTCCGCGCTCTGCTGAACCGATTCGCCGGGCGCGGGTACGTAGAGCGTGCGGCGACGCCGTCCGACTGCTTCGTGCAAGGGGGTCATGCCGGGGCCAACGCCGCACGGCCGCGCGGGACACCCCCGGAAGAATCCGAAGGTCCGTTCGGAGAGTGGCCCTGGAGGGGCAGGCGGTGACACGGAACGGATCTGCGCCGAGTGGCGCGGACGGATCCGTCGCCGTTCCTCACGAGCGGTGACACGAGTATGGTCCCCCGCGGCGTATCTGACGTACCGTCAACTCCGCCGCAGGGGGCGCTCCCTGCAACCACCGTGCGTCCAGGGAGGATTGCCGTGGCCGACGACCGTCCGGTACCGCTCGACGAGTACCCCGTGCACCAGGTCCCGCTCTCGATGAAGCATGTCGCGACCGGCGACCGCAACGCGTACGACCGCTGCATCTTCCATCTCTTCGACCACGAGGGCCGGTTCCTGCTCATCCTCGGCCTGGGGGTCTACCCCAACATGGGCGTGATCGACGCGTACGCCACCTTGCGTATCGGGGACACGCTGCACGCCGTACGCGCGTCCGACGCACTCGGGGACGACCGGATGCGTCTCGAAGTCGGCCCGCTGCGGATCACGATCGAGGAACCGCTCAAGCGCATACGTCTGCAGTGCGCGGCGGACGGCCCCGACTCCCTTGCGTACGACCTCACTTGGACCGCCGACTTCCCGGCCGTCTGGGAACCGCACCACACCCAGCGCAAGGGTGACCGGCTCACCCTGGAGGGGCGCCGCTTCGTGCAGGGCGGGCGGCCCGAGGGGACCATCCGGGCCGGGGGAGAGGAGATCACGGTCTCCGCCGACGGCTGGACCGGCACCCGCGACCGCAGCTGGGGCGTGCGGCCCATCCCGGGCGAGGAGGGCGGCCGGATCGGCGCCGAGGAGCGCACCGAGGGCTTCCACTGGCTCTGGATCCCGGTCCGTTTCGACGACCGCTTCGTGATGGTGATCGCCCAGGAGGACGCCGACGGCTACCGCACCCTGAACGAGGCGGTCCTCGTCCGCGACGGCGAGCGCGACGTCCAACTCGGCTGGCCCCAGACCGACATCACCTACCGCCCGGGCAGCCGCCACCCCGAACGCGCGGTGGTCCACCTCACCGACGCCGCCCGCAAACCGGTCGAGATGACGGTCGAGTGCCTGACCGAAATCCCGCTCGCGGTGGGCGCCGGCTATCCGCCCGCCGACGACTGGCAGCACGGCACCTGGCGCGGCCACGGCTGGACCGACCGCCGCACCTACGACCTCTCGGACCCCACCGCACACCCGCTCGCCGCCTACGGCGTCATCGACCACGCGGCCCGCTTCACCCTCGACGGCCGTACGGGCTACGGGATCTTCGAGCACGGCAGCTTCGGCCGCCACGACCCCTCCGGCTTCACCGGTTTCGACTCGGTCGCCCCCTGAACACCGCCGCCCACGAAAGGAGCCGACCCATGGCCACGGCACCCCGCCCCCGTACCAGCACCCGCGACCCCGAGGAACTCGGCCGCCTGCTGACCGCGTGGCTCTCCGCCCGGCTGCCCGGCGCGAAGGCGACCGACCTCACGGTCCCCGAGTCCAACGGCATGTCCAGCGAGACTCTGCTCTTCGACATCGAGCACCCCGAAACCCCGCTCACCGCCTGCGCGTTGCGTCTGGCCGCCGACCCCTCCGCGTACACGATCTTCCCGGTGTACGACATGGAGCGGCAGCACCGCGTCATGCACCTCGTCGGCGAGCACACGGATCTGCCGGTGCCGCGCGTGCAGTGGCTGGAGACCGATCCGGGCCCGCTCGGGGCGCCGTTCTTCGTGATGGAGCGCAAGGAGGGCCGCGTACCGCCGGACGTCATGCCCTATACGTACGAGGGCAACTGGCTGCACGCGGCGAGCGACGCCGAGCGCGAGCATCTGGAGGCCGCCTCGGTCACACTGCTCGCCAAGCTGCACGACCAGTTCCCTTCCGGCGAGGCCGAGTTCCTCGCAACGCCCGGCGACGGCAGCGCCCTGCGCCGTCATGTCGAGGCGCAGCGTGCCTACTACGAGTGGGTCGTCCGCGACGTCGCACGCTCCCCGCTGATCGAGACGGCCTTCGACCGTCTTGAGGAGCTCTGGCCGGCGGAGGAGGGCGAACCCGTCCTCAACTGGGGTGACGCACGCATCGGCAACATCATCTACGACGGCTTCGAACCCGCCGCCGTACTCGACTGGGAGATGGCGTCGTACGCGCCGCGGGAAGTGGACCTGGGCTGGACGGTCTACCTGCACCGCTTCTTCCAGGACCTCACGGTGAGCTTCGGCCAGGACGGCCTGCCGGACTTCCTGCGCCGCGACCGGATCGAGGCGCGCTATGGCGAACTCACCGGCCACACACCGCGGGACATGGACTTCTACACGCTGTACGCAGCACTGCGGCACGCGGTCGTGATGCTGCGCGTGGCCTACCGGCAGGTGCACTTCGGCGAGGTGAGCGTCCCGGACGACCCGAAGGACGTGGACAAACTGATCCTGCACCACGGCAGTCTGACGGCCATGGTGCAAGGCAGCTACTGGGATGAAGCGCTCGGACAAGGCGGCTGACACACGGTCAGCCCGCGGGCTCGGCGGTCGCTCCGCAGGCCCGGCGGCCGCGTCGCCTTCTCAGGCGGCGCGGCGCAGCGCGGAGGTCTTCACCGGGCGCGAGCCCGGACCACCCACGTGCGAGAAGGGCTGGGTCCGCCAGTCGAGCCCCTGAGGGAGCGTCAGAAGCAGTGCGGTGTCCTGCTCCTGGACCTCGAAGCCCTCGTCGGCCGGGCGGGCGTCGGCGGCGGGCCGGCCCGTGCCGGAGCAGGTGGTGAGACCGAACGGGTTCCACGGCGTCGCGCACTTGGCGTGCTGCGGCAGGAGGTCCTCGTCCGCGAGGAGCGCGATCGGCTGCTCGCAGTCCGGGCAGATCACCCGGTACATCTCGAATGTGTCGTACGCATCGGGCTCGACGCTGCCCTCGTGGTGCTGCATGGGTACTCCCCCTCGGGTGGGCCGGCAAGGCGCTGCGGCCTCGACCACAGCAAGCACTTCCCGCCTGCTCGTTGCCGTAACCACGCCACCCGCGAGGACACGGTTTCCGGGGTGTGGCGTTCGTCACAGAACGGTTACGAGGACCCGGTCCGGGCGGACTTCCGCCGGTCGGACGCCGCCCGTCACCGTCGCGTACCCCGGCATCCGCGCATGAGGCCGCACCCCGGGTATCACGTGGGTAACCCCGGTATCCCAATGGATCACGGCCCTGTAGGTTCTTGCGCCATGGAGGACCTCGACCGCCAGATCGTGCAGCTGCTCGTCAAGGACGGGCGGATGAGCTACACCGACCTGGGCAAGGCCACCGGCCTGTCCACGTCCGCCGTGCACCAGCGGGTGCGCCGGCTCGAACAGCGCGGCGTCATCCGCGGATACGCGGCCGTGGTCGACCCGGAGGCCGTCGGCCTGCCGCTGACCGCGTTCATCTCGGTGAAGCCCTTCGACCCGAGCGCACCCGACGACATCGCCGAGCGCCTGGCCGGAGTCCCCGAGATCGAGGCCTGCCACAGCGTCGCCGGAGACGAGAACTACATCCTCAAGGTGCGCGTCTCGACCCCGCTCGAACTGGAGGACCTCCTCGGCCGCGTCCGCGCCCTCGCCGGAGTCTCCACCCGGACGACGGTCTGCCTGTCCACGCCTTACGAGGCGCGGCCGCCGCGTATCTGACCCGTTCGCGGGCGTTCGTGGCCGTTGTCGGCCCCCGCGTCCGGATCGTCCCGCGGCAGGCGCGAGACTGTTCCCTATGAGCGACAGCAACTCCAGCGTCCCGGACCACCGCACCGTTCTGCTGCGTGGCGGTGAGGTGCACAGTCCCGCCGACCCGTTCGCGACCGCCATGGTCGTGGAGCGTGGGCATGTTGCGTGGGTCGGGTCCGAGGGGGCGGCCGATGCCTTCGCCGAAGGTGTCGAGGACGTGCGGGATCTGGAAGGTGCCCTTGTCACGCCGGCGTTCACCGATGCGCACGTCCACACGACGTCCACCGGTCTGGCGCTGACGGGCCTCGATCTGACCGGCGCGCGCAGCCTGCGCGAGGCGCTGGACGCCGTCCGCGCGTATGCGGCCGGGCGGCCTGCCGACCGTGTGCTGCTCGGGCACGGCTGGGACGCCGCGCGCTGGCCCGAGCGCCGCGCGCCGCACCGTACCGAGCTGGACGAGGCCACCGGCGGCCGCCCGCTCTACCTGACCCGGATCGACGTGCACTCGGCCGTCGCCACCACCGCGCTCCTCGACCTCGTGCCCGGCGTCCGTGAGCTGCCCGGCTTCGAGGCCGACGCACCGCTCACCAAGGACGCCCACCACGCGGTGCGGCGCGCGGCGCACGACGCGATCACGCCCGTCCAGCGCACCGAGGCCCAGCGAGCCGCCCTGCGGCAGGCGGCCTCGCTCGGCATCGGCTCGGTGCACGAGTGCGCCGGGCCCGAGATCTCGTCCGAGGACGACCTCACGGGCCTGCTCGCGCTCGCCGCCGAGGAGGCGGGCCCGCGCGTCGTCGGCTACTGGGCCGAGGCCCTGGAGTCCGCCGCGGACGCCGACCGCATCCGCGACCTCGGCGCGCTCGGCGCCGCGGGTGATCTCTTCGTCGACGGGGCGCTCGGCTCGCACACCGCGTGCCTGCACGAGGCCTACGAGGACGCCGCCCACACCGGCACCGCGTTCCTCGACGAGGCCGCCGTCACCGCCCATGTCCTCGCATGCACCGAGGCGGGCATCCAGGCCGGTTTCCACGCCATCGGCGACGCCGCCGTGACCACCGTCGTGGCCGGGATGCGTAAGGCTGCCGACAAGCTGGGCCTCGCCCGCGTCCGCGCCGGACGGCACCGTGTCGAGCATGCCGAGATGCTCAGCCCCGAAACCGTCGCCGCGTTCGCCGAGTTCGGCCTCACCGCCTCCGTGCAGCCCGCGTTCGACGCGCTGTGGGGCGGCGAGGACGGCATGTACGCCGAGCGCCTCGGCGTGGAGCGGGCCCGTACCCTCAACCCCTTTGCCGCGCTGCTGCGTTCCGGTGTCCCGCTCGCCTTCGGCTCCGACAGCCCCGTCACACCGCTCGACCCCTGGGGCACGGTGCGCGCCGCGGCCTTCCACCGCACGCCCGAGCACCGTGTCTCGGTCCGCGCCGCCTTCACCGCGCACACCCGCGGCGGCTGGCGCGCCGTCGGCCGGGACGACGCGGGCACGCTGGTCCCGGGTGCACCCGCCGACTTCGCGATCTGGCAGGCCGACGAACTGATCGTCCAGGCACCCGACGACCGCGTCGCCCGCTGGTCCACCGACCCGCGCTCCGGCACACCGGGCCTGCCCGACCTCACCCCGGGCAGCGAACTGCCGGTCTGTCTGGAGACCGTGGTCGGCGGCCGGACGGTCTACGTGCGGCCGACCGAGTGACGGTTGCGGTGTGGCGCGGATCCGATCGGAGGCCCAGGGAGGGCCGCCCCGGCCCGTGATCACGGCCTTGAGCTGCCAGGACCGCGAAAAGCCGCAGGTGGCAGCTGTGTTGACAGACGGGCGCGTGGGGCGGGTAGTTTCGGCCGGGTCCACCACAGGACGTCCGGCGGGGACACCTCCACGCAGTCGTCGAGCGCTGCTGGGTCATGGGGGCGGAGTGCCGCACCGGCACCCCGCCACTGGGAGCCAGGCCCAGCGACCGCGCCTCGGGGGCGAACGCAGGTGCAGCCCGGCCGGATGGGTGCGACCCGGGTGGGGCCCGGTTGCTCAGTAGACAACGGCTTTCGGTCGACCCGCAGCCAGCGGGTCCCAGGTCGGCCCGAAGGGCACCGGGCCCCGATCCCGCACCCCGATGATGTTTCCCGCCGCGGCGCGGTCCCGTTCTTGGCACGCGCTGTCGTACCGTCCGCTCCCGCGCCGCGCTAGCGTCCCGGACCCGCACCGTTTTCCCTTGCTCCTGCGACACCGTGACCCCGGACCGGCAGGTCGGGGCGCGGGCAGCACTATGGTGGAGCATCCGCTTTTGGAATTAAGGGGCACCCAGTGAAGGACGGCGGTCAGCGGGAGTACGGCCCGCTCGGCGCAGCGTTGGTCATCATCCCGACGTACAACGAGGCCGAGAACATCAAGCCGATCGCGGCCCGCGTACGCGCCGCGGTTCCCGACGCGCACCTCCTCGTCGCCGACGACAACAGCCCCGACGGCACCGGCAAACTCGCCGACGAGCTCGCGGCCGAGGACGACCACATCCACGTACTGCACCGCAAGGGCAAGGAGGGCCTCGGCGCCGCCTATCTCGCGGGCTTCCGCTGGGGCATCGACAACGGCTACGGCGTCCTCGTGGAGATGGACGCGGACGGCTCGCACAAGCCCGAGGAGCTGCCGCGGCTGCTCACCGCGCTCAAGGGCGCCGACCTCGTGCTCGGCTCGCGCTGGGTGCCGGGCGGCCGGGTGGTCAACTGGCCCAAGTCCCGCGAGTTCATCTCGCGCGGCGGCTCGATGTACTCGCGCCTCATGCTGGACGTCCCGATCCGTGACGTCACCGGTGGCTTCCGCGCCTTCCGCAAGGAGACCCTGGAGGGCCTCGGCCTCGCCGACGTCGCCTCGCAGGGCTACTGCTTCCAGGTCGACCTCGCCCGCCGCGCGGTCAGGGCCGGTTTCCACGTCGTCGAGGTGCCGATCACCTTCGTCGAGCGCGAGCTGGGCGACTCCAAGATGAGCCGCGACATCCTCGTCGAGGCGCTGTGGCGGGTCACCGCGTGGGGCGTCACCGAGCGCACGGGCAAGATCCTCGGGCGCGGCAGGAGGCGCTGAGAGGGCCGCCTAGGCGGTGGCCGCTGCCGAGGCGAGGGCCACCGCCGTGGCGGCCACCGTTGTTGATCTCCGCCTTACGCCGAACGGATGCGGCACACGGCACACTGGAGACATGACGATGCCTCCGACAGATCGCCCGGGCGGCCGCCCTGCCGGCCGCTCGAAGCTGCGCCGCTTCCTGCCGCTGGGCATCGCCGCCTGGCTCGTGCTCGAGATCTGGCTGCTGATCCAGGTCGCTTCGGCGACCAGTGGCTTCGTGGTCTTCCTGCTGCTCCTGGCCGGAGTGGTGCTCGGCTCCGTGGTGATCAAGCGCGCCGGCCGCCGCGCCTTCAAGAATCTGACCGACACCTTGCAGCAGGCCCAGACCGCCGCGGCCACCGGTGAGGCGCCCGCCGCGCCCAGTGCTCCGGCGAGCAAGGGCAATGGTCTGACGATGCTCGGCGGACTGCTCCTGATCATGCCGGGCCTGATCTCGGACGTGGCCGGTCTGGTCTGTCTGCTGCCGCCGGTGCGCAAGGCGGTCGCGGCGCGGGCCGAGAAGTCCTTCGAGAAGCGGCTGTCCGAGGCGAGCCCCGGCAGCTTCGAGGACGCCTTCCAGCAGGCCCGGATCCACCGCCCCGACGGCAAGGTCGTCCAGGGCGAGGTGATCCGCGAGGACACCCCGCGCGACGACGGGCCGCGGCGGGATGCGGGACCGTACCCGCCGATCGGGTCCTGACCGCAGGTAAAGAGCACACAAAAACCGGACCGGGGGCGCGGACATCACTGTCCGCGCCCCCGGTCCGGTCTTGTTGCCGTGTACCGCGCTAGGCCGTCTTGCGGCTGTCGCGCGGGTGCACGGCGATGTTCATCGCCCCGGAGCGAAGGACGGCCAGGCGCTCGGCCAGGACCTCCTCCAGCTCCTCACGTGTACGCCGCTCCATGAGCATGTCCCAATGCGTACGCGCGGGCTTGGCCTTCTTCTCCTCAGGGCCGTCCCCGTCGACGAGAAGTGCCTGGGCCCCGCAGACCTTGCACTCCCATTCCGCAGGGATCTCTGCCTCCACCGAGAACGGCATCTCAAATCGATGTCCGTTGTCGCATGCGTACTCCACCGCCTGGCGCGGGGCCAGATCGATGCCGCGGTCGGTCTCATAGCTGGTCACTACGAGTCGCGTGCCGCGAAGAGCTCGCTCACTCATGAATCGTGCCTCCCGGGCTTGTCGCCCACAGGACAGGTGTCGCTGTCGTCGTCATCCGGTCAACGTCCGGTCGGCGGTAAAGATTCCCGTTCCGGGTCACGCGTCGCCGTCTTAGCCGCCCCTTGTTGTACCCACCCACGCCCGCTTTGTCACATCTGGCAGGAGATGTCACCCAACGCTTCCATCTCTTTAGCGTGAAGGAACGGTACGCCTGGCAGGCCAAAGGCGTACACTACCGGCCTTTGTCTCCCTGTGCCCAATCCGACGCTAGATCCGCTCGGGCACGGGATTCCCCGCGGCCTCCACGGCGCGGCGCACCGGCACCCGGACCAGGAGCAGGAAGCCGAGCAGGAAGAAGGCGACCAGGGAGATGATCGCCGAGCGGTAGCTGCCCGTCGCCTGGTAGGTGAGGCCGAAGATCAGCGGCCCGAGCCAGCTGATGCCGCGGTCGCTCATCTCGTACGCGGAGAAGTACTCGGCCTCCTTGCCCCGCGGCACCAGATGCGAGAACAAGGACCGCGAAAGCGCCTGCGTGCCGCCGAGGACCAGGCCGATCCCGGAGGCCAGGACGAAGAACCAGACGGGTGCGCCGGCCGGCAGGAAGTAGCCCGCCGCCAGGATGAGCGTCCATACGACCAGCGAACCGAGAATCGTCCGCTTGGCCCCGTACACCCGGGCGATCCGCCCCATCCCGAGCGCGCCGCCGACCGCGAGTACCTGCACCAGGAGGACCGCCACGATCAGCGTGGACTGATCGAGGTCCAGCTCCTTGGAGCCGTACACCGAGGCCTGGGAGATCACCGTCTGGACGCCGTCGTTGTAGACGAGATAGGCGAGCAGGAAGGCCAGGGTCAGCGGGTGGCGGCGCATGTCCCGCAAAGTGGCGCGCAGTTGGCGCCAGCCCCCGGACGCCGCCGGCTCCCGCAGCTCGGCGGGATCACGCGGATGGTCGCGCAGTCTCGTCAGGGGGATGAGGGCGAACACGCCCCACCACACGCCCGCCGAGGCGAGACAGATCCGTACCGCCGTGCCCTCCGAGACGCCGAAGGAGTCATGGGAGAGATAGAGGACCAGATTCAGGACGAGGACCAGCGCGCCGGAGGTGTAGCCGAAGGCCCAGCCGCGGGCGGAGACCGCGTCGCGCTCCTCGGGTGTGGCGATCTGCGGCAGGTACGCGTTGTAGAGCGCCATCGCCACGGCGAACGAGGCGTTGGCGATCACGAGCAGCAGACCGCCGAGCAGATAGCGGTCGCCGTCCAGGAAGAACATGCCCGTCGTGGCCGCCGCGCCCAGATAGGCGGCGGCCGCGAGGAGGGGCTTCTTGCGGCCCGTGCGGTCGGCCGCGGCGCCCGCCAGCGGCATCGCGATCAGCGCGACGATCAGCGAGGCGGACACGGCGTACGGGAAGAAGGAGCCGGCGCGTACCGGGATGCCGAGCGGGTGGACGAAACCGTCCGCTCCGGCCGCGGACTCGGCGATCTCCGTCAGATACGGGCCGAGGAACACCGTGAGCACGGTGGTCGAGTAGACCGAGCAGGCCCAGTCGTAGAAGTACCAGCCGCGTTGCTCGCGCCGGCGCTGGTCTCCGTCGCTGCGCTCCATGACGGTGTCCGTGCCCACCGCGCCCCCTCGCTGCTCCCGTCGAGGCGGCGCCTCGGTGCGCTCAGGCCCAGGCCCCGCGCTCCTTGAGCACCTCGATCAGTGTCCCCGTGTGATCGGTCATGATGCCATCGACCCCCAGGTCGAGGAGTCGCTCCATCCGTGCCCGGTCGTTCACGGTCCATACGTGGACCTGGAGGCCCAGTGCGTGGGCGGTGCGCACGAAGCGGCGGTCGACCACGCGGATCCCGGACTGCGTCTCGGGGACCTGGGCCGCGACGGCCGAACGGCGCACCTTCGCGGGGAGGCCGAGGGAGCGCAGCCGCAGCGCGAGGACGCCGGTGGTGCCGAGCGAGGTCGCCAGGCGCGGGCCGCCCAGGCGCTGGGCGCGGGCGACGCGGGACTCCGAGAACGAGCCGACGCAGACGCGGTCCCAGCTGTCGGTGCGGCGGATGAGGTCGAGCAGGGGGCCGAGCGCGGGCTCCGCCTTCACGTCCACGTTCCAGCGGGCCTCGGGGAAGGCTTCGAGGAGGTCCTCGAAGAGAGGGACCGGCTGGTCGCCGATCCGTGCCCTGCTCACGTCGGCCCAGGTCAGATCGGCGATGGCGCCGTCGGCGTCCGTGACACGGTCGAGGGTGGTGTCGTGGAACGCGACGAGCTTTCCGTCCGCCGTCGCGTGCACATCCGTCTCCAGATAGCGGTAGCCGGAGGCGACCGCGGAGCGGAAGGCGGCCTCGGTGTTCTCCAGACCGTCCGCCGCCCCGCCGCGGTGGGCGAAGGCGAGCGGTACGGGGGCGTCGAGGTAGGGGTGGCGGTTCGGTGTGCTCACCGACGCAGTATCGCGCGCCTGCGTGGCGCGGCGGCGACCACCCGGCTGCCGCCGTCCGCACCCGGGATGGCGAAGAAGCGCAGGAAGAACTGGGCGAGCGGGCCGATCGCCAGCGCGTACGCGACCGTGCCGACGCCGACCGTGCCGCCGAGCAGGAAGCCGGTGGCGACCACGGCGATCTCGATGCTGGTGCGGGCGAGCCGGATGGACCAGCCGGTGGCCTGGTTGAGGCCGGTCATCAGGCCGTCGCGGGGGCCGGGGCCGAAGCGGGCCGTGATGTAGAGGCCGGTGGCCACACCGTTGAGGACGATTCCGGTGGCCATCGCGAGGATCCGCAGCGTCCAGCCGTCCGCGTCCGGGATGAGGGCCAGGGTGCCGTCCATGGCGAGACCGACCACGAACACGTTGGAGACCGTGCCGAGCCCCGGGCGCTGCTTCAGCGGGATCCACAGCACGAGGACCAGCGCGCCGATGATGATCGAGACCACGCCGATCGTGAGTCCGGTGCGCTCGGCCAGGCCCTGGTGCAGCACGTTCCACGGTTCGAGGCCGAGACCCGAGCGCAGCAGCAGCGCCGAGCTCGCGCCGTACAGCGTGAGACCCGCATAGAGCTGGATGAGGCGGCGGGTCAGATGGGTGCCGCGCTGCAAGGTGTCCCCCTCGGTGGTGCGTTCCTTGGTCCCGGCCGCGGACTGCCGTGTGGCCTGCGTCGCAATCGGGAGTGGCCTTCACAGGTCCACGCATGACACTCTGTGGCTTGCCAGGAGATGGCCGATAGGGCCAATTCGGGGAAGGTGGACTGGTTTCATGGCGCAGTGGACTTCGGCGGTGGGTGCCACACAACTCGCCCGCCTCATCACGTCGCAGCAGGCCCGTCCCGCGGGCCCCGGCAGCCGGCGCCCGCCCGCCTACCGCGCGCTCGCCGACGGTGTGCGCACTCTCGTCCTCGAAGGCCGGGTCCCGGTCGCCGCGCGGCTGCCCGCCGAGCGCGAACTGGCGGTCTCGCTCAACGTCAGCAGGACCACCGTCGCCGCCGCGTACGAGGCACTGCGCACCGAAGGCTTCCTGGAGTCCCGCAGGGGCGCCGGGAGCTGGACGGCCGTACCGGCCGGGAATCCGCTGCCCGCGCGCGGCCTGGAGCCGCTGCCGCCCGAGGCGCTCGGCTCGATGATCGATCTCGGCTGCGCGGCGCTTCCCGCCCCCGAGCCGTGGCTGACGCGGGCGGTGCAGGGCGCGCTGGAGGAGCTGCCGCCGTACGCCCACACGCACGGCGACTACCCGGCCGGGCTGCCCGCGCTGCGGCAGATGATCGCCGACCGCTACACCGAGCGCGGCATCCCGACCATGCCCGAGCAGATCATGGTCACCACCGGTGCGATGGGCGCCATGGACGCGATCTGCCATCTCTTCGCCGGTCGCGGCGAGCGCATCGCCGTCGAATCGCCCTCGTACGCGAACATCCTGCAGCTGATGCGGGAGGCGGGCGCGCGTCTGGTGCCGGTCGCCATGGGGGAGGGGCTGACCGGCTGGGACCTGGAGCGCTGGCGGCAGGTGCTGCGCGACTCGGCGCCCCGGCTCGCCTATGTCGTGGCGGACTTCCACAACCCGACCGGTGCGCTGCCGGACGACGGCCAGCGGCGAGCGCTCGTGGACGCGGCGCGCTCGGCCGGGACGGTGCTCGTGGTCGACGAGACGATGAACGAACTGTGGCTGGAGCCCGGCTTCGAGATGCCGCGGCCCGTCTGCGCCTTCGACCCCGCGGGCTCCTCGGTGATCACCGTCGGCTCGGCGAGCAAAGCGTTCTGGGCGGGGATGCGGATCGGGTGGGTGCGGGCCGCCCCGGATGTCATCCGGTCGCTGGTCGCGGCCCGCGCGTACGCGGATCTCGGGACGCCCGTGGTGGAGCAGCTGGCCGTCAACTGGCTGATGAGCACCGGCGGCTGGGAGGAGGCCGTGACCATCCGGCGGACGCAGGCCCTGGAGAACCGGGACGCCCTGGTCGCCGCCGTCCGCCGCGAGCTGCCCGCCTGGGACTTCGAGGTGCCCGCGGGCGGACTGACCCTGTGGGTGCGGGCCGGCGGCCTGTCAGGGTCGCGCCTTGCCGAGGTCGGCGAGCGGGTCGGCGTACGGGTCCCGTCCGGGCCGCGGTTCGGTGTGGACGGCGCCTTCGAGGGCTTCGTACGGCTGCCGTTCACCGTGGGCGGGGCACTGGCCGACGAGGCCGCCGTACGGCTGGCCGCCGCGGCCCGGCTCGTCGAAGGGGGAGCCGGGGGCGGGGCGCTGCAGCCGCATACGTTCGTCGCGTAAGGAGGGAGCGCGGGCGCCCCCGGAGCCCGCGGTCGGTTGCCCTGGGGCAAAGGTCAGACGTTGGACGGGCTCAGCTCGCCATCGCCCGGCGCGCTCGCGCCGTCCGCCGCGTGCACAGCACCCGGGTCGTCCGCCGCGCGTACAGCACCCGGGCCGTCCGCCGTCCGAACAGCGCTCGCGCCTTCCCCGGCGCCCACGACACCCGGGTCGTCCCCCGCACCCACGATGCTCACGTCGTCCTGCGGCGCCACCCGTTCCGGCAGCAGGTCGAGCACCGCGCGCCGGTGCGTGTCGCTGGTCGCGTCGTCGTACGGGTCCGGGGTGGCCGGAACCTGGAGGCGGTGGACCGGGCCCGTGCCGAGCCGCGCGTAGCCGCGGCCGGGCGGGACCTCCGGGGTGGGGGTGGTGTGCGGGGCGGTGCCGAGCACCGTCTCGATCTGAGCGGCGGGCGCCGAACCGAGGACCACGCGGGCCCGGGTGTGCCGGCGCACCGGCTCGCTCAGCGCGTCCATCGTGTCGAACTGGTCGGCCACGACGACTGTGACGCTCGCCGCGCGCCCGTGCCGCAGCGGGACCTGCAGCAGCGCCTGCGGGTCCGGGCGCCCGTCCGCCGCGGCGAGGTGGCCGAGGACGCTGGGGCGGTCGAGCAGGATCCACAGGGGACGGCGGGTGTCCTCGGGCGCGGGGTGACCGGCCTGCCGGGCGCGGTTCGCCGCGATGAGCCGGCGCTCCGTCTCGTGCGCCGCCCACTCCAGGCAGGCGGCCGCTCCGGCGAGCCCGCACTCGACGCCGAGCACGCCGCGGCGCCCGGTCAGACAGGCGTACTCGCCGGTGCCGCTGCCCTCGACGATCAGGACGTCGCCGTTCTGCAGGGCCTGCAGGGCGATGGAGCGCATGAGGCTTGTGGTGCCGCTGCCTGGCTGGCCGACGATCAGGAGATGCGGCTCGGTGGAGCGGGGGCCCGTGCGCCAGACGACGGGCGGTACGTCGCGCTGCTCGTCCCCGTCCGTCACGGGCAGCGTGCGCTGCACGGCGGTCTCGTCCGTGAAGCCGAGGACGGTCTCGCCGGGGGTGGTCACGAAGCGCTGCGCCGCGAGGTCGGTGGGCAGCGGCGGCAGAACGTCGACGGTGAGCTCGTTGCCCTCCTCGTCCCACTCGAAGTGGTACTCGCGGCCGCGCCCCGACTTCGCGTGCAGCACCTGTTCGATGCGGGCCCGGGACGAGGCCTCGCCGTCGGTGAAGTACGCGGGGTAGCGCAGGGAGAGGCTGCTGATGCGGCCGTTGTCGTCGAACGTGTGGGAGGTGAACACCTTGTCCCACTCGCCGCCGTGCGCATAGAGCGGGCTGGGGTCGTCGGCGACCGAGAAATACGGGACCAGCGCCTCGTAGAGGGTCTGGAGGCGCTGGAGCTGGCTCTCGTCCGGGCCCGTCTGCACCGGTGTGCGGTCGCGGCCGGTCCAGGCGGCGACCGCCATGAGGACGACCAGGGCGAGCAGCGGGCCGTAGGGGACGAGGACCACGACGAGGAGACAGGACGCCACCAGGAACAGGACGGGTCCGCGGCGGTCCTTGGGTGTCTCGCTCCATTTGCGCCGCCCAGCCGATGCGAGGCGGCGCAGTCCCCGAGTGATGGTGATCAACGGATGGAGCACGTCCGTGGCGCTGTCGGCTGCCGTTCTGGCCAGTTCCCTGCTGCGTGTGATCGACGCGGAAGGGGTGGTCAGAATGCGCGGGAGTGGTCGCCTGGCCACGTCGTACTCCTGAAGTTGTGATCCGTTGTGAACCGAGGGGCGGCGGTCAGAACTTGATGCCGCCGAGGAGGTTGGCGAGGCTCGCGCCGCCGGCCTGGATGCTGGGGGCGATCTGCGTGCCCGCCAGGTAGAAGCCGAAGAGGGCGCAGACCAGCGCGTGGGACGCCTTGAGTCCGTCCTTGCGGAAGAACAGGAAGGCGATGACGCCGAGCAGCACTACACCCGAGATGGAAAGGATCATGAGAGTTCTCCTGGTTGAGGGGGACAGTCACCATGAGTTCTTCCAGGCTCACAGCATGTATCCATGCGATAAAAGGTGCAACTGGGTGAAATTCGGCTAATTTCCCTCGTATGGCCGCATGCGGGTGAGCCGCCCGGGCGGGTGTCAGGGCCGCACGGGGCCCGAGGTGATCTTTGCCGCGGGCGGGGGCACGCATGTGCTGTGACGGGCAGTACGCTGTCGATTCACTCGTACGGCCGATGTGATGCGGCCACCCAGGGAAAGGTCCGGCCGATGACGCAAGTACCCGATCCGGAGGTCGTGGAGCTCGCCACGAAGATCTTCGATCTGGCGCGCCAGGGCGAGACCGAGACGCTGGCCGCGTACGTCGACGCCGGCGTACCGGTGAATCTCACCAACGACCGCGGCGACTCCCTCGTGATGCTCGCCGCGTACCACGGGCACGCCGGAGCCGTCCGCGTCCTCCTGGAGCGCGGAGCGGACGCCGACCGGGCCAACGACCGCGGCCAGACGCCGCTGGCGGGCGCGGTCTTCAAGGGCGAGTCCGAGGTGATCGGGGTGCTGCTCGACGGCGGGGCCGATCCGGCCGCGGGGACGCCGTCGGCGGTCGACACGGCGCGGATGTTCGGCAAGACCGATCTCCTGGAGCTGTTCGGCGCGCGGTAGGTCCCCTGGCCCCTGGTGTTGCGGGGCCGGTATTTCAGGGGATGACGGGGGTACGCGGGGGGTCAGCGGAAATCTGGTCGACCCGGCCGAAGCGGCTGGGCCATCATGACGTCGTGATTCACGGACACGACTGCTGGGCAGATGCCGCAGCACGCGCACCGTGACCGGCCCTACCCGGGGCCGCCGACCGAGAGGCAGAGGAAGATGGCTTACAGCAAGCAGCAGACGACAGGCAGCCGCACGTGTTGTCGCGCCGGCAGGTAATGCGAACCCCCTGTTGCGTCGACGCTTGATGTGAGGCTCTTTCCATGTTCGACACGGTCATAGCGCCCAGCGGTACGCTGCTCGGCCTGCTCCAGCGAGGCCGCGGCGACGGCACACTGCACGCGCTCACCGCCCCCCGCGAGGAAGCGCTCGCCGCCCTCGACCACTGCGTGCTGAGCGATCCCCGCCACGACTGGCAGGTCGAGAACCGCTCGCTGTACTACGCGCGGCTCTACCTCGATCTGCACGGCTCCCTGGAGAACATCGCGCAGCACCTCTTCTGCGCGGAGGACGTGCTCGACGACGAGGAGTGCCGTACCGGCCTGGCCCTGGCCGTGCTCGGCCACCTCGCCTCGTACGGCCGCGACGACGCGCTGATGCTGCTGCGCCGCTACGCCGCCGAGGGCGCCAACTGGGCCTGGGCCCTGGACGAACTCGCGCTGCGCGACGAGGACTCCGCGCTGCGCGCCCTCGCCGAGCCCGTGCTCGCCCGCTTCCCGCGCACCGCGGAAGGGGACGCCGAACTGTCGGCCGCCGTGCGCGACGCCTTCGAACCGCGGCCATGGCGCCTGTGGGCCGAGGATCCCCGCGACACCGTCGGAGCGCGCGTGCGCGCGGCCGGTGAGCGCGGCTCCTTCGACCAGTGGCAACGCCAGCTCAGGCCGTCCGGGCCACGTCCCGGCTGGAGTGTCTCCGCCGTGTTCGCCTGGGCCGAGGAGGCGATGGAGCGAGGCGCAGGACGTCACGTTCCGGCTGCCCGGTGCCTGGCCGCCGTGGCCGGACCCGACGACCTGCCGGAGATCATCTCCGCGGCGCGATCAGGGTCGGACGGGGCACGCAGCACCGCGTTGCGCTACCTCGCCGACACCCGCGATCCCGTCGTGCTCGACCTCGTGGAAGCCGCCCTGGCGGACGGCTCGCAGACCGTGATCGACGCAGCCGTCGACGCCTTCGAGCGGATGACCGACGACAGCGCCCTGGACCGCGCCCGCGGCTGGGCGACCCGGCCCGACGCGCTCGGAGCCGCAGCCGGGCGGGTGCTCGCCTGCCGGGGCGGCGCCGAGGACGCCACGCTGGTGCTCGGCGCGCTGCGCGAGGCCGTGCGGGCCGAGGGACCCGACGGGCCCACGCTGTGGACCCTCGTGGACGGCACGGGACGGCTCGGCATCGCGTGCGCCGCCCCCGTCCTGCGCCACATCTACCGGGAGACCGCCTCCTCGCACCTGCGGGGACGCGCGGCCGGTGCGCTCGCCGCCACCGACCCCTCCTTCGCCGCGGGCTTCGCCGTCGAGTGCCTCTGGGACTGCGAGGAGACCACCCGCGAACTCGCCGCACGGCACGCGGAGACCGCCGACAGCCGCGTCGTCGAGCAGCTGCGCCGGCTCGCCGCCGACCCGGCCGAGGAGACCGAGGTGCAGACGGTCGTACGGAGCCGGATCGGCCCCGACGCGTAGGCCGGACCGGGCCGGCCCGTAAGAGCGGGGGAGCGGGACGCAGGAGGGCGGCCGGAGGCCGCCCCCGCTCGCGGAGCGGAACGCTCATGGGACGTTTCCTCGCCGGAAAGATCCACGTTGGCGCCACCACGCCGCGGACGACGACAACACCGGTATGCGTGTCGTCATCGTCACCGAATCCTTTCCCCCCGACGTCAACGGCGTGGCGCACTGCGCGCTGCAGACCGCCCGCCACCTCGTACGGCGCGGCCATGAGCCCCTGGTCGTCGCCCCGGCCACGGCCGGCCACGACCCCCTCGCCGACGCCGGCGCGCCCTGTCCCGTGGTGCGCGTCCCCTCGCTGCCGCTTCCCGGCTATCCGCAGGTCAGAGTGGCGCTGCCGAGCCGCAGGGTCACGGCGGCGCTGAGCTCCCACCGCGCCCGACTGGTCCATCTGGCGAGCCCGTTCGTGCTCGGCGTGCGCGGCATGGCGGCCGCGTCCCGGCTCCGGCTGCCCGCCGTCGCCGTCTACCAGACCGACCTGGCCGGCTACGCGCGCACCTACGTGGGCGCGGGCGAGGCCACCGCCTGGCGCCGGATCCGCGCCGTGCACAAGGCCGCCGACCGGACCCTCGCCCCCTCCGCCTCCGCGGTCCGCGAGCTTGTGGCACACGGGATCCCGCGGGTCGGACTGTGGCCGCGCGGAGTGGACACCGTGCGCTTCGATCCGGCGCTGCGGGACGAGGCCCTGCGGCGCCGGTACGCGCCCGACGGCGAGCTGCTCGTCGGATACGTGGGGCGGCTCGCGCCCGAGAAGCGGGTCGATCTGCTCGCCGACGTCTGCCGGATGGCCGGCGTACGCGTCCTGATCACCGGGGACGGGCCGAGCGAGACCACGCTGCGGGCCGCGCTGCCCGGGGCGCACTTCCTGGGGCGGCGCACCGGCGGTGAACTCGCCCGGATCTTCGCCTCGTTGGACCTCTTCGTGCACACGGGACCGTACGAAACCTTCTGCCAGACCGTGCAGGAGGCGATGTCCTGCGGTGTGCCCGTGATCGCGCCGGCGGCGGGCGGACCCCTCGACCTCGTGGCGCACGGCCGCACCGGACTGCTCGTACCGCCCGACGACGCGGCCTCCTTCCGGGACGCGGTGTGGTCCCTGTCCGCCGATCCCGCGCTGCGCGCCGCGTTCGGGCGGGCCGGGCGGGCCGCCGTGCTGGGCCGCACGTGGGAGGCGGTCGGAGACCGGCTCCTCGGGCACTACGCCGAGGTACTCGACGCGCGGGCGGCGGTGGCGGCATGAGCGGGTACGCGAGGGAAGGGCTGCGGATCGTCCGGATGGCCAACTTCGTTGCACCCGCCTCCGGTGGACTGCGGACGGCGTTGCGGGAGTTGGGCGCCGGCTACCGGGCCGCGGGACATGAGCCCGTGCTCGTCGTGCCGGGGGCACGCGCCTCGGACCGTATGACCGGTCAGGGGCGGGTGATCACCGTGCCCGGGCCGCTGCTGCCCGGCACCGGGGGCTATCGCGTGCTGACCGGCCGGCCCGCGCTGACGCGGCTGCTGGAGGAACTCGCGCCGGACCGGCTGGAGGTCAGCGACCGTACGACGCTGCGCTGGACCGGGGAGTGGGCGCGGCGGGCGCGGGTGCCCGCCGTGATGGTCTCGCACGAGACGGCCGACGGGGTGCTGCGGACCTGGGGGCTGCCGCGTGCGGCGGCCGGCCGGGCGGCGGACCGGCTCAACCGGCGCACGGCGCACGCCTATGCACGCGTGGTGTGCACCACCGAGTGGGCCGAGCGGGAGTTCGTACGGATCAGGGCGCGGAACGTGGTGCGGGCTCCGCTCGGGGTGGACCTCAAGGTGTTCCGGCCGCACCCCGGGGCCGGTTCGGACCCCGGCGAGGTGGTGGTTGCGCTGTGCTCACGGCTCTCCGTCGAGAAGCGGCCGGGGATCGCGATCGATGCGGTACGGGTGCTGCGGCGGCGCGGGATTCCGGTGCGGCTTGTCGTGGCAGGGGACGGGCCGTTGCGAGGGCGGATGGAGGAGCGGGCGCGGGCGTGGGCCCTGCCGGTGACGTTCCTCGGGCACATGGCCGACCGGCGTCGGCTCGCCGCTCTGCAAGGTGCGGCCGATGTCTGCCTGGCGCCCGGTCCCGCCGAGACCTTCGGGCTCGCCGCACTGGAGTCCCTGGCGTGCGGGACTCCTGTGGTGGCGAGTGCGTCCTCGGCGCTGCAGGAAGTGCTGGGTGCGGCGGGGGTCGTCGCGGCGGATGACGGTTCGGCCTTCGCGGATGCCGTGGAGGAAGTGCTGGGGTGGCCCCCTGCCGTGCGGCGCCACCGTGCCCGTGTGCGGGCCGAGTGCTTCGGATGGGACCGGGCGGTCGCGGCGTTCCTCGGGGCGCATGACGCGGCGGCCGGGTCCGTGGTGCGGTCATGAACCGGGCCCTGCGGTTCGCCGCGCTGGGGGACTCGCTGTCCGAAGGGGTCGGGGACCGCGTCGAGGGCGGCTGGCGGGGGTGGGCGGCGCTGCTCGCGCCCGCGCTGGCCGATGCTCGACGCGGCGTGGAATTCCGGAACTTCGCGGTCAGCGGGGCGCAGACGCGTGAGGTGCACATGGAGCAACTGCCGCGTGCGGTGGCGTTCTCGCCCGATGTGGTCTCGGTGCTCGTGGGCGTCAACGACACACTGCGGTACACGTTCGACATCCGTGCGGTGGCGTCCAGGCTCGACGCCGTCTACGCGGAGTTCGCGGGACGCGGCGCCGTGCTGCTGACCGCGTGTCTGCCCGATCCGGGCACGATGCTCGGTCTGCCGTCCGCGCTGGGCCGGCCGCTCGCGCGGCGCCAGCGGTCGGTGAACACCGTGGTGCACGCACTGTCGGAACGGTACGGGGCCGTGCATGTGCACGTCGCCGGCGAAGCGTGGGCGGCGGACCGGGGGATGTGGAGCGCGGACCGGCTGCATCCCGGAGAGCTCGGGCATCGGATGCTGGCGGCACGGTTCCACGCGCGGCTCGTGGAGCAGGGGTTGGCGGTGGGTGGCGCGCCCTCGGTCGAGGTGGACGGAATGCCGTCACGGTCGGCCGGGGTGCTGTGGCTGGCGACGGCCGGGACCGGGTGGGTGGTGCGGAGGTGTACGGATCTGGTGCCGCAGCTGGTGGGGCTTGCGGTGGAGGAGGTGCGGCACCGGCTGGCGGGGACGTCGGTGGTGCTTGATGTGCGGGCTGCTCGGGCGACGGCCTCGGCGGTGGCGGGGGTTCTTTGAGGGTGGAGGTGGGGGCGGGGGCGCCCGCGGCGGGCTTTTCTCCCCCACCCCGCCCCTTCCCGGCTGTACCGATTTGCGGTTCGCCTCACACGCCGGCGGGGCCGGATGGGGCGCCGAGTGCCACGAAACGGACCGGTGTCCCCGGGCGAGCCTGCGCTGCCGCGGCGAGGTCCGTATGGCGGGCCACTGCCACCACCGGATAGCCCCCCGTCGTCGGACGGTCGGCGAGGAAGAGGAGCGGGTGGCCGTTCGGGGGGACCTGGAGGGCTCCTGTGACCAGGCCCTCGCTGGGGAGTTCACGGGGTGTGGCGCGTTCCAGGGGAGGACCCTCGGTGCGGAGCGCGATGCGGTTGCTCGTGGGGGAGACGTAGTACGTGCTGGTGGTGAGGGTGTCCAGGGCGGCCGGGGTGAACCAGGTGTCGCGGGGGCCGAAGGTGATGTGGAGGAGGAGTTCCGCGGGGGGCGAGGGTTGAGGGGCCACGTCCACCAGGGCGGGGGCGTGGAGTGCCGGGCCGAGAGGGAGCACCGTGTCGGGGGCGAGCGGGGGTGGGCCGAGGCCCGAGAGGAGGTCGGTGGCGCGGCTGCCGAGGACCGGGTCGACGTCCAGGCCGCCGCAGACGGCGACGTAGGAACGTACCCCTGAAGTCGCCTGCCCGACGTCCAGGAGCGCGCCCGCCGGCACATGGACCGGTGCGCCCCAGGCCGCGGGACGGCCGTCGACCGTGACCGGGCACGGCGCGCCCGTGACCGCGATGGTCACCGCGCAACGCGGGCGCAGGGAAACGCCGTTGAGGGTGCTCTCCAGGACGGCCGCCTCCGGAGCGTTGCCGACGAGCCGGTTGGCGAGCAGGCCCGCGGGCGCGTCGAGCATCCCGGACGGCGGGACGCCCAGGTGGGCGTGGCCGGGGCGGCCCAGATCCTGCACCGTGGTCAGCGCACCGGGCCGCACCACCACGACGGCGCGGTCGGTCATACGGACTCCTCGCGGATCCGGAACCGCACCCGGGTGCCGGGTGCGAGCAGGGCCGCCGGGGTGCGCGTGTGGTCCCACAGGACCGCGTTCGTGGAGCCGATGAGCTGCCAGCCGCCGGGGGACGAGCGGGGGTAGACGCCGGTGTACGGGCCCGCGAGGGCCACCGCTCCGGCAGGGACCGCGGCACGTGGGGAGGCGTGGCGTGGTACCGCGTACTGCTCGGGCAGGCCCGTCAGATAGCCGAAGCCGGGCGCGAACCCGCAGAAGGCGACGCGGAATTCGAGGGCGGAGTGGATGCGGCCGACCTCGGCGGGTGGCACGCCCCAGAGGCCGGCGACCTCCTGCAGGTCGGGGCCGTCGTAGCGGACCGGGAGGTCGATCACCTCATGGGACGCGGCCGGTACGGGCGGTACGGGGAGCGCGGCGAGGCGGGCCGCGACCTGGCGCGGGGGCTCGCCCAGGCCGTCGAGCAGGACCGTGCGGGCGGCCGGGACGAGTTCGCGTACGGCCGGGAAGCCGCCCGCCGCGCGCAGCCGTACCAGCTCCGCGTGCAGCGCCTCGGCCGCCGGTCCGCTGTCGAGTTCGACGAGCAGGGCGTCGGCGCCCATCGGGAGGATGCGCCGGGTGGGGGTGACGGGCACGTTCATGCGAAGGCCGCCACTTCCACGCCGGTCCGTTCGAGACGCAGCCGGATCTCGCGGGCCAGCTCCACCGCGCCCGGCGTGTCGCCGTGGAGGCAGAGGGAGCGGGCGCGCACCGCGATCAACCGGCCGTCGAGGGAGGTGACTTCGCCGCGGGCGGCGAGTCGCAGGGAACGCTCGGCCACCGCCGTGGGGTCGGCGATCACGGAACCCTCACGGGTACGCGGCACGAGCGTGCCCTCGTCCGTGTAGGCGCGGTCCGCGAAGGCCTCCGCGACCACCGGCAGACCGGCCTTGCCCGCGATCTCCAGGAAACGTGAGCCCGGCAGCCCGAGCACCGGCAGCGCACCCGCCAGGAGCACGCCGTCGACGACCGCGCCCGCCTGCTCCTCGTCGTGCACCACGCGGTTGTAGAGCGCGCCGTGCGGCTTCACATAGGAGACGCCCGCCCCGGCCGCGCGCGCGAAGACCTCCAACGCGCCGATCTGGTACGCCACTTCGGCGGCCAGTTCGTCGGCCGGTACGTCCATCGCGCGCCGGCCGAAACCGGCGAGGTCGCGGTACGAGACCTGGGCGCCGATCCGCACCCCGTGCTCCACCGCCTGCTCGCAGACCCGGCGCATGGTGGCCGCGTCGCCCGCGTGGAAGCCGCAGGCGATGTTGGCGCTGGTGACAACCGTGAGCAACTGCTCGTCCTCGGTCAGCCGCCAGCGCCCGAAGCCTTCGCCGAGGTCGGCGTTGAGGTCGATCACAGGACTCATGGGTGCGTGGGTGCTTTCGGTGCGTGGGTCGGCCGTGGCGGGTGTCAGATGACGCGGTACGTGTCGTCACGGGTGTCGGTGATGAGCATCCGGCCGGGAGCGTGCGTGATCGCGAACGGCGGCCGTGAGGCCATGACCGCCGCCTGCGGGGTCACACCGCAGCCCCAGAACACCGGGATCTCGTGCGGGTGCACGTCCACCGGATCGCCGAAGTCTGGCCGCCCGAGGTCCGCGATGCCGAGGACCGACGGGTCCCCGCAGTGCACGGGGCTGCCGTGCACCGCGGGCAGCAGGGCCGTCTCGCGGATCGCCGCGGCGAGCTGCTCCGGCGCGATGGGCCGCATCGAGACGACCATGCGGCCGTGCAGCCGGCCCGCACCGCGGCACGGCCGGTCGGTGAGGTACATCGGGACGTTCCGGCCCTGCTCGATGTGGCGCATCGGGATACCGGCGGCGGTGAGCGCCCCCTCGAAGGTGAAGCTGCAGCCGATCAGAAACGTCACCAGATCGTCCCGCCACCACCCGGTCACCTCGCCCGGCTCGTCGGTCAGCACGCCGTCCTGCCACACCCGGTAGCGCGGCAGATCGGTGCGCAGATCCGCGCCGGGCGCGAGACGGGTGCGCCACACGCCCGCGTCGGTGACGTCGAGCACCGGGCACGGCTTCGGGTTGCGCTGGCAGAACAGGAGCATGTCGTACGCCCAGTCCGCGGGCACCGCGATCAGGTTGGCCTGGGTGTGGCCGGGCGCCCAGCCCGCCGTCGGCTCGTCCGCGCCCGCACGGAAATGTGCGCGGGCGGCACGGGGCTTGCGGCGGTGCGTGGCCGGCAGGTCCGTCTCGCCCGCGCGCCCCATCGCGTGCCGTGTCACAGCAGCTCCCGGCCGCGGGTCTCCGGCAGTCCGAACAGGGCGATCACGGCGATCCCGTACGCCAGCGCGCCGAAGACGAGCGCGCCGCCGACACCCCAGCTGTCCGACATGAAGCCGACGAGGGTCGGGAAGACGGCGCCCACGCCGCGTCCCGTGTTGTACGTGAAGCCCTGACCGGTGCCGCGGACGGCCGTCGGGTAGAGCTCGGCGAGGAAGGAACCGAAGCCGCTGAAGATCGCTGACATGCAGAAGCCGAGCGGGAAACTCACCACGAGCAGCAGCCCGTTGGAGCCCTCGGGGATCGCGCCGAACGCCAGGATGCACGCCGCGGACAGGACGGCGAAGAGGGCGATGTTGCACTTGCGGCCGAGGACGTCGGTGAGGTAGCCGCCGGTCAGGTAGCCGATGAACGCACCCGAGATCAGCACCGCCAGATAGCCGCCGGTGCCGACGACGGTGAGACCGCGCTCGTTCTTGAGGAAGGTCGGCACCCAGGTGGCGAGGGTGTAGTAGCCGCCCTGCACACCGGTCGAGAGCAGTCCGGCGAAGAGGGTGGTACGCAGCAGGCCGGGCTTGAAGACGGCCGTGAAGCTGCCCCGGTCGGGGTTCTTCCTGCGCGCCTCGGCGGCCTCGGGGGCGTCCTGCACATTGCGCCGGACGTAGAGCACGAGCAGGGCGGGCAGGGCGCCGGTGAAGAACATGACGCGCCACGCGGTGTCGGCGTCCAGGAACTGGAACACCAGCGTGTAGACGACGACGGCCAGACCCCAGCCGACCGCCCAGGCGCTCTGGATCGCGCCCAGGGTGCGGCCGCGGTGCTTGGCGCTCGCGTACTCGGCGACGAGGATCGCGCCGACCGCCCATTCACCGCCGAAGCCGAGGCCCTGCAGCGCGCGGAAGACCATCAGCGTCTCGTAGTTGGGCGCGAAGCCGCAGGCCACGGTGAAGACGGCGTACGTGGCCACCGTGACGATCAGGGCCTGGACGCGTCCGATGCGGTCCGCGAGCACTCCGGCGAGCGCGCCGCCGACCGCCGAGACGACGAGGGTGACGGTGGTGAGCAGGCCGGTCTGGCCGTTGTCGAGGCCGAAGTACGCCGCGATCGCGACCATGCTCAGCGGCAGCGTGAAGTAGTCGTAACTGTCCAGGGCGTAGCCGCCGAACGCCCCGCCGAAGGCCCTGCGGCCGCGCGGGCCGAGCGCCTTGAGCCAGGCGAACGGACCCTGGTCCTCGGGGAGTTGGTGGTCCGGGTCCGCGGGCGTCCGGGGAGCGGTCGCCGGTGCGGTCGTCAGGTCGCGGGATGGTGGGGTCGCGGTCATCCGTGCACCTCGCTGTCGGTGAAGGGAGGAGGTGGGCTGCTGCCTGTGCGGTAGTCGTCACCGTAGAGGATTGTTCAACGATCCCTCAATACCCATGTAGAAAGGTTCTTGGATCCTCCCGGTCGAATGTTGGAGGTTCCGGGATTCTGCGGTTGAATCCTGACCATGAACGGACTCGTGGACGACCGTGCGCTGTTGAGCCGTACCAGCACCGCGGAGCGGGTCGCCGGCATCCTGCGAGGCCGGATCGCGGACGGCTACTTCCCGCCCGGCGAACGGCTCTCCGAGGAGGCGATCGGCGCGGCGCTCAAGGTCTCGCGCAACACCCTGCGCGAGGCATTCCGGCTGCTCACGCACGAACGGCTGTTGGTCCACGAGCTCAACCGCGGTGTCTTCGTACGGGTGCTGACCGTCGAGGACGTCGAGGACATCTACCGCACCCGGCAGCTCGTCGAATGCGCGGTGGTACGCGGCCTCGGCAAGCCGCCGTACCGGCTCGACGGACTGCGCGGCGCCGTCGACGACGGACGGCGGGCCGCGGCGGAGGAGGACTGGGCGGGCGTCGGAACGGCCAACATCCGCTTCCACGGCGAACTCGTCGCCCTCGCCGGCAGCAAGCGCACCGACGAACTGATGCTCAGCGTCTTCGCCGAACTCCGGCTCGCCTTCCACCTGGTGGACGACCCGCACCGGCTGCACGAGCCGTATCTCGCCCGCAACGCCGAGCTCCTGGAGACGCTCGAGAGCGGCGGACGTGCGGCCGCCGAGAAGCTGCTCGCGGGCTATCTCGACGACTCGCGCAAGCGCGTCGTGGCGGCGTACGCGAAGCGGCTCGGCGGGGACGACGGCGACGCCGGGATGTGAGGCGCGGCACATCGGGCAAGCGGGCCGAACTGCCTCGTTTCGGTCGTTGTCAGTGTGAGCGCCTAATGTCTACGTCGTGACTGCTCCTGCCCCGGCGAAGATCCATCCGTCTCCGGCACCGGGCCCGGCCGCCGACGAGGGCCTGGCGCGGCGCCTGCGCGCGCTCGCGTGCACCGCCCCGCTGCATGACCTGGATGTGCGCAAGGCCAACCTCGCCGGCGAGTACACCGTCTATGCGATGGCCGAGGTGGCGCTCTCGGCGATCGACCTCGTCACGCTCAACATGGACTTCGACACGGGCGCCGACCACGAGCAGATCGTGGCCCGCCTCGTCCCGCGGATCGCCGCCCAGGCCCCGCGGCGCCCGGCCGCCGAGCACGAGCGGGTGGCGCGCTGGGTCCTGGAGAACCTGATCAACGTCGGCAGCGTGGACCGCGGGTTCCGTGCCGTGTACGGCACGTTCGCCCCGGATGGCAGTTATGTCCGCCGCGATTACGACTTCAAGCTGATCGAGGAGGTGCCGGGGTACGGGGGCGGTGTCTACCTCCGGACGACCGACGAAGCCGTCAATGTGCTGGTCGGCGCCCTCGACACCGACGTCACGAGCGCGCAGATCGCCGCCGAGGTGAAGCTGGAGGTCCTGATCAGCCGCGGGCGGCTCGCCGACGCCCAGCTCGCCGCCGAGCAGGCCCGCTATCGCACCGTGCAGTATTCGGAGACGCTGCGGCGTGCCCTGGACGCGACCCGGCGCAATGTGCGCGCGGTCGACTGGCTCGAGGCCGTGCCCGACATGATCGCGGAGGCGCTCGACCACGTCGCCGACCGCTACCGCCATGAGAACGCGATCCTGACCAACATCCGCAAGGCGCGGGACGAGGCCGAGGACCCTGAGCACAAGCGCCGCGCCGCCGAGCTCGTCGACATCGTCAAGGACTGCATCCGCCGCCATACGCAGCTGCAGTCCCGGCTCCTCGAAGCGGGGCCGCTGTTCCGTGCCGAGCAGGACCGGCAGGCGTTCGCGCCGCCGTCCGGGCGCGTGGGCCTCGATCTCTACGGGCAGCTCGTGGCGCCGCTCCTGCCGCTGCCGGTCGCGGACGCACTGCGGGTGACCGACGCGTTCTTCGCCCGCGGCACCGGGCTGCGCACCCCCACGTCCGTACGGGTCGGGGATCTCGTCGACATACTGCTCACGCCGCCGTTGGAGCGCGAGCACCTGGGCGCCGAGATGCCCGAGCCGGATCTGATCGCCACGCCCGACGACAGCCGCTTCACCGAGGAGCAGCTGGCGCGCGCCATGGAGCTGCTCGATCTGGAGCACGAAGCGCCGCGCCGCCTCTCCGGTCTGCTGGCCGAGGCGCGCCGCATCGACCCCGAACTGCCCTATCTGGTCGCCTTGTTGGCGGTGCACGCGGCGAGTCCGCCCGTCGGTACGGCCTACCGGCAGGGCGAGCAGAAGCTGCTCTTCGCCGTCGACGACGGAACCGAGCTCGACGACCCGGAGTTCGGCGGCGCCGACCTCGTCGTCGGCACCGCGCTGCTCGACGCCGTCGGGATGGCCGCCGACCGGACGGAGGCCGCGTGACCGCCGTGCCCCGACTTCCGTTCACCACCGCCCGATCCCGTCGTGCGTTCACCACCGCCCGATCCCACCTCACGTTCACCACCGCTCGCGACAAGGAGCCCCGCCCGTGACCGACAAGGACGTCGAGACCGGCGCCTGGGGCGAGCCCGAGGCACGCCCCGCGCCCGCACCGGTCACCCCCGCCGACGTGGCCGACGCCGCGCGGCTCGTCTCCTTCGGCCTGCAGCCGAAGCTGCTGCCCGCGCGCGACGCGGAGTACGCCGAGCTGCTCCGCCGCTATCGCGAGGACCCGCCGTTCGCCCGCCTCGCCGACGCCGTGGCCAGCGGTCTCGGCCTGGTCGTCCTCGAGGTGTCGCCGCGCGCGGGCATGGCGGTGACCGCAGCCGAGGACTCACTGTTCGCGGTACGCATGGGCGACTACGCGCGGCGCGCGAACTCCGACGCGGGTGACCGCTTCCTGCACGGCCTCGCCCACCTGGCCCTTGCCGCGCTCGCCTTCCCGCGCCCCGAGGACCTCGCGGACGACGGGTACATCGGACGTATCACGGTCAACGGCGTCGACGCCTTCGTACGGCAGGCCTGTCAGCGCCTGGAGGAGCGCGCCGAGGAGGCCGGCGAGAACACCGACCCCGCCTCCGACGCACCGGGCCTCGAATCCGCCTGGCGGATCTGGGCGCGGCGCAGCGCGACCGGGGCCACCAAGGACGCCCGCCGGCTGGCCGGTTCGACCACCGGCATCGTCTCCAAGGCCGCCGCGTTCCTCACCGACTCCGGGTTCCTGCAGCGCACCGGGGACGACTCCGGGGGCACGTACCGCACCACGCCGCGCTATCAGCTGCAGGTGCGCGACATGGCCGGCTCCGCCGCCATGGCCGAACTGCTCGACCTCGGGGTCGTCCCGGTGAGCGACGGCTCCGCGAGCCTGACCGTGCCTACCGCGGACGAGGACCTGGAGCTGGTGGACGGGGCGGGACTGCCCTTCCACGCCGACAGCCCCTGACCGCGGCCCCTGCCTGCCGCCCTCCCCGCAGACCACCCGCCCACCTGCCCACGCTCACGAGAGTCCGCCATGTACGAGCTGTCCCGGGTCCGCCTCTACTCCATCGGTCCCGCCGGTGCGCGCTATGCCGACACGGTCCTTGACCTGCGCGGTGTGGGCGCGCCCGTGCCCGATCCCGCGCCGCAGCAGGCGGAGTTCTTCGCGGAGGAGCCGACCGGGCCGCCGCTGCGCCCGGCACCGGCCGGTGTGCTCTTCCTGGAGAACGGCGGCGGGAAGTCCGTCCTGCTCAAGCTGATCTTCTCGGTGATGCTGCCGGGCCACCGCAACACCCTCGGCGGCGCCAGCTCCGGTGTGCTGCGCAAGTTCCTGCTCGCCGACGACTGCGGGCATGTGGCCCTGGAGTGGCAGCACACCCTGACCGGCGAGTGCGTGGTCGTCGGCAAGGTCAGCGAGTGGCGCGGCCGCCAGGTCTCCAACGACCCGCGGAAGTTCGCCGAGGCCTGGTACTCGTTCCGGCCAGGACCCGGCCTCAGCCTCGACAACCTCCCGGTCGCCGAGTCCACTGCCGTACGGCCCGTCGCCGAGGGCGCCTCGGGCGCGCAGGGGCGGCGGCGCACGATGAAGGGCTTCCGTGATGCGCTGACCGAGGCGGGCAAGGCGTATCCGCATCTCGAAGTGCACTGGGAGGAGATCCACGACCGCTGGAACGAGCATCTGGGCGATCTCGGCCTCGACCCCGAACTCTTCCGCTACCAGCGGGAGATGAACGCGGACGAGGGTGAGGCCGCCGGTCTCTTCGCGGTCAAGAAGGACTCCGACTTCACCGATCTGCTGCTGCGCGCGGTCACCGACACCCGGGACACGGACGGCCTCGCGGACCTGGTCAGCGGCTTCGGCAACAAGCTGGGGCGGCGCGCCGAACTGATCGCCGAACGCGACTTCACGGCAGGTTCCGTCGACGTCCTCGGCCGCATCACCGAAGCCACCGGGACCCGCGCCCGCGCCCGCGAGGTGCACGCGGGCGCGGAGCGCCGCACCCGTACGCTCGCCCGCCGGCTCTCCGCGCGGGCGCTGCAGGAGCGGGCCCGCGCCGCCGAGCTGGCCCAGGAGGTCACCACCGCCGCGCACGCGGTCACCGAGGCCGAGGGCAGGCGCGGCGCGAGCGCCCTGATCGCGGCCGAACTGTCGTACCGGCACGCCTCGTTGGCGCTCTCCGCCGCCGAGAAGGCCGCCGCCGCGCAGAAGCGCGAGCTGGCCGACGCCCGGACCCTGCACTCCGCGTGGCAGGCCGCCGAGGCCGTACTGCGCTCCCGCGCCGCCGCCGACCGTTCGGCCCGCGTCGCCGTCGCGATCCGCGAGGCCGAGCGCGATGCCGCGCCCGCGCTCGCCGCCCGCGCCAAGGCCGCCGCCGACCTCGTCCGCGCGCTGCACACCGCCGCGGAAGGCGCCGAACACCTCGCGAACGAGGAGGAGGAGCGCTCAGCCGGGCTCCAGGAGGCCGGCGAGGCGGCGCACCGCGCCGCGACCGTCGCCGCCACGGACGCCCAGCGCGCCCGCAGCGAGATCGGACATCTGCGGCAGCGCCTCGGCGAGGTCGAGCAGGAGACCGCCGAGGCCGTACGGGCCGGCTGGCTCGACGACTCGGCGCCCGACGCCGATCCCGCACGGGCCGCGCTCGCCGCGAGCGACGCCGAGAAGAGCGCCGTCGCCGCCTGGGACACCGCCCGCGAGGCGGCCCGCACGACCGGCGACCAGGCCAAGGAGGCCGCCTCCGCCGAGGCCCGCGCCGAACTGACCGCGGCCCGCGCGGCGGACGCGGCCCAGGCGGCGGGCAACGCGTACGAGAGCGAACTGCGCGCCGCCGGAGCGCTGGCCGCAGAGGAGCGGCTCGGCGAGCTGCTCGGGCTGCCCGCGGGGCGCGGACACGAGGCGGAGGAATCCGGCGCGGCCGGTGAGGCGCCCGGGAGCGACCGGACGGCCGACGGCGGACGAGGGGGAGTCCCCGGGCCGCGCGCCGACGGCGAGACCGGGCAGAGCGACCCCGTCGACCAGGGCCACACCACGCTGCTCTCCGCCCCAGAGCTGGACAACTACGCCGACGACCTGCGGGAACTGCTCGACACAGGGGTGGCCGCCGCCGAGCGCCAGCTGTTCGAGCTGCGCACCGCCGCGGCCGACGACTCCCGGATCCTCGGCGCGCTCGGCGACGGCGGGCTGCTGCCGCCCGGCCCCGACGTCCTGGCCACCGTCGAGTACCTCGGCGAGCACGGCATCCCGGCCCTGCCCGGCTGGCGCTACCTCGCGCAGGCCGTCGCGCCCGCCGACCACGCCCGTGTGCTCGCCGCACGGCCCGAGCTGGTCGACGGCGTGGTGATCACCGACCCGGACACGCACGCCCGCGCCCGCGAAGTCCTGGGCGCCGCGGCCCTGTTGCCGCGCTCCGCCGTCGCGGTCGGTACCGCCGCCGCACTGCTTGCTCCGCCGCCCGCCTCGCCGGGCGCGGAAGGCGTCTTCCTCGTACCGCCGAACCCGGCGATGCACGACGAGCAGGCCGCCGACGAGGAGCGGCAGACGCTGCGCGCCCGCGCCGGCTCGCGTGACGAGGAGATCAGGACCCTCGCCGCCCGCCTCGGCAAGGACCGCGAGCTGGCCGCCCGCCTCGCGTCCTGGCGCGCGGGCTGCCCCACCGGGCGGCTCGCCGAGCTGGAGACGGCCGCGGCCGCCGCCCGCACCTTCGCCGAGGAGGCGGAGGCCGAGCTGAGCGAGGCGCGCACCGCACGCGCCGAGGCCGAGGAGGCGGCGGCCGACGCCGCGCGCGTCCGCGACGAGAAACAGGACGCCGCCCAGCGCGCCCGCCGGGCCGCCGACGCACTCGCCGGACTGGCGTTCCGGCTGCGCGAGAGGGCCGGCTGGCAGGTCAAGCTGCGCGAACTCGCCGACGAGGCAGCCGAGTCGGAGACCAAGGCCCAGAGCTGCCTGGACCGGGCCCGCGCCGCCGACGAGGACCGCCGTGCCGCCCAGCGCGCCGCCGACGACGCCCGCCGCACCGCGCGTGCCCTGCGCGCCGAGCGCTCCGAGATCGCGGGCGCACCCGATGACGTCCCCCTGGACGCCGAGGCACCCAAGGCGCCGCTCGCCGCCCTGCGCGAGTCCTACCGTGCCGCGTCGCAGCTGTACGAGAAGGTCGGCGTCGGCGCCGATCTGCGCGCCGAGCAGGCCCGCGCCGAGTCCGACGAGTCCGCGGCGCTCGCCGAACTCGACCGGCTCAGCAACAAGGTCCGCACCCGCGCAGCCCAGCTCCTCGAAGGACCCGACGGCGCCGACGGGCCCTCGCGGCAGGCCGCCGCCGCCCGCGCCGAGTCCCTGGTGCAGATGCTGGAGACCCGCGCGTCCAGCGCCAGTGAGCAGCTCGGACGGCTGCGCGGAGAGGCCGAACGGCACGCGCCGGAGGACGGCGCGGCGCACACCGAACTGCCCGATGACCGCACCCCGAAGGACGCCGAGCAGGCCCAGGCGCTGCTGCGCACGGCGACCGGTGAACTGGCGGCGTGCACTGACGCGTTGACCACCGCCCGCGACCACCACGCCGAGCTCCTCGGCGCGCACCGCGCCGCCGAGGACGGAGCGGGCGGCTTCGACGAGACCGCCGCGCTGCTCCGTGACCTCCTGCGCGACCACCACACCGACGAAGACGACGCCGAACCCGAGCCCTACCCCGGCACCCTCGAAGAGGCCCGGCACGCGGCGGGCGAGACCCGCCGTTCACTGCGCGGCTGCGCCACCGACCTGTCGGCCGCGGAGGCCGCCGTACGCGAGGCGAGCGATGTCCTCGTACGGCATGCGAACGCCACGCGCTACGAGCAGGTGCGCACCCCCGCGCGCCAGCAGATCCGTGAACTGCCCGCCGCCGTACTGCCCGAGCACGCGAAGAAATGGGCCGACGCGTTCGCGCCCCGGCTGCGCGTGCTCACCGACGAACTGGCGCAGCTGGAGCGCAACCGCGACAGTATCGTCGACCGGCTGCGCGGTCTGGTCGAGTCGGCGCTCGCCACGCTCCGCTCGGCGCAGCGCCTCTCGCAGCTGCCCGAAGGGCTCGGCGAGTGGTCCGGCCAGGAGTTCCTGCGGATCCGCTTCGAGGAGCCCGACCAGGCCACGCTCACCGAGCGGCTCGGCGAGGTCGTGGACGAGGCGACGCGGGCCGCCGTCAGGAAGAACTCCGACCTGAGCAGGGACGGAATGTCCTTGCTGCTCAGGGGAGTTCAGGCGGCGCTGCAGCCGCGCGGGATCGCCGTCGAGATCCTCAAGCCGGACGCGGTGCTGCGCGCCGAGCGTGTGCCCGTCGGGCAGATGGGCGATGTCTTCTCCGGCGGCCAGCTGCTCACCGCGGCCATCGCTCTCTATTGCACGATGGCCGCGCTGCGCAGCAACGACCGGGGACGCGACAAGCACCGGCACGCCGGCACGCTGTTCCTGGACAACCCCATCGGCCGCGCCAACGCCACGTACCTCCTGGAGTTGCAGCGCGCCGTCTCCGACGCGCTGGGCGTCCAGCTCCTGTACACGACCGGCCTGTTCGACACGACCGCACTGGCCGAGTTCCCGCTGGTCATCCGGCTGCGCAACGACGCGGACCTGAGGGCGGGCCTGAAGTACATCAGCGTCGAGGAGCATCTGCGGCCCGGTCTTCCGCAGCAGGACCCGCAGGGCGAGACGGTGCACGGCGAGATCACGGCCACGCGGATGTTCAAGCGCCCGGCGGAACCGGCCACGACGACGAGCTGAACCGGACGACCTCGGGCGCGCGGGGCGTGCCGGGCGCCTCAGCCGACCAGCGAGCGCACCCACGCATGAAAGCCGCCGATGTGATGCTCGGAGGGCACCAGGACCCCGCCGTCCCGGTAGGCCCTCGAGCTCATGGCCGGCTGGGTGCGCTCACAGGCCGCGAAGTCCTGGGCGTTCACACGGTGGAAGAGTTCGACGGAAGCGCTCACGTCCGCACCCGACGCCACCACCTCGGGTGCGTACAGCCAGTCGCACTCGACGACCGTGCGGTCCACGGACAGCGGGTACATCCGGTGCAGGATCACATGGTCGGGCACGAGGTTCAGGAACACCGTGGGCCGCACGGTGACCGCGTAGTAGCGCCGGTCCTGCTCCTCCGCGAGCCCTGACAGCCGCGCGAAGCCCGCGCTGCCGTCGACCGTGAAGCCCTTCACCTCCTCGCCGAACCGCGCGCCGTGCCCGACGAAGTACTGCGCCGCGAGCCCGTCCGCGAACTCGGGC
The DNA here is from genome assembly GCF_044458745.1 of Streptomyces sp. NPDC050418. NCBI lineage: Bacteria > Bacillati > Actinomycetota > Actinomycetes > Kitasatosporales > Streptomycetaceae > Streptomyces > Streptomyces sp. NPDC050418. The sequence goes on from NZ_JBITIG010000004.1 coordinate 525,327, forward strand.
AGGACCTCGGTGAGTTCGGGGTGGATCGTGGCGCAGTGGTAGCACTCCATGAAGTTCTCGACGATCAGCTTCCAGTTGGCCGCCACGTCATAGGTGATCCGGCGGCCGAGCGTCAGCTCGTGCACCCGGTAGCGCTCGACGGCTGCCGCGTCGCCGAGCCGTTCGGTGGCGGCGCCGATCACCGAGTCCTCGAAGGACGGCGGGTCGTCGGCGAGACACACCCACGCGTAGCCCAGCCACTCACGCAGGGCCACGGGACGCAGACCGTAGGCGTCCCGCCCGACGTCCGGCATCTTCGACAGGTTCGGCGCCGCGACAAGTTTGCCGTCGAGGTCGTACGTCCAGGCGTGGTACGGGCATTGGAGGTTGCGCCGCACCTGCCCCGACTCCTCGGTGCACAGCCGGGCGCCGCGATGCCGGCACACGTTGAGGAACGCCCGCAGCGCGCCGTGCCGGTTGCGCGTGACGAGGACGGATTCCCGGCCGATGCGGACGGTCCGGTACGCACCGGGGCGCGGCAGATCGGCCGAGCGGACGGCGCACATCCACAGCGATTCGAGGACGTGCTCCTGTTCGCGCAGGAAGACCTGCGGATCGGTGTAGTAGGACCCGGGCAGGGTCGCGTGCAGGCTGGAGGCGGGCGCGGTCGTCATGGGCGGTGGTGCCTCTCACACGGGCGGCGGCGTGAACCGTCGCGGGTCGAAAAGTGAGATGGGGTGCTCGGTCGCACCCCGCAGCGCGAGATCGGCCAGGATCTCGCCGACGACGGGCACGAACTTGAAGCCGTGCCCGGAGAATCCGCAGGCCACGGTCACCGCGTCCGGATGGTCCGGGTGCCGGGCGAGCACGAAGTGCTCATCGTCCGTCGTGGAGTACATACAGGTGGCCGCGCGCAGGAACTTGCCCGGCAGCGTCGGCAGATGGCGGCGCGCCTGGGCGGCCATCGCGTCGATCTCGTGCTCGTACACCGTGCGGTCGATGGTCTCGGGCGTGCAGGGCGCGCCGTTCTTGCGGAAGAAGGCGACCTTGGCACCGCCGTCGGGGCCGTCGATCGCCGGGAAGCCGTAGATCTGGACGTCCGCCGCGTCCTCCCAGATGTAGACGGGATGCCGCCCGGGCTCGTACGGCGCGGTACCGCCCGTCGGCTGGAACCAGTACATGATCTGCCGCTCGATGGTGATCGGCAGTCCCATCCGAGCGAGGATCTGCGGCGCCCAGGCGCCCGGACAGATCACCAACTGACCGGCGGTGTAGGCACCTTGGGCGGTCTCGACGCGCACGCCGCCGCCCTCTGCCGACCAGTGCGTGACAGGCTCCTCGAAGCGCAGCTCGGCGCCCGCGCGTTCGGCCAGCCGGAGCTGCGCCGTCACCGTCGTCTCGGGCCGCAGCAGCCCCGCCCGCGCCTCGTACAGAGCGACCTCGTCGTCGCGTGGCGCGAGGGTGGGGAAACGGCGGCGGATCGCGCGGGCGTCGAGGAGCTCGTGCGGCAGATCCCAGGTCCGCGCCGACTCCAGCGACCCTGCGACCGTTCGGCAGTCGGGCCGCCCCGCCATCAGCCCGCCGCAGAGTGTGGCGATGCCGAGACCGGTGTCGCGTTCCAGCCGCTCGTAGAGCTCGTACGCGCGCAGCAGCAGCGGTACGTATTCGGCGCCCTCGAAGTACGACTGCCGGGTGATGCGTGAACCGCCGTGGCTGGAGCCCCGGTTGTGCGCCGGGCCGAACTTCTCCAGGCCGAGCACCCGGACCCCGCGCTCGGCGAGATGCCAGACGGCGGAGCTGCCCATGCCGCCGAGTCCGAGAACGATCACGTCATACGTGCGGGACACCCAGGCCTCCTCAGCGGCGGATCCGGCTCATCTCCGGGTCGAACAGCGGCTCCTCGCGGACCGTCGCGGGCACCTTCTCGCCGAAGTACTCGATCTGCACCCCGGTTCCGGCGGGCAGCGGCGGCAGCCACGCGTACGCGACACAGCGGCCCAGCGTGTAGCCGTACGACGCGCTGGTCACATAGCCCGCCACGGCGCCGTCGACCCGCACCGGCTCCTTGCCGAGGACGACGGCGGACGGGTCGTCGAGGGTGAGCGCGGTGAGCGACCGGGTGAGCGGCCGCCGCGGGTCGAGCGCCGCGCGCCCCATGAACTCCCGGTCCATCCGCACGGCGAAGCCGAGGCCCGCCTCGAACGGATCGTGCTCGCACGTCATGTCCTGACCCCAGGCCCGGTACCCCTTCTCCAGCCGCAGGCTGTTGAACGCAGAGCGCCCCGCCGCGATCACCCCGAGCCCCTGCCCGGCCTCCCACAGCGTGTCCCAGAGCCGCAGCCCCAGGTCGGCGGTGGTGTACAGCTCCCAGCCCAGCTCGCCGACATAGCTCAGCCGCAGGGCGGTGACCGGCACATGGCCGATGTACGTCTCCTTCGCGCGGAAGTAGCCGAAGGCCTCGTGCGAGAAGTCGTCGCGGGTCAGCGGCTGCACCAGCTCACGGGCGAGCGGACCCCAGACGCCGATGCAGCAGGTGCCCGCGGTGATGTCCCGCAGCGTCACACCGTCCGGCGCGTGCCGGGTCAGCCACTCCAGGTCGGCCGGGGAGTTGGCGCCGATCTGGAAGCGTTCGGGCGCGAGCCGGGCCACGGTGAGATCGGACCGTATGCCCCCTCGCTCATCGAGCAGCAGCGTGTACGTCACCGCACCCGGCCGCTTGGCGAGGTTGTTGGTCGTCATCCGCTGCAGGAATTCCAGTGAACCCGGACCCGCCACCTCAAGCCGGCGCAGCGGCGTCATGTCGTACAGCGCGACCTTCTCGCGCGTGACCCGCGCCTCGGCCGCCGCGATCGGCGACCAGTACCGCGCCGACCACGCATCACGCGGCGGCACCTCCTCGACCCATGGGGCGTTCGCCTCGTACCAGTGCGGACGCTCCCAGCCGCCGCCCTCCAGGCAGTACGCGCCGAGCTCCGACTGCCGGGCGTGAAAGGGGCTCACGCGCAGCGGCCGAGGCTGCTCCAACGGCTGCAGGGGATGCACCACGTCGTACACCTCGACGAACTGCTGCGCGCCGCGCTCGGCGATGTACGCGGGGGAGCGCTGGGCGTCCTCGAAGCGGCTCACCTCGCACTCGTGCAGGTCGAGGCCCGGATGCCCGGTGGTCATCCACTCCGCAACCGCCCGGGCCACCCCGGCCGAGTGCGTCACCCAGACCGCCTCGGCCAGCCAGAACCCGGCCAGGCGCGGACTCTCACCGAGCACCGGGAACCCGTCGGGCGTGAAGGAGAACACCCCGTTGAACCCCTCCGCGACCTCGGTCTCCCGCAGCCCCGGCATCAGCGCCCGGCAGTCCTCCCAGCTCGGCGCGAAGTCCTCGGGCGTGAAGGCCAGCGACGACGGCATGATCTCGGCGTCGTCGTACGAGGGGAGCGCGGCCGGATCCACGGGCAGCGGGCGATGGGCGTACGAGCCCACGCCGAGGCGGTCGCCGTGCGTGCGGAAGTACAGATCACGGCCCTGGTGCCGCAGGATCGGGGCGTCCGGCGGAGCCCCGCAGGGATCCGTCGTCACGTACTGGTGCGCGAGCGGCAGCAGCGGTACGTCGACACCTGCGAGCCGTCCGATGAGTGGCCCCCAGAATCCGGCGGCCGACACCACCAGATCGGCGGGGAACGTGCCGCGGTCCGTGACGACTCCCGTGACCCGGCCGTCCGCCCTGTCGATGCCGGTCACCGTGTGACGGCCGAGGAAGCGCGCACCGCGTGCGGTCGCCCTCATGATCTGGGCCGAGCAGGCGTCCACGGCGCGGGCGAGTCCGTCGTCGGGGGTGAACAGGCCGCCGCACAGGGCGGATTCGTCGAGCATCGGCCATAGCTCCGCGCACCGGGCCGGTCCGATCAGCTCGGCCCGTACGCCCCACGAGGCGGCGAGACCGGCGCGGCGGTGGAGATCGGCCCAGCGGCCGGGCGTCGTGGCCAGCTCCAGACCGCCGACCGCGTCGAACGCGCCGAGCTCGGTGAACTTCTCGACGGTGTACGAGGCGAGCGCGGTCATCGTCCTCGACGGGTTGATCCGGAAGACCAGGCCGGGCGCGTGCGAGGTGGAGCCGCCCGCGGCCGGGAGTGGGCCCTGGTCGAGAACCGTGACGTCGTGGCCGCCGCGGGCCGTGAGCTCGTCTGCGAGGGAGCAGCCGACGATGCCGGCACCGATGATGATCACTTTGCGTGGCGTGCGAAGCGTGCCGGACATGACCCTCCTCGCGTGGGAGCGGTGGGCTGTGTCGGAGCGGTGGTGCGTGACCGGGCTCTTGCGGACGTACGTGGCGCGTGGTGAGCGGCGTGCGGCTACGCGTGCGGCACGTTCGCCCGCTCGGCGCCGATCGTGGTGTCCGGGCCGTGCCCGGTATGGACGACGGTGCCGGCCGGGAGCACGAGCAGCCGCTCCCGTATCGACGACTCGATCGTCGGGCGGTGCGAGTACGAGCGGCCCGTCGCGCCGGGACCGCCGTGGAAGAGCGTGTCCCCGGTGAACACCGCGTCCAGGAACGGCACATGGAGCGAGCAGCTGCCCCAGGTGTGCCCGGGCGTGTGCACCACGCGGACCGAGACGCCCGCCACGTCGAGCACCAGTCCGTCGCCGAGGTCGCCGTCCGGCTTGCGGTCCGGGTGCACCGCCGACCACAGCTCGCGGTCGGCAGGGTGCAGCAGGACCGGTGCGCCCGTCAGACCGGCGAGTTCGGCGGCCGCGCCGATGTGGTCGTCGTGGCCGTGGGTGCAGACGATCGCGGTGACCCGGCGCCCGCCGGCCGCCGACGCCACGGCCGCGGCGTCATGCGCGGCGTCGACGATCAGGACCTCGGCGTCGTCGCCGATCAGCCAGACGTTGTTGTCGACGTCGAAGGTCTCCCCGTCGAGGCTGAACGTCCCCGACGTGACGACCCGCTCGGTGCGCACCGGACCGTTCGCGGTCATCAGAGAACCACCACCGAGCGCAGCACCTCGCCGCGGTGCATCTTCGTGAACGCCGCCTCGACCTGTTCCAGGGCGATGGTCTCGGAGACGAATCCGTTCAGATCGAGCTTCCCGGAGAGGAACTGGTCGATGAGGATGGGGAAGTCGCGCGTGGGCAGACAGTCGCCGTACCAGGACGACTTGACCGCGCCGCCGCGTGAGAACACGTCGATCAGCGGCAGTTCCAGCTTCATGTCCGGCTCGGGGACGCCCACCTGGACGACGGTCCCGGCGTGATCGCGCATGTAGAACGCCTGCCGGAAGGTTTCGGGGCGGCCGACCGCGTCGATGGCGACATCGACGCCGAAGCCGTCGGTGAGTTCACGGACCGCCTCGACGGGGTCCGTGCCCCTCGCGTTGACGGTGTGCGTGGCGCCGAAGCGGGTCGCGCCGTCCAGCTTGCGGTCGTCGAGGTCGACCGCGATCACCCGGCGGGCGCCCGCGAGCGCGGCACCGGCGACGGCCGCGCTGCCGACGCCGCCGCAGCCGATCACCGCGACGGTGTCGCCGCGCGTGACCCCGCCCGTGTTCACCGCGGCGCCGTAGCCGGCCATGATGCCGCAGCCGATCAGACCGGCCGCCTCGGGCCGCGCCGCAGGGTCGATCTTCACGGCCTGACCGGCGGCGACCAGGGTCTTCTCGGCGAAAGCACCGATGCCCAGGGCCGGGCTGAGCGGAGTGCCGTCGAGCAGCGTCATCGGTTGTGTGGCGTTGCGTGAATCGAAGCAGTACCACGGGCGGCCGCGGCGGCACGAGCGGCAACTGCCGCACGGCGCACGCCAGGCGAGCACCACGTAGTCGCCGGGGGCGAGATCGGTGACGCCGTCGCCGACCGCGTCGATGGTCCCCGCCGCCTCATGACCGAGCAGGAACGGGAACTCGTCGTTGATCGCACCCTCGCGGTAGTGCAGATCGGTGTGGCAGACCCCGCAGGCCTGCACGGACACCAGGACCTCGCCGGGCCCCGGGTCGGGCACCCTGATCGTCTGCACTTCGACCGGCGCACCGGCTTTCATGGCGACGACGGCACGGACCTCGTACGACATGACTCACCCACCTGTTGCGCTCTGCACGGAGTGTTGCGCGATGAGAGACATACTGGGAACCGCGTGAGGAAACCGTCAAGAGGGCAACGCCGACGGACGCACGGGGAGTTGGCCGGAGGGCCGCTTGCGGCGGCCGGGTCGCTGTGCCGAAGGCGCGGTGGCCGCCCGTGTCCCGGCGCCGTCTACAGCGCACACCCCATCCGCCGCGACAGCTCGTCCGCCCGGTCCACGGCGCGTCCGGCCAGCTCGCGCAGCCGTGTCTCGGTCAGCCGGTACACCGGGCCCGAGATGCTCAGCGCCCCGATGACCTTGCCGTCGTGGGCGCGGACCGGCGCCGCCACCGCGGTCAGACCGATCTCCAGCTCCTCCATCGCCAGCGCGAATCCGCGCTCCTCGATCGTCCGCAGCTCGTCGCGGAGCGCGACCGTGCCCGTCACCGTACGGTCCGTGAACCGCGGCAGCGTCCGGGCGAGCAGACCCTCGCGCAGCGTGTGCGGCTGGTGGGCGAGGAGCACCTTGCCGCTGGACGTGGCGTGCAGCGGGGTGCGGCGGCCCAGCCAGTTCTGCGCCGTGACCGAGGCCGAGCCGCGGGCCTGCATGATGTTCACGGCCGCGTCCTCGTCGAGGACCGCGATGTTGACCGTCTCGCCCAGCTCGTCCGCGAGTTCGCGGCAGAGCGGCGCGCCTTCCTGCGAGATGTCGAGCCGTACGGCCGCCGCGCCCGCCAGGCGCAGCACGCCCGCGCCGAGGAAGTACTTGCCGCGGTCCTGGGTCTGGGCGACGAGACCTCGGTTCTCCAGGACGCCGAGCAGCCGGAACGCCGTCGAGCGGTGCACGTCGAGCGCGTCCGCGATCTCCGAGACGCCCGCCTCGCCCTGCACGGCGAGGATCTCCAGGACGCTCACGGCGCGCTCCACGGACTGCACCGAACTCGCTTGCGACCGCGCCGACTTGACGGCCTTCGCCGCCTTTTCCGTACGGGTACGCCTGGCCGAATCCTCGCGCGGGTTCGCGTCCGCACCTTCGCCTGTGGGTCGGTCCCGCCTGCTGCCCATCGCTCGCTGGTCACCCCCGGGCGGCCGGTGCCGGCCGCTTCTGCGGGAAGTGCTTGACGTGACGCGCTTCCCGCGCGGATTCTGTTGCGCAGAGCGCGCTTCAACGCGCCGTGCGCAACACGATGTTACCGAAGGGTCGTACACGCGGTACCACCCGTCCACCGCACCCGTTACGCACCGAGGGGGGCTGATGATTCCCGTCTGCCACGTCGACGACCTCCCCGACGGCGACGCCGTCCGAATCGACACCGCACCACCGATCGCCGTGTTCCACAGCGACGGCGAGCTCTTCGCGCTCGACGACACCTGTACACACCAGGACGCCTCGCTGTCCGACGGCTGGATCGAGGACTGCCGCGTCGAATGCCCGCTGCACGCCGCCTCGTTCGACCTGCGGACCGGTGAGCCCACCTGTCTGCCGGCGCGCCGCCCCGTCCGTACGCACCGCGTGGTCGTGATCGACGGTGTGATCCATGTGGAACCACCGGCCGAACACGAAGGCGTGGCCTGAGCGCCGGTGAGCCCCGGGAGCCCCCCGGAACTCACGGCCTCATACGCGCAAGCCCCGCCTCACACCCGCAAGCTCGTCCTCACACCCGCACACCCGCGACATCCCCCTGCGTCTCGGGCCGTGTGGACCCGGGACGGTGCTCACCTGGCCGCGCCCGAGCCGGCTGCCGTCCGGTGCGTCGCGCCTGCTTGCGGGCCTGGCGGCGCTCCTTGCGCAGCCGGCGCGCGGTGCTGCGCGGTGTGGACACGACGCCGTTGCGCTGATTCCAGACCTGGCGCGTGACCCAGACGTCAAGGACCCCCCACGTCGACACCACGGTGCCGCCCACGCTCCCGAGGACCATCGGGAAGGCCAGGGACGATCCGGCGACGGTGCAGAAGAACGCCACCATCGTCGAGATCATCGTCAGCGACACCAGAATCACGGCCCGCACCGCAGCGGTGCGCACCGGATCGGGCAGCCGGCGCTTGCCCACCGGATCCTCGACCCACAGCTCGCGACCCGCCCGCCGACGCTCAGCCGTCCCCATCAGTACGTCACTCCCCGTTCCCCACAGCCGGACGCAACCGCTCCTCGCCGGGTCCGACTCCTCGGTGGCTGCCCGGTTTTGACCCGGTTCACTCCGCTGTGCCGCGGAGCATCGTCCTGCACGTGTGCCCCCTCGCTCTGAATTCTAGGACGAATGAGCCACCCGGAAGATTCCCGGTGAACCGCCCGGAAGACTCCCGGCGGAAACCGGGCCCGCGTTCGGCGACCGCCTCGTGACCGAGTAATTCCGGCCAAGAGCAAGTCCGTTGTGGCGAGAAGTTGACGGGTGGTGTCGGACACGGTTCGGGTGCCGATGTGGCGGTAAGGCCGGACAACTCGGTACGGCCCGCCGTGAGTCGAAGGTGAATGGGTGTCGGACACCCCTTCGAGTTGTTCGAGTGGCAGTAGTAGGCTCGCGCCGTTTCTGACGTCGCGCCTCCTGCCTGGGGGCCGTTATGGGGGAGGCCATGCGCTTTCGCGGGAAGTCCATCCGCCGGAAGATCGTGGCGTTGCTCCTGGTGCCGCTGCTGTCGCTGACCGTCGTCTGGGGATACGGCACGTACATCACGGGCCGGGAAGCGGTGCAACTCCTCGATGTGGCCACCATCGTGGACGAGATCGGCTACCCCCTGGACGACACGATCCGGGTCATCCAGGAAGAACGCCGCCAGACCCTGGTCCACCTCGCGGACCGGGGCAACGCACAGGACCGCGACAAGCTGGACGACAAGCGGTCCGTCACCGACAAGATGGTGGAGCGCATCCGCTCCGCGTCCGATGACGAGGACGTCCGTGACGTCATGGACGACGGCTCCATCCACCGGCTCGACGCGATCATCGAGGCGTTCGACACGCTCGACTCGCTGCGGCGCTCCGTCGACGACGGGCAGACGAGCCGTGCGGGCGCGCTCAGCCAGTACACGCGTCTGATCGACCCCTGCTTCAACTTCCTGATGGCCACGCACGCCATGGACAACCTGGAGATGGACCGTCAGGCCCGCTCCCTGATCGTCCTGGCCCGCGGCCGCGAACTGCTGTCCCGCGAGGACGCGGTGATGGCCGGGGCGCTGCGCGCGAACAGCTACGACAAGGACGCCTGGCACCAGGCCGCCGCACTGCTCGCGCAGCGCCAGATCCACTACGAGAGCGGTCTCGAGTCGCTGCCGGAGGAGGAGCAGGCGCGCTTCGAGCGCTTCTGGGACAGTGCCTCCGCGTCACCGCTCCTCGACGCCGAGAAGGCCGTGGTCGCCGCAGGCGACACCCGCCCGGGTCCGCGCGCCCTGAACGCACAGACCTGGGACGCCGCGGCGGGCCGGGCGCTCGACGACGTCGGCGACCTCACCAAGTCCGCGGGCGACCGCTACAAGGAGCGGGTCGAACCGGTCGCCATCGGCGTCCTCGTCAAGGCGGTCCTGGTCGGCTTCTTCGGTCTGCTCGCCCTCGTCTTCGCCGTCGTCATGTCGATCCGCATCGGCCGCGGACTCGTCCGCGACCTGACGCATCTGCGCGATGACGCCCACGACGCCGCCGGCGTGCGGCTGCCGGGCGTGCTGCGCCGCCTCGCCGCCGGCGAGGCCGTGGACGCCGCGACCGAGGCGCCGCTCCTGGAGCACGACAAGGACGAGATGGGCCAGGTCGGCCAGGCCCTCAACACCCTGCAGCGCGCGGCCGTCGACGCCGCCGTGAAGCAGGCCGCGATGCGCCGCGGCGTCTCCGAGGTGTTCGTCAACCTCGCCCGCCGCAGCCAGGTCCTGCTGCACAAGCAGCTCACCCTGCTCGACACCATGGAGCGCAGGACCGAGGACACCGAGGAACTCGAGGACCTGTTCCGCCTCGACCACCTCACGACCCGTATGCGCCGCCACGCGGAAGGCCTGGTGATCCTCTCCGGCGCCGCGCCCTCACGGCAGTGGCGCAAGCCGGTGCAGCTGATGGACGTGGTCCGCGCCGCCGTCGCCGAGGTCGAGGACTACGAGCGCATCGAGGTTCGCCGGCTGCCGCGGATCGCCGCCCAGGGCGCGGCCGTCGCCGACCTCACGCACCTGATCGCCGAACTCCTGGAGAACGCCACGGTGTTCTCGCCGCCGCACACCGCCGTGCAGGTCGTCGGCGAACGCGTGGGCAGCGGCTTCACCCTGGAGATCCACGACCGAGGTCTCGGCATGACGGCGGACGCGCTGCTCGAGGCGAACCTCCGGCTCGCCGAGACACCCGAGTTCGAACTGTCGGACACCGACCGCCTGGGCCTGTTCGTGGTCAGCCGTCTCGCCCAGCGCCAAGGCGTACGGGTATCGCTGGCCAAGTCACCGTACGGCGGCACCACCGCGGTCGTCTTCATGCCGGAGGCGCTGCTCACCGAGCCGTCGGACACCGACGGCGCGGGTCTGCGGGTCGACCTGGAGGCCATGGAGCGCGACGCCGACCGCAAGGCGCGCCTCGCCCAACTGCCGCTGCCGCCGACCCCGTTGGACGACGGGCTGCTCGACGGACCGGTGGAGCTGGAGGCCCCGCTGGGCCTGGAGGACCTGGAGAACCGTCCCTCCCGCGGCGTGCTGGGCGGCGCACTCGACCTGGACGACGAGGACAGCGAGCGCGGCGGCCTGTTCCGCCCGCGCCGCCACCTCAGCGACGCGAACGGCGTGCAGCACCAACAGGCCCGTGAGCCCGGCGGGGAAGCGGTACGGCCCGAGGGCCCCGGCCCCCGTGGCGTGGACGGTCTGGTGCCGCTGCCCCGGCGTCGTACGCCCAAGCTGGTCAGCTCGCACGGCCGCACGCTCACCGACCGGCCCGAGGCGCCGGAGTCCGCACCCTCCGACGCCGAGCAGCCCGCGTCCCGCGGCAACGGGAGCCGGTCCGCCGACAGCGACGGGAGCCGGCCCGCCGAGCCCTCGACGGCCGAGCCCGCGGACGAGCGCCGTGCGCGCGGCGTCGACACCCCGACGCAGATCCTGCCGCGCCGCGTCCGCCAGGCCAGCCTCGCACCGCAGTTGAAGACCGGCTCCACCCCGCGCACCGAGCCCGCCGCACCCGCCGCCGACCGCGACGCCGACGAGGTGCGCAGCCGGATGGCCTCCCTCCAGCGCGGCTGGCAGCGCGGCCGCGTGGAGACGGGCGAGCTGGACGAGACCCCCGTGCTTGTCCCGGACCCGGCACCCGAACGCGACGAGGCCCCCGCCTTCGTACACCTGGCGTCGCAAGCACAGGACGCACCAGACCCGGGCCGCCCGGACCGCACCGTCCCGGATCCGGCCGATCAGCACACCGCCGGGGCCGCGGCCCCGGCGGACGAACCGCCCGCGGTCGAAGACGCCGCACCCAGCACCACACCCGAGGGGAACGGCCGATGACCACACCGAGGACCGGAGCGCAGCACGCAGGCTTCCGTTCGTCCGGCGAGCTGAACTGGCTCCTTGACGATCTGGTCGACCGGGTCGCCAGCATCCACAAGGCGCTCGTGCTCTCCAGCGACGGCCTGCCGACCGGCGTCTCGCAGAACCTCACCCGCGAGGACAGCGAGCACCTCGCCGCCGTCGCCTCCGGCTTCCACAGTCTCGCCAAGGGCGTGGGCCGGCACTTCGAGGCCGGGCGGGTCCGCCAGACCGTGGTGGAGCTGGACGACGCGTTCCTGTTCGTGACCGCCGCCGGTGACGGCAGCGCGCTCGCGGTGCTGTCCGACGCGGACTCCGACGTCGGCCAGGTCGCCTACGAGATGACCCTCCTGGTGAAGCGGGTCGGCGTGCATCTGGGCACAGCGCCGCGCACCGATGCGCCCACGGGAGGGTAGTAGGAGGGCATGAGCGACGACGGCAGCGCGAACCCGCACTGGTACGACGACGACGCCGGTCCGGTGGTGCGCCCCTACGCGATGACGCGGGGCCGCACCGCCGGCGCGGCGCGGCACCGCCTCGACCTGATCGCCCTGGTGGTCCCCGAGCCGCACGCCGACGACGCCGAGGCGGACCAGACCCTTTCGCCCGAGCACGTCGACATCATCCAGCTCTGCCAGGAGGCCCCGCAATCCGTGGCGGAGCTGGCCTCCTCGCTGGATCTGCCGATCGGTGTCGTACGGGTCCTGATAGGTGACCTCGTGGAGGACGAACTGGTCCATGTCACCCGGCCCGTACCCCCGGCCGAGCTGCCGGACGAGAGTATTCTCCGAGACGTGATCACCGGACTGCGCGCGCTCTGACCCGTACGGACGTCTCGGTCGTACGGGCCCGGACCGCGGCAGCGATCCCGCGGAGGAGACCCACGTGGCAGACGAGGCGCACGGTCCCGGCTGGCAGTTCTGGGTCGACCGCGGCGGCACCTTCACCGATGTCGTCGCCCGCCGCCCCGACGGCAGCCTCGTCAGCCACAAGCTCCTCTCGGAGAATCCGGACCGCTACGCCGACCCCGCGGTCGCGGGCATCCGCGAACTCCTGGGCGCCGAGGGCGATCTGACCGCCGTCGACACGGTGCGCATGGGCACCACCGTCGCCACCAACGCCCTCCTCGAACGCAAGGGCGCCCGCACCGTCCTCGTCATCACCAAGGGTTTCCGCGACGCGCTGCGCATCGCCTACCAGAACCGGCCGCGCATCTTCGCCCGCGAGATCGTCCTGCCTGAGCTCCTGTACGAGCGCGTCATCGAGGCCGACGAGCGCCTGACCGCCGACGGCACCGTCCTCACCCCGCCCGACCTGGCCTCCCTCGAAGGGCCGTTGCGTGCGGCGTACGAGGACGGCATCCACGCGGTCGCCGTCGTCAGCCTGCACAGCCATCTGCACCCCGCGCACGAACAGGCCATCGGCGAGCTGGCCCGCCGTATCGGCTTCCCGCAGATCTCGCTCTCCAGTGAGGTCAGCCCGCTGATGAAGCTCGTACCGCGCGGCGACACCGCCGTCGTGGACGCGTACCTCTCGCCGGTCCTGCGCCGCTACGTCCAGCAGGTCGCCGACCAACTCCCGGGCGTGCGGCTGCTGTTCATGCAGTCCAACGGCGGCCTCACCGAGGCCGGCCACTTCCGCGGCAAGGACGCGATCCTCTCCGGACCCGCCGGCGGGATCGTCGGCATGGCCCGGATGTCCGAACTCGCGGGCTTCCGGCGGGTGATCGGCTTCGACATGGGCGGCACCTCCACCGATGTCTCGCACTACGCGGGCGCGTACGAGCGGGTCTTCACCACGCAGATCGCGGGGGTCCGGCTGCGCGCGCCCATGCTCGACATCCACACGGTCGCCGCCGGCGGCGGCTCGGTCCTGCACTTCGACGGCAGCCGCTACCGCGTGGGCCCCGACTCGGCGGGCGCCGATCCGGGCCCTGCCTGCTACCGGCGCGGCGGCCCGCTCACCGTCACCGACGCCAACGTGATGCTCGGCCGCATCCCGCCCGCACATTTCCCGCGGGTGTTCGGCCCGGACGGCGACCAGCCGCTGGATGCCGGGCTCGTACGGGAACGCTTCACCGAGCTCGCCGCCCGCATCCGCGAACGGACCGGCGACGAGCGCACCCCCGAGCAGGTCGCCGAGGGCTATCTGCGGATCGCCGTGAACAACATCGCGGGCGCCGTGAAACGGATCTCCGTCCAGCAGGGCCACGACGTCACGCGCTACGCACTGACGACGTTCGGCGGCGCGGGCGGCCAGCACGCCTGCGCAGTCGCCGACTCGCTCGGCATCCGCACCGTCCTCGTCCCGCCGATGGCCGGCGTCCTGTCCGCCCTCGGCATCGGCCTCGCCGATACGACGGCGATGCGCGAGCAGTCCCTGGAGGCGCCCCTCGACGACGCGGCGATGGAACGCGTACGGGAGACGGCGGGCGCGCTGGAGACGGCCGCACGCGGTGAGCTGAGCGCCGAGGGCGTGCCCGCGGACCGCATCCGCGTCACCTGCCGCGCCCAGCTCCGCTACGACGGCACCGACACCGCGCTGACGGTCGCCCTCGCCGAACCCGACGCGATGCGCGAGGAGTTCGAGGCACGGCACCGGGCCACGTACTCCTTCACGCTGCAGCGACCCCTCGTCGTCGAGGCGCTCTCCGTCGAGGCGACCGGCCTGACCGACGCCCCCGACCTGCGCGGCCTCGCACCGGCCGGCACCGGCACACCGCAGCAGGTGCGCCTGCACACCGCGGGCGCCTGGCGCGACGTCCCCTTGCACCGCCGCGAGGAACTCGGCGGCGGCAGCCCTGTGACCGGGCCCGCGATCATCACCGAGGCCGGCGCCACCACTGTCGTGGACGAAGGCTGGGAGGCCGCGCTCGGCGAGGACGGGCACCTCGTCATGCGCCGCACGGCCGAGAGCGAGGGCTTCACGGCGGACACCTCCGCCGACCCCGTCCTGCTCGAAGTCTTCAACAACCTCTTCATGTCCATCGCCGAGCAGATGGGCGCCCGCCTCGAATCCACCGCCCAGTCGGTCAACATCAAGGAGCGCCTCGACTTCTCCTGCGCGCTCTTCGACCCGGACGGCAACCTCGTCGCCAACGCCCCGCACATCCCCGTCCACCTGGGCTCGATGGGCACCTCGGTCAAGGAGGTGATCCGCCGCCGAGGCCCCGCGATGCGCCCCGGCGACGCATACGCGGTCAACGACCCGTACCACGGCGGCACCCACCTGCCGGACGTCACGGTCATCACCCCCGTCTTCGGCGGAGACCACGACGAACTGCTCTTCTACGTGGCCTCGCGCGGCCACCACGCGGAGATCGGCGGCATCGCCCCCGGCTCGATGCCCGCCCACAGCCGCACCATCGACGAGGAGGGCATCCTCTTCGACAACTGGCTGCTCGCCCAGGACGGCCGCTTCCGCGAGCAGGAGACCCTCGACCTGCTCACCAAGGCCCCGCACCCGTCCCGCAATCCGGCCACCAACCTCGCCGACCTGCGCGCCCAGATCGCCGCCAACGCCAAGGGCGTCGAGGAGGTCACGCAGATGATCGAGGACTTCGGGCTCGACGTCGTCCAGGCCTATATGCGGCACGTCCAGGACAACGCCGAGGACGCCGTCCGCCGGGTCATCGCCACCCTCGACGACGGCGCGTACGCCTACGAGACGGACCTGGGCGCCACGATCCGCGTCGCCGTGCGCGTGGACCGCGAACAGCGCACCGCCACCCTCGACTTCACCGGCACCTCGCCCCAGCTCACGGGAAACTTCAACGCCCCGTACGCCGTCGTGAACGCCGCCGTCCTGTACGTGTTCCGCACCCTGGTGGCCGACGACATCCCGCTCAACGACGGCTGTCTGCGCCCGCTGCGGATCATCGTCCCCGAGGGCTCGATGCTCGCGCCGCGCCCGCCCGCCGCGGTCGTCGCGGGCAACGTCGAGACCTCGCAGGCGATCACGGGCGCGCTGTACGCGGCGCTCGGCGTGCAGGCCGAGGGCTCGGGGACGATGAACAACGTGACGTTCGGCAACGAGCGCCACCAGTACTACGAGACCGTGGCCTCCGGTTCCGGCGCGGGCGACGGCTTCGACGGCGCCGGTGTCGTCCAGACGCACATGACCAACTCGCGTCTCACCGACCCCGAGATCCTCGAATGGCGCCTGCCCGTGCTCCTGGAGGAGTTCTCCGTACGGCAGGGGAGCGGGGGCGAGGGACGGTGGCGCGGCGGCGACGGGGCGCTGCGCCGGATCCGCTTCCGCGAGGCGATGACCGTCTCCACGCTCTCGGGTCACCGCCGCGTTCCCCCGTACGGCATGGCGGGCGGCGCGCCCGGAGCGCTCGGTGCGAACCGTGTGGAGCGCGCCGACGGCACCGTGGAGAACCTCGCCGGAAGCGACTCGGCCGATCTCGCGCCCGGTGACGTACTGATCGTGGAAACCCCGGGCGGCGGTGGCTACGGAATCGTCGACAAGACGACATCGTGACCGCTCCCGGCCGCCGAACGGCCGGTAACCGTCCGCGAACCGATCGCCGGTGTAACCGTTGCGGACAGGATCACCCACCCGCGGTGAACCCGGCGTCCGTCGCCGATAGAGTCTGGGGTACGGAACTCCCTTGTCCGCAAAGGTCGTTCCGGCCACGGCGGCGATCAGGAGTGGAGAAGATGTCCCTCGGGCGAACAGGGCAGCGACAGCCCCCGGTCGAACCGGTCACCCTCAAGATCCTCGTGGCCGGCGGCTTCGGCGTGGGCAAGACGACGCTCGTCGGGGCCGTCAGCGAGATCCGTCCGCTGCGCACCGAGGAGCTGCTCAGCGAGGCCGGCCGTCCGATCGACGATCTGCAGGGTGTCGAGCGCAAGGTCACCACCACCGTGGCCATGGACTTCGGACGCATCACGCTCCGCGAGGACCTGGTGCTCTATCTCTTCGGCACCCCCGGCCAGGACCGCTTCTGGTTCCTCTGGGACGAGCTGGCACAGGGCGCGCTCGGCGCCGTGGTCCTCGCCGACACCCGGCGCCTGGAGGACTGCTTCGCGGCCGTCGACTACTTCGAGCGGCGCGGCATACCGTTCATGATGGCCGTCAACTGCTTCGAGGGCGCCACGCGTTACCCCGCGGACATGGTCCGCCAGGCCCTCGACCTTGATGAGGAGGTCCCGGTCGTGCTCTGCGACGCCCGCAAGCGCGAATCCGCCAAGACCGTCCTCATCAGCCTGGTCGAGCACGCCATGACGAAGGCCTCCCAGGCCCGCGAGCCCGCCGCGACCTGACGTACTGGGGCGCAACGAGACGCGCCCGTACAGGCCGACGGCCCGCACCCCCGCCGACAGGGGTGCGAGCCGCCGTTCGAAGAGACCCGCCGGTCTCAGCCTTCGCCGTTCTCCTCAGCCTTCGCCGTCCTCATGCCAGCCGAAGCTGCGCTCCACGGCCTTGCGCCAGTTGTGGTACTCCTTCTCGCGCGCCTCGGCGGCCATCTTCGGCGTCCACTCGGCGTCCTTCTGCCAGTGCGCCTTGAGCTCGTCCAGGTCGTTCCACACCCCGGTCGCCAGACCGGCCGCGTAGGCCGCGCCCAGACAGGTCGTCTCCGAGACCCTCGGGCGTACGACGGGCACACCGAGCACATCCGCCTGGTGCTGCATCAGGAGGTTGTTCTTGGTCATGCCGCCGTCGACCTTGAGCGTCGTGATGTTGACGCCCGAGTCCTGGTACATCGCGTCCACGACCTCGCGGGTCTGCCAGCTGGTCGCCTCCAGGACCGCGCGGGCCAGGTGCGCCTTGGTGACGTACCGCGTCAGACCGGTGATGACACCGCGGGCGTCCGAGCGCCAGTACGGCGCGAACAGACCCGAGAACGCGGGCACGATGTACGCGCCGCCGTTGTCGTCCACGCTCGCCGCGAGCGCCTCGATCTCGTCCGCGCTGCGGATGATCCCGAGCTGGTCGCGCAGCCACTGCACGAGCGCGCCGGTGATCGCGATCGAGCCCTCCAGGCAGTAGACCGGCGCCTCGCCGCCGATCTGGTAGCCCATGGTGGTGAGCAGCCCGTTCTTCGAAGGCACCGGCCGGTTACCGGTGTTGAGGAGCAGGAAGCTGCCCGTGCCGTACGTGTTCTTCGCCGTACCCGTGTCGTAGCAGGCCTGTCCGAAGATGGCCGCCTGCTGGTCGCCGAGCGCGGACGCGACGGGCACCCCGGCGAGCTGCCCGACCGCCCTGCCGTACACCTCGGCCGAGGACCTGATCTCCGGGAGCACGGCCTCGGGGACGTTCATCGCCGACAGGATCGACGCGTCCCACTGCAGGGTCTCCAGGTTCATCAGCATGGTGCGGCCGGCGTTCGTGACGTCGGTGACGTGCACCCCGCCGTCCGTGCCGCCCGTGAGGTTCCAGATCAGCCACGAGTCGATCGTGCCGAAGGCGATCTCGCCGCGCTCGGCGCGGGCCCTGAGGCCCGGCACGTTGTCGAGCAGCCAGGCCGCCTTGGGCCCGGAGAAGTAGCTGGCGAGCGGCAGACCGGTGGCGTCGCGGAAGCGGTCCTGGCCGTCCGTGCCGCCGAGTTCGTTGCACAGCGCGGAGGTACGGGTGTCCTGCCACACGATCGCGTTGTGCACGGGCTTGCCCGTGGCGCGGTCCCACAGGACCGTCGTCTCGCGCTGGTTGGTGATGCCGAGCGCGCTCAGATCACTCGCGCGCAGACCGGCCTTGGCGAGGGCGCCGGCCACGACGGCCTGCACCTTGGACCAGATCTCCGTCGCGTCGTGCTCCACCCAGCCGGGCTTCGGGAAGATCTGGCGGTGTTCACGCTGGTCGACGGCGACGATCGCGCCGTCCTGGTCGAAGATGATGCAGCGGCTTGAGGTGGTGCCCTGGTCGATCGCTGCCACGTACTTAGGATCCGGCATGGGTTCCCCTTGTCAGATGGCTGCTCGGCAGCCTCGCCTCCGCGGCGAGCTGCCCTGATGCTGCGTCAGGAGGTGGCCGGGGGAGCGGCGTCGGCCGGGGAGCCACGCGGGCTCTCCCGGCCGACGGCGGCTCAGAAGGCCACGTTGAAGATGAGCCCCGACAGCAGACCGCCGATCAGCGGGCCGGCCACCGGCACCCAGGAGTAGCTCCAGTCGGAGCCGCCCTTGTTGGGGATCGGCAGGAAGTGGTGGGCGATCCGGGGGCCCAGGTCGCGGGCGGGGTTGATGGCGTAGCCCGTGGGGCCACCGAGGGAGAGGCCGATGCCGACGACCAGGAAGGAGACGATCAGGATGCCCGTGCCGGACTCGCCGAGGCCCTTCGTCATGCCGAAGGCGAGGATCGGCAGCACCAGACCGATGGTTGCGATGATTTCGGTGACCATGTTGGCCACCGGGTTACGGATCTCGGGGGCGGTGGAGAAGATGCCGAGCGTGGGCTGGGCGTTCTTCTCGTCCGCGTTGGCCTGGAACTGTGCGTAGTAGACAAGCCAGCACAGCACGGCGCCGAGAATCGCGCCGATCATCTGTCCCAGCACGTACAGGTGGACCTGGTCCCAGTCACCGGTGTCGATCGCGATACCCAGCGTCACCGCGGGGTTGAGGTGTCCTCCGGACAGCGGCGCGGACGTGTACGCGCCCGCCATAACCCCGAAGCCCCACCCGAAGGCGATGACGACCCATCCCGCGGCCTTCGCCTTGGAGTGGTTGAGCGTGACGGCGGCGCACACACCGGCGCCGAACAGAATCAGGATCGCGGTGCCGATGATCTCACCGACGAAGACGTCCCCATTCGAATACATGGCGGCTCCCTTGGCCCTAACCCGGGGCCTGGCGCCCCGGTCCTCCGTGCAGGGTGCGGTTCCCACTACTGCGCCAAGGCAGGGGGAGTCCGCCCCGCTCGGCGTCCGTGACGAGCGTGCCGTAGCAGCCGAATCGCCCGTGGGGGAGAGCCTTTTGACCAGGCAGAAGCCCCAAGGCAGCGTGACATCTTGTGCGGCGATGCCGACTGACACCCGGAAGTGTTCACCGACGCCGGGGGAGCGTCAAGGTCGCGGACACCATTCGGCAAAGGGGCGGGGCGGGCGGCGGGCCCGCCGTTCGCGCGCGCCCCCACCCGCCCCGTGTGTCACTGCCTCCCCGCCCCGCCTGTCACCGCATCACCGCGCCGCGACCACCGCCGAGCCGTGCCCGAACAGCCCCTGGTTCGCGGTGATGCCGACCCGCGCGCCCGGAACCTGCCGCTCACCGGCTGTCCCGCGCAGCTGCCAGGTCAGCTCGCAGACCTGGGCGATGGCCTGCGCCGGCACTGCCTCGCCGAAGGAGGCGAGCCCGCCGCTGGAGTTCACCGGCACCCGGCCGCCGGGCGAGGTCGCGCCCTCGCGCAGCAGCTTGGCGCCCTCGCCCTCGCCGCACAGCCCCAGATCCTCGTACCACTGCAGTTCGAGGGCGGTCGACAGGTCGTAGACCTCTGCCAGCGACAACTCCTCGGGCCCGATCCCCGCCTCCTCGTACGCGGCGTGCGCGATCGAGGCGCGGAAGCTCTGTCCGGGCGGCTCCACGACCGCCGCCGAGTCGGTGGCGATGTCCGGCAGATCGAGCACGGTCTGCGGATACTGCGGCGTCACGGTCGACACCGCCTTGATGCGTACGGGATCGGTCTTCCCGTGCCGCCGGGCGAACTCCATGCTGGACAGCACCAGCGCCGCGGCACCGTCCGACGTGGCGCAGATGTCGAGCAGTCGCAGTGGATCGGCCACGATCGCGGACGCGGCGACCTCCTCGGCCGTCACCGTCTTGCGGTAGCGGGCATACGGGTTGAGCGCGCCCGAGGCCGCGTTCTTCACCTTGACCTGCGCGAAGTCCTCCAGCGTGTCACCGTGGACGGCCATGCGCCGCCGGGCGTACAGCGCGAAGTACGCAGGGTTGGTGGCCCCGAGCACCCGGAAGCGCAGCCAGTCCGGATCGTCCTGCCGGTCGCCGCCCGCGGGCCGGAAGAACCCCTTGGGCGCGGCGTCCGCGCCCACCACGAGCACCACGTCCGCGAGGCCCGAGAGGATCTGCGTCCGCGCGGTGTTGATCGCCTGAGCGCCCGAGGCGCACGCGGCGTACACGCTGGTGACCCGCGCACCCTGCCAGCCCAGCGCCTTCGCGAACGTGGCGCCGGCGACGTATCCCGGATAGCCGCCTCGCACCGTGTCGGCCCCGACGATCGACTGCACGTCACGCCAGTCGACCCCGGCGTCCTGCAGCGCGGCCCGCGCGGCGGCCGTCCCGTACTCGATGAAGCTGCGACCCCACTTGCCCCACGCGTGCATCCCGGCGCCGAGCACCGCCACATCACGGCTCATCGCGCGCTCACCGGCCTGAAGTGCCACGTGGTCCACACGGTCTCGGCATCCTCGTTGAGGACTCCGGGCACGATCTCCACCTCCATGCCGACTTCGAGCTGATCCGTGGTCACCCCGGGTGGCGCCTGCCCGAGCACGACCATGCGCTCGGCCTCCAGCTCCACGGCGAGCAGCGTGTACGGCTCCCAGGCGGCGTCCGGATCGGACACGTACGGCAGCGGTGGCCGGTACCGCCCGTCGGTGTAGGACCAGATCCGCCCGCGCCGCGACAGCGGCACCTCGGTGAGCTCACCGCCCCCGCAGCCGGGATTGCGGCAGAAACTGTCCTCACGGGGGAAGAAGACCGCACTGCACGCGCCGCACCGCGTGCCGAGCAGCCGGAAATCCCCTCCCTCACCCGTGAACCACCCGGCCACCACAGGTGTACGTGTACGAGACAAGACCCCTCCCCGACACCGAATCTGACGGAACGTCAGAAGTGTGCCACGCCGACCACGGGCCCGTCACCCGCCGCACACCATGGACCGGATCACTCCTCACCCCTGCCCCTGGAGAACCGAACCCGCCCCGCCTGCGTCTCGAATGAGGTGAGCGACGCGAGGCCACGGCCCCGCCCCTCACCGCGGCGGGCGGCCAGGATCCACGGGGGTGGTCCTGGCCGCCTCCTGCGTGATACTTCGCGTTGTGACCTGGTACGAGGACGCACAAGAGGCGGAGCGCCGGGCCGACTGGGAGACAGCCATCACGCTGGTCAGCGCCCACGCCGTCTGCTTCTCCGCCGACCACTACGAGCACTCTCACCACTTGTGGCACATGGATCTGCTGGTCCTGGCGGATCGCTTGGCGGAACTGGAAGCCCTTGCTCCTAAGGACGCGCACGCGCGGCGGCGGCTCAACAGGGCTCTGCGCGACCGGGGACTGGAGACGCCGCTTCGGGCCCGGGCCGAGGCGGGGGACCGCGACGCTCTGAACGTCCTCGTGCGGATGCTCTGCAAGGCGGGGCGGGTTGGGCAAGCGAGAGCGGTGGTGGACGGGATGGCTTCCGACTACGGGTATGCACACGAGGTCGTGTCCGCATACGAGTCGGGAGAACCAGGGGATTTGGGGGAGCCGGGGGAACCGGGGTGCTGAGGGTCAGTCTTCAGGAGGCCCATGAGCGCCGGGCTCCAGGGCGGCCGCCGCCGCTGACCGCACGTCGGAGCTCTCCATCGGGTCGTCGCGCATCGCCTCGATGCGCTCGCGTGTCGCGGGGTTACGTGGCGCGTGCGCGATGCCGAGGAGACGCGCCTGTTCCTGGCAGTCCCACAGGGACTCGGTGTACGCGAAATCCAGGCCCGACGGGTCGATGGCCGCGAGCGCCTTCAGATAGGCGGGCCGTTCGTAGGAGTGGGGTGTGCGCGTCCAGAGCCAACGCAGGACACCCGCCGCCGGGGCGGCCTCCCGCCCGAAGCGGGCCAGCCGCTCGGCCGTGACCGCCGGGCCGCACCAGCTGCCCGACCGCCGCCGGCCGGCGAGTTCGGACAGCAGCACGGGAAGCGCCTCGGGAACGAGCTGGTCGGCCAGGACACCCCGGCCGAGCCGGGCGAGCCACGGCGTCGGGGAGTTCGCCCAAACGCGTGCGGCGGGAACCGCCAGGGCGCCCAGGTGGTCGACTGCCCTCTGGAGGCCGACAGTGCAGTGGCGGTCGTCCGCGGTGCTGAGCCCGGGAACGAGCGGAATGAGTCCCTCGGCCGGCTCGCGGCGGCACAGTTCACGCAGGGCGTCGGTCCGGACCTGGCCTTCGGCCGGTGCTCCCGGCCGGCCCGACGGCGAGGTGCTCCCGGTCAGCAGTCCGAGCAGCTCGGCGATCGTATGCCCGCTCAGACCCTGCCGGGCCGGCCGCGGGGCGGGCTGTCGCGGTTCGATCCCGAAGCGCGTCCACGGTTCTGTGAGCCACGGGTGCTCCGGTTCCCGGCTGATGCGGGACCGTGCGAGGCCGCCCAGGTCCGCCCACCAGGCCTCCGGCCATTTGAGAGCGAGGGACTCCAGCACCTCGATCCAGTGCACGCCGTCCCGAAGGTAGGTCCGCAGCCCGTCACGGGCTTCGTCCGAACCGGCCGGCGCCAGCAGCACCAGCACGTCGGCGGCCCTGGCGCACTCCTCCTCGGAGCCGTGCAACTGCTCCACGAGCGGGCCCTGGGGCATCCGCAGTTCCAGGACCAGCTGCGCCTGATACAGCGCACGCTCGTCGACGAAGCCCTCCCAGGTCCAGTCCCGTCGGATCCCGTCGTCCACCAACGACACTGCCGCCGCAGGGTCGTTACGGGCTCGTACGGACCCGAGGCCGCGTCCGCGCTGCAGCAGCCCTTCCAGGGTCTCGTGGTGGGCGTAGCGTCTCTCGTCCCCGGTCATCACATGGCACCTTGCCCGAGGGGACGGTCCACCGCCACGCCTTATCCGCCCGCCGCTCCCGGCGCACCACGGGATGCCGGAGCCGCGCCGGACTTGCCGTCACTCCCCGGCCTCGGCGAGGAGGATCCGCGCCAGTTCGCGCGGCTGGGAGAACATCGGCCAGTGGCCGGTGCGCATCTTCACAAGCCGCCAGTGTTCGCTGGTCAGCAGCTCGGCCACATCGTCGTCGACCGCGGCATCGTCGAGCAGGCATTGGATGTACGTCGACGGGAGTTCGCCGAGAGGCCGAGCCAGCACGGCGGGCTCGGTCAGCGTGGCGCCCGGGTGCGGCGTCGAGCCGTCCACGATCCGTGTGATCTGCTCCTCGGTGAGGCCTTCGCCTTCGTAGTGGGCTGCGGCCACGACCGGCCAGAAGCCTCCGTTCCCGGCGATCGATGCCTCGACCGTCGCCCGGCCCTCCGGCCAGGCGGAGACGAACGACTCGCCCTCCGCCGGCACATTGGAGTCGACGAAGACCACGCGGGCCAGCCGGTCTCCGATCCGCTCGGCGGCCTGACCGACCGGGATGCCCGAGTAGCTGTGGCCCACCAGGACGACATCATGCAGATCGTGACGTTCGACCTCGTCGACAATGTCCTGGACGTGGGTCTGCTGCCCGGCGGGCACACCTTGCTTCTCGGCAAGACCGGACAGCGTCAACGGGTGGGCGCCGTGGCCCGCCGCCCGCAGATGCGGTGCCACCTCGTCCCACGCCCACGCGCCGAGCCGCGCGCCTGCAACCAGTACGTAGTTCGCCATGGCTGCACCGTAACCGAGCGGCCCGAACACCCGTCCCGGGACCGCAGTCCCGGAGGCAAGGCGCCCGCCCGGGATGACCGCGACCGACGCAGGCGCGGCATCGCCGAAGCGGCGGCATAAGCTGTGTTGATCATTCTGGAGGGGGAGGGCTCATGGCCGGTCAGGTCGTCGTCGAAGTGGGGCAGTGGCAGGGATCGGGGGCCGGCACGGCCCTGAGGCTGCGCAGTGGTGCGGCCCGGCTCGCCGAGTTGCTGCCCGAGGGGCCGCGGTACACCGTCGCGATCGAGGCCGGTGCCGGGACGTCGCGGGACGGGGTCGAGAACGCCGACGTGCTGGAGCGTCAACTGCAAGCAGTGCGTGCGGTGTTGGCCGAGGTGCCGGCGGGCGACCTGACCGTGACCATCGGCGGCGACTGTGCGGTCGATCTCGCCCCGGTCGAGACGGCTCTCTCCGCCTTCGGCGACCGGCTGGCAGTGGTGTGGTTCGACGCCCACGCCGACCTCAACAGCCCCGATTCCTCACCGTCGGGAGCCTTCCACGGCATGGTGCTGCGCGCGCTCATCGGGGACGGGCCGAAGGGCCTGCGGCCCCTGCGTACCCTGCCGGCCGAGCGCGTGGTGCTGGCGGGCGCGCGGTCGCTCGACCCGGGGGAGCGTGACCTCGTCGAGAGCCGCGGCATCCGGCACCTCGCCGTCGGGCAACTGGCACAGCCCGGGCCGCTCCTGGCCGCCGTACGCGCCACAGGGGCCGACGCGGTGTACGTCCACATCGACCTCGACGTCCTCGACCCGCTGGTGTTCCCGGCCGTCGGCACCCCCGAACCAGGCGGCCTCGGCGTCGATGAGCTCATCGCGGCGGTGCGGTTGCTGACCGAGGAGTTCACGCTCGCCGGTATCGCGCTCACCGAGTACGAGCGGACGGAAGACACCGGCCAGGAGGAGGCCGTACTGCGGCGGATCGTCGACGGGCTGTTCGGATAGGACCGCGACGAGGCCGGTCGACGACCCTGGCGGGAGGCGTCCACCACACCTCCCGCCCAGGACGCGTCAGCGCCCGCTCACGGACCTCCTGCTCACCGGAAAGTCGAAGTACGTGTCGGGGAACGCCTCGGGCTTGTACGTGAAGTGCCACCACTCCTCGGGAAGGTTCACGAACCCGACATCGCTGAGCGTCCAGCGCAGCAGATCCCGGTTGGCCCGCTGCTCGCCCACGATCCGCGGATCATCCGTGTGCGACAGGGTGTCGAAGCAGTCGTAGCCCGTCCCCATGTCCACCGAACTGTCCGGGAAGCGCTCGGCCTGCGGCGCGTAGCACGGCACGAGCTTCTCGCCCGGCACGTACGGACGCGTCGGCTGCGCCGGCAGCTTCACGATCGTCAGGTCGACCGTCGAACCGCGGCTGTGCCCCGACTTCGCGGCGATATAGCCGTCCTCGAACAACCTCGACTTGTCGACCTTCGGATAGAACTCCGCCTTCATCCGCTCGTCGCCCAGATCCTCCGCCCAGCGCACGAAGTGGTCGACGGCCCGCTGCGGCCGGTAGCAGTCGTACACCTTGAGCGAGTACCCCTGCCGCAGCAGCGAGCGCTGCGCCTTGCGCAGGGCGAGCGCCGCGGGCTTTGTGAGGATGCAGACCGGCTGCCGGTAGCCGTCGATCCGCTCGCCGACGAAGTTGTGCGGGGTCGTGTAGCGCATCTCGTGCAGGATCGTCCGGTCCACCCGGTCGAGCGCCACGAACTCCTCGGGCGCCTTGGGCTCAGGATCGGCACCGGCGCCCGCGGGCGCGACGGTCACGGTGAGCAGCGCGGCGGCGAGGACGGCAACGGCACGCCACGCGGCGCGCGTACGCGAAAGTCGAGTCATGGCCCATCCGTCTACCAGCCGGATGGGGCGCGTGGGAAGGGTGGGGTCACACCCGGCGCGCCCTCACCACGCCCTCACCCGCCACTGCCGCTGCCCCTCACCACGGGAGCCCCATTCAGCCCCACCCCACCCATCCGCTACAGTCCCGCCCGTGTCCGAGCCAGCAGCCTCCGCCGAGAGACCCGCCAAGTCCGCCCCGTACTCGCACTGTTCGAGCTGCGGCGCCCCGTACGCCGACCGCACGACCTGGCCCCGCACCTGCACGGTCTGCGGCGCCTTCGCGTACCGCAACCCGCTCCCGGTCGCCGTGGCCCTGCAGCCCGTCCACGACACCGAGGGCATGGGCCTGCTCGTCATCACCCGCGCCATCCCGCCCGCCCTCGGTCGACTCGCTCTGCCCGGCGGCTTCGTCGACCACGCCGAGGACTGGCGGCACGCGGTGGTACGCGAGTTGTACGAGGAGACCGGCGTCGAGGCCGACGAACGCGACGTCCGCCTCGCCGACGCCCTCAGCTCCCCGGACTCCCACCTGCTCCTCTTCGGCGTCCTGCCCCCACGCCCGGCCGCAGAACTCCCCCCGTTCACCGCGACCGACGAGACCTCGGATCGAAGCATCCTGCGCACCCCGGCCCAACTCGGCTTCCCCCTGCACACAGTGGCGGCGGAGGCATGGTTCGAGGGCCGGTACGGGTAGTACAGGCACTGAGCCGGAACCGGACGACGCGCCCTCAGACGCCCCGCACCCGCACCCCCTCCACCACCTCCGCAGCGCCCGAAGCCGTCTCCCGCACCACCGTCACCCGGTCGTTCTTCCACCGCGTCACATAGCGCTCGACCTCGGCCCGCTCCCACCCGTCCCCGGGATC
Source organism: Streptomyces sp. NPDC050418 (assembly GCF_044458745.1). NCBI lineage: Bacteria > Bacillati > Actinomycetota > Actinomycetes > Kitasatosporales > Streptomycetaceae > Streptomyces > Streptomyces sp. NPDC050418. Next base: position 552,050 of record NZ_JBITIG010000004.1, read on the forward strand.
ACGCACGACGAGCCCGCCGCCCGCGCGGCCCCGTACCGGCGCCCAGACCTCCAGCTCCGTCCGCCCGTCCTCCCCGCGCACCGGCACCACGGAGCCGGCCCGCGCCAGCACGGGGATACGGGACGAGGGCGCGTCGAGCAGGACCTGACCGGGGCCGTCGTACGCGCTCCCGGTGGCCGTGTCGTACCAGCGGCCGCGCGGCAGCCGCACCGCACGCCGGTCCGCGCCCGGCTCGAAGACCGGCGCCACCAGCAACGCGTCCCCGAGCAGGAACGCGTCGTCACAGTCCCGCAGCGCCCGGTCCTCCGGCGCCGTCCACCACAGCGGCCGCACATACGGGGCGCCGGTGCGGTGCGCGAGCTGGGCGAGCGTCACGAAGTACGGCTGCAACCGCCTCCGTTGCGCCAGAGCCGCACCCGCGTGTTCGAGCACCTCCGGCCCGTATACCCAGGGCTCACGCCGCCCGGCCCGCAGCGCCGAGTGCGTACGGAACAGCGGCAGCAGCGAACCGAGCTGGAACCACCGCAGATACAGCTCGGGCGACGGCGTGCCGTCGAACCCGCCCACGTCCGGGCCCGAGTACGGCACCCCGCACAGCCCGAGCCCGATGACCAGCGAGAGCGAGGCCCGCAGCCCGGCCCAGCTCGTCTCCACATCCCCCGACCACGTACCGCCGTACCGCTGCAGCCCCGCCCAGCCCGAGCGCGAGAACAGGAACGGCCGCTCAGCGGGCCGCAGTTCGCACAGCCCCTCGTACGCGGCGCGCGCCATGCAGAGTCCGTAGATGTTGTGCGCCGCGCGGTGGTCGCCGCTCTGCCCGTCCAGATCATGCCGCGCGGAACGCGGCAGCGAGGGATCGCCGAACGCGACGAACGACACCGGCTCGTTCATGTCGTGCCAGAACCCGGCGAAGCCCTGCCCGAGCCGCTCCGCGTACTGCCGGCCCCACCACGCCCGCACCCGGGCCGCCGTGAAGTCCGGATACACGGACTCGCCGGGCCACACCACGCCCCGGACCGGCCGGCCCTTCCCGTCCACGACGAACGCGTCCTCGGCCACCCCGGAGTCGTACACCGCGTTCCCGGCCTCGGCCTTCACGGCCGGATCCACGATCGAGACGAGCCGCGTCCCCGAGGCGCTCAACTCCTCGGCCAGGCCCGGCAGATCGGGGAAGCGCTCACGGTCGACGGTGAACACCTGGTGCCCGTCGTAATGATCGATGTCCAGATGTACGGCGTCGAGCGGAAGCCCCCGTTCGCGGTACCCGGCCACCACGCGGCGCACCTCGGCCGCCGACCCGAACCCCCACCGTGCGTGCTGATACCCCAGCGCCCACGTGGGCGGCACCGCGGGCGCCCCGGTCAGCGCGGCCCAGGTCTGCAGCACGCGGGACGGCGGTCCCACGACCACCCAGCACCGCAACGGGCCGCCCTCCATCCGGAGTTCGCTGGTCCCCGGCCGGTCGTGCCCCGAGCCCGCACCCTCCTCGCCCTCGCGCAGCGCGACCGTGCCGTCCCACGCGTTGTCATGGAAGACGAGATGCGTCCCCGCGTCCGCCACCACCATCTGCACGGGCATCGTCAGATACAGCGGATCGTCCCCGGGCCCGAACGACCCGCCGGGATCCGTGTTCCACAGCCGGTACGTCCCGTCCGGCAGCCGCGGCCCCGCCGACCGCCCGCCGAGCCCGAAGAACCGCGCGTCGGCGGCCACCTCGGACCGCTGCACCCAGCGCGCACCACCCCCGCCCACCGGCTCCCACCAGCGCGGCGGCAGCTCACGGCGCAGCGCCACACCGCCCGGCGTCTGCACCTCGACCGTGCCGTGCCGCGACACGACGACGGTGACCCGTTCGGAGACCACCCGCCAGCCGCCGTCCTTGTCCGGCTCCAGGAACGCCCGCGGATCCGGCTCGGGCCGCAGCCCCGACAGCGCGTACGAGGACTCCGCTTCCGCACCGTCCCAGCCCCAGAACACGGCCCCGCCCGCCGTCACACACACCCGCAGCTCGGACCGCGCGAACCGCACGACACCGCCGCCGGGCCCGGGCTCCACGCCGCTGACGGGACCGGGGACGCGGGCCCGCTCCTCGCCGCGCCGCGGCAGCCCGGCCGCGTCGGCCCGCTGCCTGCGCCAGGCGGCCCGGACCGTGCGCAGCGCCTGCACCGTGCCGACCACGCCGACCGCCCGTACGGAGCGCACCAGATCGTGACTGTTCATACCGCTCACCCTGTCATCGCGTGCGCAGCGCACAAGGTGCGTTCAACTGCCGTTCACCCGAGGCAGGAGCACATCTTCACGCCCGCGCCGTCCCCAAGGCCGCTGTGGCGCACCACCACCCACGCACGCCCCATACCTGCCGGACGTGTGGGAGGCCACTATGGTGCGGAAGTCGATCACATGGCATCGTCCCTGTCAGCCGCACTCCGCACGCAGGGACCCTGTGCGGGTACGGTCCACGCCCACCGCGTCAACACCGCGTACCGCTTGGGAGCCGCACCATGTCCACCGCCGCACCGCAGCCTCTCTGGCAGCCCGACGAGGCCCGGATCGCCGCCGCCCGGATCACCCGGTTCCAGAACTGGGCCGCCGCCCACCACGGCGCACCCGCCGAAGGCGGCTACGAGGCCCTGCACCAGTGGTCGGTCCGCGACCTGGAGGCGTTCTGGACCGCCGTGGTGGAGTGGTTCGACATCCGCTTCTCCACGCCGTACGAGCGCGTCCTCGGCGACCGCACCATGCCCGGAGCCCAGTGGTTCCCCGGCGGCACCCTCAACTATGCGGAGCACGCGCTGCGCACCGCCGCGGACCGCCCCGACGAGCCGGCGCTCCTCTACGTGGACGAGACCCACGAGCAGCGCCCGGTGTCCTGGTCCGAGCTGCGCCGCCAGGTCGGCTCCCTCGCCGCCGAGCTCCGCGCGCTCGGCGTCCGGCCCGGCGACCGCGTCAGCGGCTATCTGCCCAACATCCCGCAGGCCGTCGTCGCCCTCCTCGCGAGCGCCGCCGTCGGCGCCGTGTGGACCTCCTGCGCGCCTGACTTCGGCGCCCGCAGCGTCCTCGACCGCTTCCAACAGGTCGAACCCGTCATCCTGTTCACCGTCGACGGCTACCGCTACGGCGGCAAGGAGCACGACCGCCGCGACACCGTCGCCGAACTCCGCGCCGAGCTGCCCACCCTGCGCGCCGTCGTCCATATCCCGCTGCTCGGCACCGAGGCACCCGAAGGCGCCCTCGAATGGTCGGCCCTGACCTCCGCCGACACCGAGCCCGTCTTCGAGCAGGTTCCCTTCGACCACCCCCTGTGGGTGCTCTACTCCTCCGGCACGACCGGCCTGCCCAAGGCCATCGTCCAGTCCCAGGGCGGCATCCTCGTCGAGCACTTCAAACAGCTCGGTCTGCACTGCGACCTCGGCCCCGAGGACCGCTTCTTCTGGTACACCTCCACCGGCTGGATGATGTGGAACTTCCTCGTCTCCGGCCTCCTCACCGGCACCACCGTGATCCTCTACGACGGCAGCCCCGGCTATCCCGACACGGGCGCCCAGTGGGCCATCGCTGAACAGACCGGCGCCACCCTCTTCGGCACCTCCGCGGCGTACGTCATGGCCTGCCGCAAGGCCGGCGTCCACCCCGGCCGCGACCATGACCTCTCACGCGTCCAGTGCGTCGCCACCACCGGCTCCCCGCTGCCGCCCGACGGCTTCCGCTGGCTGCACGACGAAGTACGCGACGACCTCTGGATCGCCTCGGTCAGCGGCGGCACGGACGTCTGCAGCTGCTTCGCCGGCGCCGTACCGACCCTCCCGGTCCACATCGGCGAACTCCAGGCACCCTGCCTGGGTACGGACCTCCAGTCCTGGGACACCCAGGGCAAGCCCCTGACCGGCGAGGTCGGCGAACTCGTCGTCACCAACCCCATGCCGTCCATGCCGATCCACTTCTGGAACGACCCCGACGGCAGCCGGTACCACGACAGCTACTTCGACACCTACCCCGGCGTCTGGCGCCACGGCGACTGGATCACCCTCACCGACCGCGGCTCGGTGATCATCCACGGCCGCTCCGACTCCACCCTCAACCGCGGGGGAGTCCGCATGGGCTCCGCCGACATCTACGAGGCCGTCGAACGCCTCCCGGAGATCCGCGAATCCCTGGTCATCGGCATCGAACAGCCCGACGGCGGCTACTGGATGCCCCTCTTCGTCGATCTCGCCCCCGGCGCGGTCCTCGACGACGACCTGCGGACGACGATCAAGCGGACCATCCGCGAACAGTGCTCCCCGCGCCACGTCCCCGACGAGATCATCGAAGCCCCCGGCGTCCCGCACACCCTCACCGGCAAGCGCATCGAGGTCCCCGTCAAGCGCCTCCTGCAGGGCACCCCGCTCGACAAGGCGGTCAACCCCGGCTCGGTCGACAGCCTGGAACTCCTCCAGTTCTACGCCGACTTGGCCCGCACACGCCGCTGACCTGCACCGCTTCCCCCTCGGCCCGGAGTGTCAGTGCCACCACATACGGTGATGAAGCACTGACCGACTGTGCTCAGGGGGAAGCATGCAGCACACACAGGACACGATGCGGCGCGCACTGCGCCGCGAGGTCACCGGCACCATCGGGGTGCTCGCCGACGAAGAGGACTTCGAGGCGATGCGCCACTACGGCAGCTTCGCCTTCGACGACCACGACACCTATCTCCGGCAGGTCGAGGGCCTGCTCAGATCCATGGCCGCGCAGGGCCGGCACACCACACTGGCCCTGTTCGACCCCGAGGAGTACGAGGAGTTCTGCGCGGACACCGCCCTGGACCCGGACCGTGCGGCAAGCCGCTCCCTCTTCACCGCCGAGCTCGGCGCCACGGGAGCCACCGTCCCCTATGACGGCAGCCCACTCGGTCTCCTGGTCCCCACCCTCATCGAGGAAGCGGTCCGCCAGTCCACATGGGAGTACGCGAGCTCCGTCCTGGCAGGCATCGGCGACTGCGCCGACTGCGGCAAGGACATCGGCCGCGCCGCTTTCGGCCAGGCCGCCCGGCTCCTGACCCGCATCCTGGAAACCGCCGCCCACGGGGCCCACCACCTGGTGTGCAGCACCCCGCTCCCCACACACGACCTCACGGCCTCCCTGCACACCTCCGGCGACCCGGACGGCCGTATCGACCTGGACGAGCAGGAAGCCATGGAATTCACCTCGGTCCTCGCGGTCGCCATCGCCACGGCATCGGCCGGCGGCCTGGTCATGCGCACCCGCCGGTCCTCCGTACCCGACCGGGTCCAAGGCTGGCGCCTGCAGGGCGAGTTGCTCGTCCCGCTCACCGCCTCCGAGGTCTTCGACGCGTACTGCACCGACGCCCTCTCCGGAGACCCGCTGCCCCCGGAATCAGGTGTCGACTACTGCGCGGCGCCCGACCTGGGGCCATTCGAGGGGCATCCGCACTGACGGACGCCGAAGGGGCGCCCCACCAGGCGGTGGGACGCCCCTTCGGAACAGCACTCAGCCGAGGCTCACTCGCCGGACAGTACGGCCTGCGCGGCGGCGCGGGCCTCCTCCGCGGACTCCGCGGCCCGCGCGGCGGACGCGGCCCGCTCGCACTGGGCGAGCGTGTACTTGGCGAGCGTCGCGCGCACGTAAGGAATCGATGCCGCACCCATGGACAGGGAGGTCACACCGAGACCGGTCAGCACACAGGCGAGCAGCGGATCCGACGCCGCCTCACCGCACACGCCACAGCTCTTGCCCTCGGCCTTCGCGGACTCGGCCGACAGGGCCACCAGGTCGAGCAGCGCGGGCTGCCACGGGTCCTGCAGCCGCGACACCGCACCGACCTGACGGTCGGCGGCAAACGTGTACTGCGCGAGGTCATTCGTACCGATCGAGAGGAACTCGACCTCCTGCAGCACCGAACGGGCCCGCAGCGCGGCCGACGGAATCTCGACCATCGCGCCGAACTTCGCCTGCAGCCCGGCCTCACGGCACGCGTCGGCGAACGCCTTGGCGTCCGCACGGTCGGCCACCATCGGCGCCATGACCTCGAGGTACACGGGCAGGCCCTCGGAGGCCTTGGCCAGCGCGGTCAGCTGCGTGCGCAGCACCTCGGGGTGCTCGAGCAGCGTGCGCAGACCGCGCACACCGAGCGCCGGGTTGGGCTCGTCGGCCGGCGTCAGGAAGTCCAGCGGCTTGTCGGCGCCGGCATCCAGGACCCGCACGACCACACGGCCCTCGGGGAAGGCCTCGAGCACCTTGCGGTACGACTCGACCTGCTTCTCCTCGGACGGCGCCTTCTTGCTGTCGTCCAGGAACAGGAACTCGGTGCGGAACAGACCCACACCCTCGGCGCCCGCCTCGACCGCGGCCGGCACATCGGCCGGACCGCCGATGTTGGCGAGCAGCGGCACCTTGTGCCCGTCCGACGTGGCACCCGGACCCGAGGAAGCCGCCAGCGCGGCCTTGCGCTCCGCGGCGGACGCCTCGAGCTCGGCACGCTTCTCGGCGGTCGGCTCGACGAAGATCTCGCCGGTGCTGCCGTCGACGGCGATGACCTTGCCCTCGGCCAGCTCACCCGCGCCGGGCAGCGCCACGACCGCGGGCACACCGAGCGCGCGGGCGAGGATGGCGCTGTGGCTGGTCGGCCCGCCTTCCTCGGTCACGAACCCGAGCACCAGGGCCGGGTCGAGCAGCGCGGTATCGGCCGGCGCCAGGTCCCGGGCGATCAGCACGTACGGCTTGTCGCTGTCCGGAACACCCGGCATCGGCACACCGAGCAGCCGCGCCACGATGCGGTTGCGCACGTCGTCCAGGTCGGCCACCCGGCCGGCCATGTACTCACCGGCACCGGCGAGCAGCTCGCGATAGTGCGAGAACGCGTCGTAGATACCGCGCTCGGCGGTGCTGCCCACAGCAATACGACGGTCGACGTCGGCCATGAGCTCCGGGTCCTGAGCGATCATGGCCTGCGCCTCGAGCACCGCCTGCGCCTCGCCGCCGGCCAGATTGCCCCGCGCGTTCAGATCGGCGGCCACAGCCTCGACCGCCTGCCGGGCGCGCCCCTGTTCGCGCTCGGCCTCCTCCGCGGGAATCTGCTTGGCCGGCGGCTCGAGTACCGCCGTGCCCATGTGCCGAACCTCGCCGATCGCCACACCGTGGCTCACGCCGACGCCTCGCAGCGTTGTCTCCATTTCACCGTCTCCGATAGATGCGACGGCACGGGCCGTCGCGGTGGATGTCGTACCTGCCGCCCTCGGCGGCGATGACGTCACTTCCAGCTGAAGAGAGCGTCGCCGGCCTTCACGTCAGCATCCTCGATGACGTTCGACAGGGACTCGGCCGTGGCCTCGAGCGCCACGATCGGACAGATCGGCGACTTCCCGGCGGCCTCGACCGCCGCGGGGTCCCAGCGCACGACCGCCTGGCCGCGCTGCACGGTGTCGCCCTTGTTCACGAGGAGTTCGAAGCCCTCGCCATTGAGCTGAACGGTGTCGATGCCCAGGTGCGTCAGCACACCGTGTCCTTCGCTGTCCACGACGACGAAGGCGTGCGGGTGCAGAGATACGACAACGCCGTCGACGGGCGCGACGGCGGCACCGGCTTCGCGCACAGGGTCGATGGCTGTACCGGGGCCGACCATCGCACCGGAGAAGACCGGGTCGGGGACAGCAGCGAGCCCGATGGCCCGGCCGGCGAGGGGGGACGTCACAGACGTCATGAGGAGCCTCCCAGGAGTGGAGAGTCGTACACGCCGTCACTGCCTGTCCTGGACGGCGCACTGTTCAGAAGCGTAAGTCATAAGAAGTCACGCTTCCGCACAACTAGTCCCGGTTCAAAGGACCTAGGGCCCACCAGCGCCGATTTGCGTCCGCCTGAAGCCAGATGTACTGTCGTACTCCTGCCCGGGACAACGACGCGCTTCAAGCGCCGGAACCGGGCGGCCTCAATCAAGCTGGATCGTATCTCTCCATCTAGTCCTGCGTGCTCGCAGGAGGGGTGGTCAGGGAGACGGAAAATGCCTGATAGAGTTTGGAACACCGAAGGGAAGCGCCCGGCGGAAAACCTCAGTGAATACTGAGGTGAGTACAAAGGAAGCGTCCGTTCCTTGAGAACTCAACAGCGTGCCAAAAGTCAACGCCAGATTGACAACCCCGTCTCGACCGTCATGGTCGGACGCGGTTCCTTTGAAAAGTCCTTCTACGGAAGGCACATCAGCGAGGACGCTGTGAACTGGAAGCTTATTCCGCTTCCGGTTCCGCTCA